>NZ_JBEPDU010000049.1:0-52955 GCF_040300525.1 Saccharopolyspora sp. NPDC000359 | reverse complement strand
TGGGGCCGCTGCTCGCACGGTGTCAGCGGTCGAGGTGGCCCGCCTTGACGTTGTCGAGGAAGGACGTCCACCGAACCGACCTCCACCGCGCGCTGGATGCTGTGCACCGCGTCGAACTCCGCGGCCACCGCGCCGAGCTTTTCGGCCCGCACCGACGAGCGCAGCTCGGCCAGCTCGGTGGCCAGCGTGGCGCGCTCGACGTCGGCGGCCGCGGCCACCCGGGCCTCCAGCTCCTGCACCCGCGGGTCCTTCGCGGTGCGCGCGTTGACCTCACCGGCGAAGACCACGGCCGCCGCCGGGGCACCACCGATGACCGAGGCGAACGAGCCGTCCACGGCCAGCACGGTCATGTTCGGGTTCAGCGCCTTGGAGAAGACCACGAACGCCCCGCCGTGGTACCGCGAGATCACGCAGAACACGATCGGGCCCTCGAAGTTCACCACCGCGCGGCCGATCTCGGCGCCGTACTCCAGCTGCAGCTTGCGCATCGACTCCGGCGAGCCGTCGAAGCCGGACAGGTTCGCCAGCACCACCAGCGGGCGGTTGCCGCTGGCCGCGTTGATCGCCCGCGCCACCTTCTTCGACGACCGCGGGAACAGCGTGCCGGAGGTGTAGGTGTCCGGGCCGTCGGTGGGCGGGAAGCCGCGGCGCGGAACCGACCGCGACTCGATCCCGACCAGGCAGACCGGCAACCCGCCGAGGTGCGCGTCCTGCACCACCGCGGTCTCCGCGTCGGCCATGCCCGCCCAGCGCTCCAGCACCGGGTGGTCCTGGTCGGCGATGGCGCGCAGCACGGTGCGGATGTCGAAGGGCTTCTTGCGGTCCGGGTTGGTGGCCGCCGAGAAGACCTCCCCGACCGTGCTGAAGTCGCTGCCCTCCACCGCGTGCGGGTAGTCGGAGATGTCGCGGTCCACCGGGTCGGAGGTGCGGGCCCGGCGCGGCGCGGTCTCGCCCGGCACGACGTAGGTGTGGTCGTAGTGCCCCATGAGCACCCGCCGGGCACCGGCCAGGTCGGGCGCCCAGTACTGGGCCTGCCCGTTCGGGCCCATCACCCGGTCGTAGCCGCCGATGCCGAAGTTGTCCTCGGCCGACACGCCGCCGGAGAAGTCCAGCGACTGCTTGCCGGTGAGCACCATCGCCGAGTCCGGCGTCATCACCAGCACGCCCTTGGTGTGCATCAGCATCGTGGCCTCGGCGTTCCAGTACGGCTGGGCGCCCACGTTGATGCCGGCCACCACGACGTTGATCTCGCCGCCGTCCTGGGTGAAGTGCACGATCCGCTTCAGCGCGGCAGCCACCCAGTCCATGTTCTCGGTGCCGGAGTCCATCGAGATGCGGGCCCCGGCCGACAGCGCGTACCACTCCACCGGGACCTGCTCGCGCTCGGCGAGGTCCAGGGCGGCGATCACCCGCGCGCACTCCGGCTCGGAGAGCGCGCCGAGCGCCTTGGTCGGATCGCCCAGCAGCACCACGCGCTTGACGCCCTCCGGGTAGCGCTCGGTCGGCGTGCTGGCCACGCCCGCCACGATGCCTGCGGTGTTCAGGCCCTTCGGCCGGTCCACCGGGACCAGCGCGCCGGTGCCGTCCAGGTCGTGCTCGACGAAGGTCCCGTTGGTCCCGGCCACCACGTCGATCAGCTCGTACGGGTAGACGTTGCCGCGCCGCCGGGCGCGCAGCACCTGCTGGCCGTAGTCGTCCAGCGGCTGGATCGGCTCGGTCGGCGGCTCGGTGAGCTCGACGGTCAGCCCGGACCCGGCCCCGTAGGCCAGCCGCAGCGCGACGTCGCTGAGCTCACCGGTCTCCTCGTCCCGGTGCCGACCGAGGTACAGGACCTCCTCCAGCCCGGCCCCCGCGGTTCGCGGCGCGACCCGCGCGACGACCGCGTTGAGGGCTTGCTCGGTGATGTCGCTGGAGGGCCACACGTAGAGCACGATCCGGTTGGCGTCGAGCCGCTTCCGGGCCGGGCGCTGGGCCTGGACCCGGCGGATCGCGTCCAGGCAGGCGTCCAGCACCGCCTCGGCCGCGGGCAGCGCCACCACCCGGCCGTCGGAGTCGCGCAGCGGCGTCAGGTCGCGGATCTGCGCCATCGCGACCAGCCGCTCGTCGGCCGGGTTCTCCGGGGCGACGCAGCGCAGCAGGTGGACGTCCTCGTCGGCCGACGGCAGGCGGGTGATGTCGAAGTTCTCCAGCCGGTGCAGCTGCAGCCGCTGGGCGACCAGCGGGTGCAGACCGCGGATGATGCGCTCCTCGACCAGGCCGCCCTCGCCCGGGCGGAAGGTGAAGTGGTGGTGCAGCACCGCGCCGCGACGACCCGCGACCGTGGTGGTCACGCGTCGCAGCCGGTCCGGCAGCGGCAGGTCGGCCAGCACCTCGCGCAGCGCGGCCGCGGCGGCGTCGGCGTCCTCCGGCTGGTCGTTCCAGGTCAGGTAGATGTCCGCGACCAGCTCGGCGGACGGGCTGGCCGCCTCGGTGACCGCCCGGACCGCGTCGGCGAGCTCGCCGAACTCGGCGGCCGTGGCGACCAGCCGCAGGCGGCTCCCGTCCAGGTCGTACTCGGCGGTGACCAGCGAGCGCTCGCCGCTGCGCAGGCACTGCAGGTCCTCCAGCGCCCGGTCCCGGTAGTAGCGCCTGCTGAGCACCTCCAGCAGCGGCCCGTGGTCGGAGCCGTCGCGCCCGATCCGCTGGCCGAGCAGCCGCACCAGCGGTTCCGGGCTGGCCACCATGGCGGCGATGCGCTCGGCGCGGTCCGGCGCGTCGGGGTGCTCGTCGAGGTGGCGCAGGTGCCTGCGCACGTCGGTGTAGACCTCGGCGCGGGTGCGCCGCAGCATCGGCTGCGCGAACCAGCGGAACACCAGGCTGCGCGCGAGGTCGCCGACCACCGGGAAACGCACCTGGGTCGCCACGATGAGGTGTTCGAGGGCGTGGCCGACAGTCTCGCGCACCGCGGCCGGGGGCAGCGGCTCGGTCAGCCACTGCTTGAGCAGCGTGGTCACCACGACCACGTCCGATGCGGCCCGCTGCTGGGCCAGGAAGATGCGGAAGACCGCTTCCTCCAGGGCGGGGGTCCGGTCCAGGCCGTCGACGCCGTAGTGCCCGACGACGCGGGTGAGCCGGTCCTGGAAGGAGGCCGGGAGTCCGGCCCGCTCGACGTCCAGGCTCTGCAGGTAGGCGTGGAAGAACTCGCGCGGGCTGTGCACCTGGTCGTCGGCGGTGGACTCCTGCGCGACCGGCTTGTTCCGGCTCAGCTCCGACAGGTCGGCGAAGACCCACAGCAGGTCGACCTCGCCGGTCAGCGGCCGCTGTCCGGAGTCCACCAGCTCGGCGCGGGCGGCGAGGTAGTCGGCGAGCACGCGCTGCTGGTCGTGCGGGTCGGCGTCGAACCCGAGCAGGCGGCTGCGCAGGTCCTGCAGCCCGCGCTGCACGCGGTCCCGCGCGGACACCCCGGTGGGCTCCTCGGGCAGCACGACCTCGGCGGTGTTCTCCGCGCTCGCGGCCTCGTCGCCGTCCTCGCCGATCGGTTCCAGGCGCAGCAGCGGAGCACCGGTCTCCACCTGGCTGCCGACCGAGACCAGGCACTCCCGCAACCGGGCGCGGAACGGCGCGCGCAGCACCGTCTCCATCTTCATGCTCTCCAGGACCAGCACCGGTGCCCCGGCCTCGACCTCGGCGCCGACCTCCAGCGGGGTGGCGACCACGAGCGCCGGTGACTGGGAGCGCAGCACGCCGCCCTCGTCGCGGCTGATCCGGTGCGTCACGCCGTCCACCTCGACCAGGTGGATCGGGCCGTGCGTGCCGGTGACCAGCCGGAACCGCTGACCGTTGACCAGCAGCTGGCCGGTGGCGGCGTCGAAGCGCTCAAGCTCGGCGTCGACCATGCGCACGTCGTCGCCGTTGGCGAAGCCGACCCGGTAGCGCTGCGGGCCCACCTGGGCGACCAGCACGCGGTAGCTGGCGCCGCGCAGCTTGAGGTCGATCGCGCGGCCCCCCTCGTGCTGGACCTGCGGCCGACCGCCGTGCGCGGTGGACAGCAGTCGCTGCAGCTCGACCTGCGCCTCGTCCTCGTAGGCCTCGATCGCCGCCGCGGCCAGCGCGATCCCGGAGCCGCTGTCGCAGACCAGGCGGCCCTGCTCGCGGACGCGGTCGATCCAGCCGGTGTCGGCGCTGCCGTCGACCACCTCGGGCTCGTCGAGCAGGTCGAGCAGGAAGCTCTTGTTGGTGGTGCCGCCCTCGATGATCACGGTGGTCTGGGACAGCGCCCGCCGCAGGCGGCCGAGCGCCTCGTCCCGGTTCCGCCCGTAGGCGATGATCTTGGCGATCATCGAGTCGAAGTCGGCGGGGATGGTGTCGCCCTCGCTGACCCCGGTGTCGACGCGGATGCCGGGCCCGGCGGGCAGGTCGAGCAGGGCGATCCGGCCCGGGGCGGGCGCGAAGTCGCGGTCCGGGTCCTCGGCGTTGAGCCGGGCCTCGACCGCGTGCCCGACCTCGGCCGGTGCCCCGCCTTCGAGCTTGCCGCCCGCCGCGACGTGCAGCTGGGCCTTGACCAGGTCCATGCCGGTGGTGGCCTCGGTGATCGGGTGCTCCACCTGCAGCCGGGTGTTGACCTCGAGGAAGGCGAACAGCTGCTCGGTGGGCTGGTAGAGGAACTCCACCGTCCCGGCACCGCGGTAGTCGGCGGCCAGCGCCAGCCGCTCGGCGGCGGCCTTGAGCTCGCGCACCTGCTCGGCGCCCAGCACCGGCGAGGCCGACTCCTCGATGATCTTCTGGTTGCGGCGCTGCACCGAGCAGTCCCGGACCCCCAGCGCCCAGGCCGTGCCCTGCCCGTCGGCGATCACCTGGACCTCGACGTGGCGGGCGCCGGTGACCAGCCGCTCCAGGAACAGCACCCCGCTGCCGAAGGCGCGCTCGGCCTCCAGGCTGGTGCGCTCGTAGGCTTCCGCCAACTCATCCTCGGAGTGGATGACTCGGATGCCGCGGCCGCCACCACCGGCGGTCGCCTTGAGCATCAGGGGGTAGCCGATGTCCTTCGCCGCGCGCAGCGCGCCCTCGAGGTCCTCGACCGCGCCACGGCTCCAGGGCGCCACCGGCACCCCGGCCTCCTCCGCGAGCAGCTTCGCCCCGATCTTGTCACCGAGGCGGCGCATGGCCTCCGGGCTCGGGCCGATGAAGGTCACGCCCAGCTTCTCGCAGAGCTCGGCGAAGGCGGGGTCCTCGGCCACGAAGCCCCACCCGACCCACACCGCGTCGGCGCCGGTCTCGACCAGGGCGCGTTCCAGCACCTCGAGGTTCAGGTAGGGACGCGCGGAGGCCGGGCCCAGGCAGTACCCGATGTCGGCCTCGCGGACGAAGGTGGAGGTGGCGTCCACATCGGTGTGGAGCGCGATCGTCCGGATCCGCGCCGAGCCCTCGGCGTTGACCTCCCGGACGGCGTGGATCAGCCGCACCGCGGCCTCTCCCCTGTTCACGATGGCAATACGACTGAACACCGAGCCTCACATCTCCGACAGCACGAGAAAGGCGACGGCTCCCCGGTCGGGAACGTCGCCGAACTTGACCTCAACCCTGCCTGATGGCGATCGGTTGCGAGAGGAGCAACGCGCCAGCATTCGAGACCGAGATTTGTAGGGTTCCGCCAAAAGCACGGGCCCCGAGCCCGCCACCGGCAGCAGCGGCCCGCGCGCCGCATCCGTTCACCACGGACCGCGAGCACCCGGACACCGCACGCGCACGCGGGACCCGCGGGCCTGGTGCGGTCAGGCGTAGAAGTCCGGCCGGTCGACCAGCCTGACCTCGCTCCGGCGGCCGGTCCGCTGCGCCTGGACACCGGCTTCGCAGGCCGCCGCGGCGGCGTAGCCGTCCCAGGCGCTGGCGGCTCCCCGCACCGGGCCGCCCCGAGCAGTGTGCACCCAGTGCTGGAGCTCCCGGTCGAAGGCCGCGCCGAAGCGGTCCCGGAAGTCGGCCGCGACCGCGGTGCAGCGGCGGCCACCACGGCGGGTCACCACCCCCGCACCGGCACCGATCACGGCGGTGCCCTGCTCCCCCACCGCCTCGCAGCGCACCTGGTAGCCGAAACCGGCGTTGACGAAGATCTCGACGTCGGCGAGCACGCCGGTGGTGGTCTCGACCGCCACCACCTGGGGGTCGACCAGGTGCGCGGGTGCGTTCGCCGACGACCGCGGCCACTGCACGGTCACCGCGCTGATCTCCGCGTCCAGCAGCCAGCGGATCGCGTCGAACTCGTGCACCACCGAGTCCTGGATCAGCATCTCGGTGGTGAAACCGGGCGGTGACGAAGCGTTGCGGTGCTGGCAGTGCAGCAGCAGCGCGCGACCGAGTTCCTGGGCGTCCAGCACCCTCTTGAGCTCAACGTGCTCCGGGTCGAAGCGGCGCATGAACCCGACCTGGACCAGGTGCCGGCCCCGGGCCACCTCGGCTTCCACGATCCGCAGCGCGGAGCCCGCATCCGGGGCCAGTGGTTTCTCGCAGAGCACCGGGACCCCGCGCTCGATCGCCGCCAGCAGCAGCTGCTCGTGCGCCGCCCCCGGCGCGGCGATCACCAGTGCGTCCACATCGGATGCGGCCACGACGTCGAAGGGGTCCTGGCACGCGCGGGCGCCGGTGCTCGCGGCGATCCGCTGCGCCCGGGCGAGGTCCGGGTCGGCGACGGCGACCAGCCGGGCGCCACTGGTCCGCTCGTGGACGCGCAGCGCGTGGTCGGCTCCCATCCGCCCGACGCCGACGACGCCGACCCGGAGCTGCTGGCCATCCATCGGAATCCTCCTGCGGTTCGCACCACCCCGGTCCCGGGCGGCGGCACCTCGGACCAGCCGGGCCCGGCAGCGGTGGACGGTGGGAGCGGCGTTGCGCACCGCTCGGCGATGAGCCACTTTCCACGGGCCTGGGAACGCGTGTCAAGGTTCATCGCTGGCAATTTCCGGAAAGCGTCAAAGCATTGCCGCGGAATCGCCGACCGGATCGGGAGAACCGACGTCGCACGCAGTTCCGCACCAGCTCCTCCCCTGCCGCCGAAAGTTGAACAATCGAACTTCGCACCGGCGAACCCTGCTCCAACCGGGTATTCCGAATGCTGCAATTGCCAATCAGTTGCAGTAGCGGGACCGGCTGTGCCATCTTGATCAAGGCAGCCCCGGCCGGGTGCGACGTCCCGACGCTGGAAGGAGGCCCGGGCCCCGTCGCCAAGCCTCCCGATCGCCCGGTGACCAGGCGCGTCAGGTCAGCTCGCCCCGGGACCGGATGGCCGCCTCGCACCCTCGACCCCGGAGCGCCGAGACCCAGCGGCGCATTCGGTCGACTTCTCGGCACTGCTCGGCAGGGGCGGACACCACCTGATTCATCGAGACCCAGGGAGCGCTCGACGATGACCCGGGAACACCACCCATCCGCGACCCGCGGGGAAACCGATCGGAACTGGGATTCCGCGGACCACCACTCGACCGAAGTCACCAGAATAGCAATTTCCAACCTCGTCCCGGCGGATTCACCGCGACTGGCCGGGGAGAACGCCGAGCACGTGAACCTGCTCGCCGAATCGGAGGAAGAACTGCCCCCCATAATCGTGCACCGCGAGACCATGCGGGTCATCGACGGGATGCACCGGCTGCACGCCGCGCGCGCCCGCGGCCAGCGGGAGATCGACGTCCGGTTCTTCACCGGCAACGCGCACGACGCCTTCGTCCTCGCCGTGCAGGCCAACATCAGCCACGGCCTGCCGCTGTCCTTCGCCGAACGCGCCGCCGCCGCGCGGCGCATCATGTCCTCGCACCCGCACTGGTCCGATCGCGCGGTGGGCCGGGTCACCGGGATCTCCGCCAAGAGCGTGGCCTCCATCCGGGCCAAGACGCCGGGCGGGCGGCAGCTCGCGCACCGCGTCGGGCTGGACGGGCGCGAGCGACCGCTCAACACCGCCGAGGGCCGTAGGCGGGCCGCCGAGTTCATCCGGCAGCACCCCGGCCTCTCCCTCCGCCAGGTCGCCCAGGCCGCCGGCATCTCCGTGAGCACCGTGCTGGACGTGCGCAGGCGCCTCAAGTGCGGCGAGGACCCGGTCCTGCCCAGCCAGCGCACCAGCTGCACCAGCTGGCAGGGCTCCGCCGCCGCACCACCCGCTGAGCCCCGGCCCGGGCGGGCGCCGGAGGAGGCCGACGACAGGCCGCGGATGAGCGCGGCGACGATCCTGCGCAATCTGCAGAACGACCCGTCGCTGCGGTTCTCCGGACCGGGCCGGTTGCTGCTGCGCCTCTTCCACCTCACCCTGGCGTCCGATGTGGAGTGGCCAACGGTGGCCGAGACGATCCCCGCGCACCAGGCGAACGTGATCGCCCACCTGGCGGAGGACTGCGTGCGGCACTGGCAGCACCTCGCCGAGCAGGCGAAGTCCCGGGTGCTGCCGGACACCGCCAGCGGCCTGCCCGCGCCGCGCTGAGCCGCGGCTCACTCCCCCAGGAGCCGAACGTTGGCCACCACCTTCTCGAAGGCCCGGGCGATGTGCTCAGCCCCGTCGACGTCGGACAGCAGCACTTCGTGCCCGAAGGTCAGCGTGCTGTCGTGCACGAGCCGGGTAACCGGCAGCGGGAACCTCGACGGTTCCACCCGCTCCAGGTAGCTCGCGTCGGCCGCGAACCGCCGACGCGAGCTCGGCCGGTGCAACGGGTTGTCGTTGAGCGGCCGGTACGTCCGCTGGACCGGGAACCCGAGCTCCGCGGTGAGGGCCTCGGCGATCCGGTCGAGCGGCGCGATGGCCAGCAGCTCCCCCGGGACCCGCACCGCGTAGCGGTAGTAGGTGCGCGCCGTCGTTCCCGGTGCCGTCGACTGCACGGTGCACCCCAACCCGGTCAGCCGGTCGTCGAGGTGGTCCGCGGCTCGCCTGCGCACCTCGTTGTGCGCCTCCAACAACTCCAGCTGGTCCAGCAGGACCGCGGCGTGGAACTCCGACAGGCACGCGTTGGCCCCCATGACCTCCGCCGTCTCGACCAGCTCCATGTCGCCGGTGCCGACCGGTTCGCGGCTGAGCACCCGCCCGTCGGCGCGCAGGTGCTCGGCGCGGCGCGCGATCCCGGCGTCCCGGGTGATCAGCGCGCCGCCCTCGCCCGAGGTCAGCAACTTGCTCCCCTGCATGCTGAAAGTGCCCGCGCTGCCGGACAGGCCGACCGAGCGCCCGCGGTACCTGGCGCCGTGCGCGTGCGCGCAGTCCTCCACCAGCGGGATGCCGTGGCGGTCGGCGATCGCGGCCAGTGCCGCCACCTCCGCGATCGCCGAGTAGACGTGCACCACGCTGATCGCCCGGGTCCGGTCGGTGATCGCCGCTTCGGCAGCTGCCGGGTCCAGGCAGAACGAACCGGGGTCGACGTCGACGAGCACCGGCACGGCGCCGACGCCCAGGACCGCCGACGCCGAGGCCACCCAGCTCAGCCCGGGGACGATCACCTCGTCCCCGGCACCCACCCCGCAGGCCTCCAGCGCGATGCTCAGGCTGGCGGTCCCGGTCGCCGTGGGCACGCAGTGCTCGGCACCGCAGTACGCCGCGAAAGCGTGCGCGAAGCGCTGCTCGACGGACTCCCGGCCGCGGTAGGGCGTGCTGATCGTCCACCTCCCGCTGTGCAGCACCTGCGCCAGCTCCCGCAGGGCCCGGCGCCCCGGCGCGGGCCAGCGGGGCCACGCTCGCCGCGCCACGGGTTCCCCGCCATGGATGGCCAGTCTCGCAATCATGTCCACTCCACTCCCGACCACAATTCCGCGCACGACCGGAGAAGGAAGGAAAACCATTCCGGGAGGAAATTAGCAGGACCTCGAGGACTGATCGAGGTCGTGCGCGACAGCTTGACGCCACCACGATCAGCGGTGCGTTAATGGGATGGTCGCCGAACCGCACGAAATTCCAAAATCCTGGAGGAGTGACGATGCCTGGTCCGGGTTTCGGGTTCATCGGAACCGAAGAACGCGAGAACGTGCTCCGTGTGCTCGACGACTGGCACGACCGCCGGAACACCTTCGACGACCCCGGCGAGGGGCGGATGGTGCGCAGCTTCGAGAGCGCGGTGGCCGACCGGTTCGGATCCCGGCACTGCCTCGCGGTCAACAGCGGTACCTCGGCGCTGCTCACCGCGCTCGCCGCGCTCGGCATCGGCCCCGGCGACGAGGTCATCGTGCCCGGCTACATGTTCGTGGCTTCGATCGCCGCCGTCGTGCACAGCGGGGCGGACCCGGTGCTCGCCGAGGTCGACGAGTCGCTGACCCTCGACCCGAACGATGTCGAGCGGCGCATCACCCCCCGGACGAAGGCGATCATGCCGGTGCACATGCTCGGGGCGCCCTCGGACATGGCAGCGCTCGGTGCACTCGCCGAGCGGCACGGGCTGCACCTGCTGGAGGACTGCGCGCAGAGCGCGGGCGCGACCTACCGGGGCCGACCGCTCGGCACCCTCGGCGAGGTCGGGACGTTCTCGCTGAACCACTTCAAGGTGTTCACCGCGCTGGACGGGGGTTTCCTGCTCACCGACGACCAGCGCACCTTCCAGCGCGCCTACTCCTACCACGACCAGGGCTGGTTCCCCTACCGCGACGACGATGGCGACGGCGACCTCCTGCTCGGCCTGAACCTCGGGCTCAGCGAGCTCAACGCCGCCGTGGCCCTCGCGCAGCTGCACAAGCTGGACCTGATCCTGGACCGGGTGCGCACCATCAACCGCACGCTCGTGCGCCGGATCGGCTCCCTGCCAGGAGTGCAGCAGCGCAGGCTGCACGACGACGAAGGGGCCTGCGGCACAGTCGCGGTCTACCTCTTCGACAGCCCGCAGCACGCCGCGGACGTCGCTGGACGCCTCGGCACCAAGACGCTGATCAACTCCCCGAGGCACTACTACGGCGGCATCCCGGCGCTGACCGCATTCGGGCGCGGAGACCTCTCCACCGCACCGTTCCGCACCCGCGACGGCGCGGCGGGTGCGCAGCGGTTCGCCGCCGGAGCCCTCCCGCGGACCGACGACATCCTGAGCCGCGCGATCGCCGTGTCCACCGGGGTTTCGGACAGCTACCTCGGTGCTGGCTTCGGTGTTGCCCTCCGCAGCAGCGCGGCCGAGATCGAGGTCGCGGCGGACACCTTCGTCGCGGCGGTGACCGGGGGCTAGCCCGGGTCCGTCCTCGTTCGACTGCCGCGATTCGTCAGTCGAACGGGCCGGTTGGTCGCGTCCCGGCCCGCGGGACGCGAGCCGCGCGCAGCAGTTCGAGCAGCTCGTCATGGACCAGCCCGTTCGAGTACACCAGGACCGGGTCCGCCCACTCCCGCCCGCCGGACAGGTCGGTGACCCGGCCACCGGCCTCCTGGACGATCAGCACGCCGGGGGCGCGGTCCCAGAGCGAACCGCCCTCGTCCACCGCCGCCTCGACGCGGGCCTCGGCCAGGTCGCCGAGCAGGCACACCGCGTCGGCCACCCATTCCGCGGCACCGGCCACCGCAGGCGCGACCGCCGACCGCGGCTCCAGGAACCCGCCGATCCTGGCCGCACCCAACGACGCCGCCTCGGACACCCGCACGGCGCGCGTCCGAGGCCACCGGGACCCGGCCGCTGAGACGTGGGCCCCGTTGCCGCGCGAGGCCCACCACCGCTTCCGCTCGGTCGGTCGCGTGATGATCCCGATGGTGAGCACCGAATCCACCTCGAGCGCGATGTGCGTGCCCCACGCGCGCCCGTGCGCCAGGAACGGAGCCGTCCCGTCGATCGGGTCCAGGATCCACCTGCGGCCGGACCCCGGGTGCTCGCCGCTCTCCTCGGTCAGCACCGAATCGCCCGGGCGCTCGACCGCCAGCACGTCGAGCAGCGCCGCCTCGACCGCGAGGTCGGCTTCCGACACCGGGCTGCCGTCCGGTTTGGCGAGGGCCGGGACACCGCTGCCCCACCAGCCAAGCGCGATGTCGGAGGCAACGTCGGCGAGGTGGTGCGCCAACTCGAGGTCCGCCATTTTCGACATGCCCGGACGATAACCGACAACCGGTTTCCGACCGCCGCCCGCGACGAATTCGAGTTCGCGCTTGACGGGTAGTCGGGGCAACCGTACCTTCCGATCCGTTAACACCGCTGAAGGACCTGACCAGAACCACTTTCCCGCGAAATCGCCGAACAGGCGCGCGGTGCACCGATGAACCCCCACCGAAAAAAGGGGAACGATGAGCCTGGTCGATGTGCACAACGAATGGGATCCGCTCGAGGAGATCATCATCGGAACCGCCACCGGGGCCCGTGTTCCGGTGGCCGACCGGAGCGTGTTCGCCGTCGAGTACGCCGAGCGCGGCAGCCAGGACCTGGTGCCGTCCGGCCAGTACCCGGACCGCGTCCTCGAGGAGACCGCCGAGGAGCTCGACATCCTCGCCGAGGAGCTACGCAAGCTGGGCGTGGTCGTCCGGCGCCCCGCCGAGCGCGACCACACCTCCGTGATCGCCACCCCCGACTGGCAGACCGACGGCTTCCACGACTACTGCCCGCGCGACGGGCTGCTGGCCATCGGGCAGACCGTGATCGAAACACCGATGGCGCTGCGCGCGCGGTTCCTGGAATCCCTCGCCTACAAGGACCTGCTGCTGGAGTACTTCGCCAGCGGCAGCAAGTGGATTTCGGCGCCCAAGCCGAGGCTCACCGACGAGATGTACGACCCGGCGGCCCCGGCCGGGCAGCGGCTGCGCAACCACGAGCCCGTCTTCGACGCGGCGAACGTCCTGCGGTTCGGGACCGATGTGCTGTACCTGGTCTCCGACAGCGGCAACGAGCTCGGCTGGCGCTGGCTGCAGGCCGCCCTCGGCGACTCCTACGCGGTGCACCCCTGCCGGGACCTCTACGCCTCGACCCACGTGGACTCCACCATCGTCGCGCTGGCCCCGGGCGTGGTGCTGCTCAACCCGGAGCGGGTCAACGACGACAACCTGCCCGGCTTCCTCCGGGGCTGGAAGCAGCTCATCTGCCCGGAACTGGTCGACATCGGCTTCACCGGCGAGCACCCGCACTGCTCGATCTGGATCGGCATGAACCTGCTCGTCGTGCGGCCCGGCCTCGCGGTGGTCGACAAGCGCCAGGTCCCGCTCATCCGGCTGCTGGAGCGCAACGGGATCGACGTCCTGCCGCTGCAGCTGACGCACGCGCGCACGCTCGGCGGCGGGTTCCACTGCGCCACCCTGGACATCCGCCGGACCGGGGTGCTGGAGACCTACCGGCCCTGACGCCGGGCCGGGAGGCCACCATGATCAGCGCAGTGTTCGTCGACGCCGGTGGCGTGCTGTTCAACAACGTCATCGAGGACTCGGGCTTCGCGGCCGAACTGGCCCGGCGGCACGGCCTGGACTGCGCCGAGCTGGTCGCGCGGATCCTCCGGCGCGCGCCGGACTACGAGAGCGGCCGGTGCCACGTGCACGAGGTCTTCCGCGAGATCCTCCAGGGCGGAGCTGCCCCGGCGGCCCAGGAGTTCGACGCCCGGTGGCTGGACACCACCTTCCTCGGGAGCGTGCGCTGCCACCGGGCGAGCTTCACCGCGGTAGAGCAGCTCCGGCGGGTGCGGCCGCGGCTGCTGGTCGCGATGACGAACAACGAGCCGGAGCACTGGGACCGGCTCAAGGACGGCAGGTTCGGCCACTTCGGGCTGTTCGACCGCCGCTTCTCCTCGTGGCAGCTGGGCGAGGTCAAGCCGACCGCGTCGTACTTCACCGAGCTGGCCGGGCAGTGCCCCGTGCCGCCTGCCGAAACGCTGCTCGTCGACGATCGCAGCACCGTGTTGCAGGTCGCGGCCGACCTCGGCATGCGCACGTTGCACGTGACCGACCCGGCCGCGCTGGGCGAGCAGCTGCGCGCCGCGGTGCTCGGCACCGGCGCCCCGGTCGCGAGCCGGTCATGATGCGGTGAGCCGCAGCAGGAACACGCCGCCGCGCACGTCCGAGTGCGCGGCGGCGTTGCTGTTCGGCGCCCTGGTCAGAGCTGCGGGCGCTCCCACATCCGGTGCAGGTCGGCGAAGTGACCGCTGCCGGTGAGCGCGGCCTCCGGGGTGGTGTCCTCGACGATCCTGCCCTTGTCCAGCACGAGCACGCGGTCGGCGCTCATCACCGTCGACAGGCGGTGCGCGATCACCACCGCGGTGCGGTCGCGGAGCAACCTGCGCAGGGCCTCCTGCACCCGTTGCTCGGACACGAGGTCGACCTGCGACGTCGCTTCGTCGAGCACCAGCACCGCCGGGTCCGCGAGGAACACCCTGGCGATGGCCACCAGCTGCCGCTGCCCGGCGGAGAGCCGACTGCCCCCGCGCTGGACCTGCGTGTCGTAGCCGGAGGGCAGCTCGGCGATGAACTCGTGCGCGCCCACGCACCGAGCGGCATGCTCGACCTCCGCGCGACCGGCCTCCGGTCGGCCCAGCGCGATGTTGTCCGCGACGGTCCCGGTGAACAGGAAGTTCTCCTGCGGCACCATGATCAGGTGCTTGCGCAGGTCCGCGTCGCGCACCTGGCGCAGATCCACCCCGTCCACCGCGACCACGCCCGCCACCGGGTCGTAGAAGCGGGCGATCAGCTTGGCCAGCGTGGACTTGCCGGCCCCCGTGCTGCCGACCAGCGCAACCGTCTGACCGGCCGGTACCACGAGCGTCAGGTCGTCGAAGACCTCCGGCGCGTCCGCCGCGTAGCGGAAGCTGACGTGCCGCAGCGAGATCTCCGCACCCGCAGCCGGGTTCGGCTGCCAGTCCTGCGGTGCGCGCGGTTCCGGAACCTCGGGTCGTTCCCGCAGGAACTCGGTGATCCGCTCCAGCGCCACGCTCGCCGTCGAGTAGCGGTCGGTGAAGGTCGCCAGCTCGTCCAGCGGGTCGTAGAACCGGCGCAGGTACAGCACGAAGGCCGCCAGCACGCCCAGCTGCAGGCTGCCGTCCATGACCCGCCACGCGCCCAGTGCCAGCACCACGCAGAGCGAGAGGTTGCCGCACAGGCGCACCGCCGACATGTACCTGGCCACAATGTCCAGCGCCGCAGTGTTCTTGCGGCGGAGCTCGCCGTTGAGCTCGCCCAGCTTCGCCGCGTCGGCCCGTTCGCTGCGGCAGGCCTGCATGACGCGCATGGTGTTCATCGTCTCGGCGACGTGCCCGACGATCGACGCGACCGTCGTGCGGGCCGTCCGGTACGCGTGCTGCGAGCGGTGCCGGTACCAGCGGGTCAGCAGGGCGATCGGCACGAATCCCGCGAAGACGACCAGCCCGAGCGGCAGGTCCAGCCACAGCATGAGGAACCCGATGGCGGCGACCGACAGCAGCGAGGTCAGCAGGCCGTCCAGACCGGTTTCGATCAGGTCGTTCACCGCGTGCACGTCCGAGGTCAGGCGGGTGATCACCGATCCGGACCCGCGGCGCTCGTGCGCGGAGACCGACAGCACGTGGGCGTGCCGGAAGATCCTGGTCCGCAGGTCCATGACGACGTCCTGGCCGATCCGGCCGGACAGCCGGAAGAAGCAGTACCTGGCCAGCGCGGACAGCGCACCGCAGCCGAAGTAGCCCACCACGCACCAGACCATCACCGCCGGCTGGCCGGACAGCGCGGCGGGCAGGCCCCGGTCGATCGCCGTCGCGATCAGCAGCGGCCCGGCCAGCTGCGCGGCGTTCTCCGCCAGCAGGATCAGCAGGGCCACCAGCGACAGCACCGCGCGCGGCCGCAGCAACGAGACCAGCAACCGGGTTTGGGTCCAACCGGGATCGCTCATGACCGGCTTCGCTCCTTCTCCACGAGACCGAGCCGGGATGCACCCGGCCGTTCCAGGGCCTGCAGGGTGGACCGGTAGCGCGCGCTCGACGCGAGCAGTTCCTCGTGCGGGCCGACGGCGTCGATGCGGCCGTCGACCAGCAGCGCGACGCGTTCGGAGCGGCGCACCGAGTTGGGCCGCCGGACCACGATGAGCTTGGTGACACCGGGCAGGTCCGCCCGCAGCGAGTCCTCGAGCAGGTTCGCCGTCCGCACGTCCAGTGCCGACATCGGGTCGTCGAGCACGAGCACCGCCGGTCGCCGGACGATGGCGCGGGCCAGGGCGATCCGCTGCCGCTGCCCGCCGGACAGGCTCATGCCCTGCTCACCGATCTCGGTGTCCAGACCGCGCGGGAGCGCCTCGACGAACCCGGCGGCCTGCGCGGTGCGCAGCGCTCGGCTGACGTCCTGATCGGACACCCCGGCGGCGCCGAGCGAGACGTTGTCCCGGACCGTGCCCGAGCGCAGCATCGGTTCGTCGAAGGCGATCGCCACCGCCGTCCGCAACTCGTCCAGCGCGAGCTCGCGGATGTCCACCCCGTCGAGCAGCACCCGTCCCGCGGTGGGGTCGAGCAGCCTGGGCACCAACGCGGCGAGCGTGGTCTTGCCCGATCCGGCGGCACCGAGCAGCGCGAGGGTCTCGCCAGACTGCACCTCCAGGTCCACGCCGCGCAGCAGCGGCGCCGCCCCGTCGCCGGACTCCAGGGTCACGCCCTCGAAGCGGAGGTGCCCGCGCACCGGCTGCGGCAACCGACTCGGCCGCGCGGCTTCGGTCAGGGCCGCCGGGACGTCCCGGACCTCGAAGTGCCGCTCGCAGGCGGCAGCGGCGACGCTGGTCTCCGCCAGCGCCCAGCCGATGCATTCGGTGGGCCACCGCAGGTAGGTCGACACCGTGATGCAGGCGACCAGCGCCCCGATGGTCAGCTCGCCCTGGGACAGTCCGACCGCGCCGACGGCCAGCTGCCCGGCGATGCCCAGTTCGGGCAGCAGCAGCAGGACCGTGGACACCGCACCGACGATCCGCAGTGCCCGGATCTCGCTGCCCCGCAACTGCGCGGCCTGCCGGGTGAACAGCGCCACCCGGTGCCGGGACTGGCCGAAGGCCTTGACCGCTTTGATGCCCAGCATCGATTCCTCGATCGTGGTGGTCAGATCACCCGACCGCTGCTGGACTTCCAGCGCCACCGCCTTGTACTTCACCTCGTAGAGGAACGACGACGCCAGCACCGGCACCGCCACGCACAGCGCCACCAGGGCCATGGCGGTGGACAGGAACCACAGGACCACCAGCCCAACCACCAGGGTGATCGAGTTGACCAGCAGGAAGACCGCCGCGAAGGCCAGGTACTTGCGCAGCAGGACCAGGTCGTCGACGGCCCGCGACAGCAGCTGCCCGGTCTGCTGGCGGTCGTGGAACGTCACCGGCAACCGCTGCAGGTGGTGGTAGAAGTCGGCGCGCAGGTCCGCCTCCACCAGCGCGGTGGATCCCGCGGTCAGCTTCCTCCGGAGGAAGAACATCACTGCTTCCGCGCACCCGAGCGCGGCCAGCAGCCCGAGCAGCCACGGCAGCGCGGTGGGTTCGCCACTGGCCAGCGGCCCGTCGATGATCTGCTGGATGACCAGCGGGATCGTCAACCCGCTCAGCATCGCGCCGACGGTGGCCAGCACGGCCGCGATCGCCGACCACCGAACTGGCCGCAGGTACGGCGCGAGCCGCCTGGCGGTGCGAGCGGTCGAGCGCCGCGCGCGGGACCCGACATCGGAGCTCATGGCAGGAGGTCCTCTCGTGATCTCGATGGGTGCGGCGGCTGGCGTGGGCCGCCAGCACGGCCGCGCACGCGGTGGTCGGAGCACGACGATAACGCGGAATTCCACTATGCTCGGGTCATGTTCCCCAGCCTCGGAGAAATCACCTCGGACGAGTCATATGCCGCTCGGCGAAATGACCTCGAATTCTGGGAACCATGGGTGCGGCGTGGTCTGGATTCGCTCGGGTTCCCGCAGCCGAAATCGCTGCGTAGTCCCGGCGAGAGCACCAATCCCGTGTTCGTCGGGGACAACGGTCTCGTGGTGAAGTTGTACGCGGAATTCTGGTGCGGACCGAGCAGCCTCGGATACGAGCTCGAAGCCTACCGGGTTCTCGACGGGCACGGCCTCCCCGTTCCGGCGCTGCTCGGTCGGGGCGAACTCCTGCCGGACGCCACCGGCTGGACGTGGCCGTTCCTGGTGTTGTCGGCCGCCGAGGGCGAACCCTGGCGACGGGCCACCGCGGAAATCGACCGGGACACCGAACTCGCGCTGGCCCGGCAGATCGGGGAACTGATGGGGCAACTGCGGCGGGTCCCCCTCATCGGTGGTGAGGTACTGCACCCCTCCTCGACCGTGTTCAGCGAACTGCTGCTCGAGCGAAAAGCGGCCACGGTCGCCGACCACCGCGAGTGGAAGTACCTGTCCCCCCGGCTCATCGACGCCGTCGACGCATTCCTACCCGACATCGCCGACCTCCTCAACAGCGGAACACCCGAATTCGTGCACGGGGACCTGCACGCCAACAACATCTTCGTCAGCCCGGAACGCGAAGCGGTCACCGGACTGGTCGACTTCAACGACGTCTACGCCGGGGACTTCCGCTACGGCCTGGTCCAGCTGCATCTCAACACCTTCGGCGCCGACCGGGAGCTGCTCGCGGCAGCGCTGGACGGCGCGGGCTGGCGGGTCTCGCCCACGTTCCCGCGAGAGATGCTGGCGTTCACCTTCCTGCACGACTTCGAGGTGTTCGAGGAGACGCCGGTCGACCTGACCGGTGTCGACGACCTGGCCGAACTCGCCGACCGGCTGTGGGCCGTCGAGCGGTGAACTGGTCACCGGCACTGCTCGGTCCGGAAGCGGTAGGCGTCCTCGATCATCTCCTGCAGCGTCGACCGCGCCGGTGACCAGCCGAGCGCCGTGCGGACCAGCTGGTTCGACGCGATCAGCGTCTCGGGGTCGCCTGGGCGCCGGGCACCGATCCTCCTCGGCACCGCGCGCCCGGTGACCTCCTCCACCGCGCCCAAAACCTCCAGCACCGTGAAACCGGTTCCGTTGCCCAGGTTGTAGATCTGGTGCGTGCCGGGTTCGGCCGAGGCCAGCGCGGCCACGTGCGCGTCCGCGATGTCGGCCACGTGGATGAAGTCGCGCACGCAGCTGCCGTCCGCCGTGGCGTAGTCGGCGCCGAACACCTCGATTTCGGGCCGCAGCCCGAGCGCCGCGTCCAGGGCGAGCGGGATCAGGTGCGTCTCGGGATCGTGCCGTTCACCGAACCTGCCCACCGCGCCAGCGACGTTGAAGTACCGCAGGCTGACGGCGCCGATCGAGTAGGCCCGGGCGTAGGCGCTGATCGCCAGGTCGGCGGCGAGCTTGGAGGCACCGTAGGGATTCGTCGGCGTGGTGGGCGCGTGCTCGGCGATCGGGAGCTGCTCGGGCTGACCGTAGGTCGCCGCCGTGGACGAGAAGACCAGGCGTGGGACCTCGGCCACCCGCATCGCACCCAGCAGGTGGAGCGTCTCCACGGTGTTGCCCTGCCAGTAGGTCTCCGGCGAGCTGACCGAGTGGTCGATCAACGACCTGGCGGCCAGGTGGACCACCCCGTCGAACCGCTCGTCGTCGACCAGCAGTTCCGCCGCCGCGGCCATGCCGCCGACGACCAGCTCCGCCGCGGCGGGCACCGCGTCCCAGTGACCGCTGGAGAGGTCGTCCACGACGACGACCTGGTGGCCGTCGGCCAGCAGCCGGTCGGCGACCACGCTCCCGATGTACCCGGCACCGCCGGTGATCAGCAACTTCACCCCGCACCTCCGCACAAGATCCACTCCACTGCCTGCGGCAGGTCCCGGACCACGTGGTCCGCCGCCGAGCGGGTGCCCGCCGCCGCCAGCCGCACCGTCCGCACCCCGGCGGCTCGACCCGCCGCGACATCCGTTTCGGCATCACCGATGAGCACCGCGTCGGCCAGGTCCACGCCCGGGCGGTCCGCGGCAGCGGCCAGCAGCATCCCGGGCTGCGGCTTGCGGCAGCCGCACCGCCCCGCCGCGTGCGCGCAGCAGTAGATGGCGTCCAACCTCGCCCCCTGCTGCCCGACCAGCTCCCGCAACCGGTGGTGGACGGCGTCCAGGCTGGCCTGCGACATCAGCCCGCGGGCCACCCCGCGCTGGTTGGTCACCACGATCACCTGCCGCCCCGAGCGGTTGAGGCGGCGGACCGCCTGCGCGACCCCGGGCAGCAGGACCAGGTCCTGCCAGCGGGTCACGTACTGCCCGGGCGGGGCTTTCCGGTTGAGCGTGCCGTCCCGGTCGACGAAAACGGTGCGCATGCGAGCCACGGCACATCCTCGATTCCGAAAGGGGACCGCTGGCGGGTTTGAATTGAACCACCCCGGTGCGGGAATGGACCAGTGCGCCCACGTTCGAAACCGCAATAGCGCCCGCAACACCGGATGGGTTAGCTTTCAGCGGAACACGATCCGACCACGGAGGCTCGCCACATGAGTCCGGTAATCCTGTTCGTGTCAGCCAACGAATCCGCGCCCTGGGGTCCGAGCGAGACCAACTGGGCACTGGCGGTTCAGCACTGGATCTCGCTCGGGGCGGAATTGCACGCCAGCGTCAAGGGTTGGGATCCGGTGCCGGGTGAACTGGCCGCCGCGGAGAAGGCCGGGTGCATCGTGCACCGGCGCTGGGAAGCCCCGGATGCGCCGCACCGGGAACCGTACGAACTGCCGTGGACCGAATACGAGGAGAGCACCCTGAAATCGGTCCAGCCGGACCTGGTCGTCGTTTCCCAGGGTGACAACTACGAAGGCCTCGGTTGGATGGAGGAATGCCGCCGGCAGGGTTTCCCGTACGTCGCCTACAGCAATTCAGCAGCCGACTTCGAATGGTGCGTCGACAGCGTCGCCGAACGGTTGGCGGCGGCTTACGACGGCGCCCTGGCCTCGTTCTTCGTCTCGGAGGGGAACCGGCGGCTCACCGAGCGGCAGGTGGGTGGTCGCATCGCCAACAGCCGGGTCGTGCGCTGCCACTTCAAGGTCCCCTACGACGCTAATCCGGAATGGCCCGCCGCGGGGCCCCCGTTCCGGTTGGCGTGCCCGGCGAGGCTGGACCCGACCTGCAAGGGCCAGGACGTCCTGTTCGAGGTGCTCGCCGATCCCAAGTGGCGCGGTCGCGAGCTGTCGGTGTCGCTGTTCGGCGCGGGTCCGCACGAGCGGGTCCTTCGGGCGCTGCGCGCGGAGCTCGGGCTGGCCAACGTCGAGTTCGCCGGCTACACCACCGATGTCGAGGGCATCTGGCGCGACCACCACGCGCTCGTGCTGTGCTCGCGGGCCGAGGGCCTGCCCACGGTCATCATCGAAGCGATGCTCTGCGGTCGCCCGGTGATCGTCAGCGATGTGGCCGGCAACGCCGAACTGCTCACCGACGGCGAAACGGGGTTCGTCGCGGCGGCCCCGGTGGCGGCGTGCCTCGACGAAGCCATGGAACGCGCGTGGGCGCGGCGGGACGAGTGGCAGCAGATCGGCCGGCGGGCGGCGCAGCAGGTCCGCACGCAGATCCCCCCGGAACCCATCGCGCTGCTCGTGCAGCAGCTCGCCGCGCTGGTGCCCTGACCCGGCAGCCCGGTTGGCACGACGAGCGGATGGCGGGCACCTCGGCCGGTCATCCGCTCGCCGCACCCGGGCATCGGTCACCGCAAGCCCGGGCGGTCGTGCAGGGCCTGGGTGACGAAGTGGAACACCACCGCGTGCACCGCCTCGGCCAGGCCCACGTCCTTGGTCGGCACGTTGACCTCGATGTCGGCCATCGCCCGGAGGCTCCCGCCGTCACCGGCGGTGACCGCGATGACCCCCAGGCCGACATCCCGCGCGTACCGCACCGCGGCCACCACGTTGGGACTGCTGCCCGAGCAGCTGATCACCAGCAGCCGGTCGCCGAACTTCGCCATCACCTTGAGCGGTTCGACGAACACCCGGTCGTAGCCGAGGTCGTTCGCGTAGGCGGTGAGCATGGAGAGGTTGTCGGTGAGCGAGAGCGCGCGAATCGGCGGATTGCCCGGGGCTGCCGTGCCCTTCAACAAGTCCTGCGCCAGGTGCGAGGCCGCCGACGCGCTCCCGCCGTTGCCGGCCAGGTAGAGCGTGGCCCCCCGGTGGCGCAGGTCGTCGAGTTCGAGGACCAGCTGCTCGATCTGGCCGGACATCCTGGGCAGGCAGCCCGCCGAGGCCTGGACGTACTCCTCCCACGAATCCCGCAGGTCGCTGACGCCGGTCCGGTTCATCCGATGAAATCCTCCTCGACATCGTGATCGACGTAGCCGAGGCCGCGCAGATCGTGGGTCTCGCCGTCCAGCTCCTGCCAGTCCGCCAGGTAGGTCGGCCCGTAGCCGAAGGCGAGCAGCACCCGGTCACCCCCGGTGCGCTTGCGCCGGGTCCCGTGCATCAGCGCCTCGTTGAGCAGCAGGACGTCCCCGGCTTGGACGTGCACGTCGGCCAACGTCGGGAAGCCCTCGTCGATGATCGAGGACCGGTTGCCGTTGGCGAAGCGCGAGCGCAGCAGCGGGAAGTTCGCCTTGTGCGAGCCCTGCACGTAGCAGAACGAACCGTCGTCCTGCTGCCTGATGTCGCTGAGGTAGACCAGCGCCTTCACGTAGCTGCAGTGCAGCTTCCCGTCGTGGTAGGTGTGCATGATGGACAGGTCTCGGCCCACGCTCCCGCCGTCGAGGTCGAGCAGCTCGCCGTAGCCCCCGTGCATGTAGAGCACGCTGTCCGGCCCGCGCCGCAGGCCGTAGCCCTCCAGGATGCGCAGCGGCTGGTTCACGACTGCGCGCACCTTTCCCACCAGCCGCTCGTCGCGGGCCAGGTCGTAGAAGAGCTCGCTGTCCCCGCAGAGGTCCTGGTAGCGGTCGGTGTTGGTGAAACCGCTGCTCCCCGCCGAGAGCCGGTCCAGCTCCGCCCGCATCCGCGCCACCTCCGCCGCGGAGAAGAGGTTCCGGAAGACGTAGAAGCCCGTGGTGTCGAAGATGTAGAGCTGTTCGTCGGTCAACGCTGACATGTCACCCTGCCTCCCTGCTCGGACGCGCACGTCCTCGGCTGCTTACCGGCTCATCTCCGCCGAAGTCCTCGCGAGTTGCGCCACCACGAAGTCGACGTCGTCGTCCCCCATCCCGGTGTGCAGCGGCAGGCACACGTGCCGTCCGCACACCTGCTCGGACACCGGAAACTCCCCTGCTGGAAGCCGCTCGGCGAACACCGGCTGCCGGTGCAGCGGCAGCTCGTAGACCTCGCCGCCGAGGCGCACCCCGCGCTCGGCCAGAGCCGCCTTGAGCGCGCGCCTGTCCACGTGGGGATCGAGCAGGACGATGTACTTGTACCAGCTCGCCGGGTCGTGGTCCGGCAGGACGGGGCTGACCGCGGGCAGCTCGGCGAGCGCGCTGGTGTAGCGTCGGGCGAGCCGTGCCCGGGTGGCCACGAACTCGTCGAGCCGGGCCAGTTGCGCCCTGCCGACCGCGGCGTGCAGCTCGCTCATCCGGGCGTTCTCACCCAGCACCGTGTGGTAGCTCCGCCAGAGCTCCGGCTTGCCCAGGTTCCGGTGCACGCGCAGCCGCTGGGCCAGCTCGTCGTCGTCGGTGATCACCATGCCGCCCTCGGCCGAGGTGATCACCTTCGTGGCGAAGAAGGAGAACGCCCCGGCGGCACCGAAGGTGCCAGCGTGCTGGCCACCCATCCGGCTCCCGTGCGCGTGGGCGCAGTCCTCCAGCAGCCACAGCCCGTGCCGGTCGCACCACTGGGCGATCTCGGGGGTGGCCGGCGAGATGATGCCCCCGGTGTGCACCAGCATCACCCCGATCGTCTCCGACGTCAGCGCGGCGTCCAGATCGGCCACTGACGGCGCGAAGGTCGCCGCGTCGACGTCCACCAGGCGGGTGCGCAGCCCGGCGAGCAGTGGAGCGGCGGCCGAGGCGTAGAAGGTGTTGGCGGCGACGAGGACTTCACCCTCCTGCTGGCCAGCGATCGCGCGCAGCCCGCACACCAGGGCAGCGGTGCCGGAAGCGACCGCGACCGCGTTGCGCGCGCCGGTGCACGCCGCGAACTCCGCCTCGAACGCCGCCACCTGCTCGCCCTGGGCGAGCTGGCCGGTGGACAGTGAGGACCGGATCGCGGTGAGGATCCCGTCGATGTCCTGGGCGGTGAAGTCGAGCTGGACCGGGTCAACCCTTCTCATCCGACCTCCTCCCCCGCTCCGCGCATCGCGGCGAGCTCGGCGCGCAGCCCGTCGGCCAAGGTGATCCGCGGCTCCCAGCCGAGCAGTCGCCGGGCCTTCTCCGTCGAGACGAAGCGCTGCGAGTAGACCAGTTCGCCGCGCCGCGCCGGTTCCTCCCGGTGCTCGATCGGGACGCCGCCGAACAGCGCCGAAACCCGTTGCGCCAGTTCCCCGGTCGTGACGATCTCGGGACCCTCCAGGTTGAACACCTGGTTCGCCGCCGCCGGTCGGACCGCTCTGAAGAACGCGTCGGCGAGGTCCGCGGTGTGCAGGAACGCCCGCCGCTCGGTCCCGTCGCCGTAGACCACCAGCGGCCCACCACTCGCCGCCGCGCGCAGGAACGCCGAGACCACCAGCCCCGGCCACATGCCGGGCCCGTAGATGGGGCTGTACCGGAGCACTGTGGACTCCAGCCCGTGGAGGCGGGCGAAATCCCTGGCCAGGAACTCCTTGGTGATCATCGACGTGGTGTAGGGGTGCCCGGCACCGGACGGCAGGAACGGCTCGTCCTCGTCGACGGCATCGACCGGCATCGCGTTGTAGACCCAGCAGCTGCCCGCGATGACCACCCGCGAGGTCCGGGCGCGGGTGGCCGCCGCCAGCACCGCGGTCGTCCCGGTGACGTTGACGTGCATCGCCGGGACCGGTTCCGCGAGCACCGACCGGGCATCGGCCACCCCGGCCAGGTGCGCCACCACGTCGGGCCGCCAGTCGGCGAAGACCGCCGCCACGGCCGCTTCGTCGGTGATGTCCACCGCCACGCCGGGGAAGGCGTCAGCCGGGCTCCACTGGCTGTCGAGGACCAGGACTTCCCAGCCCTCGTCGCGGAAGCGCTGGGCGACGTGTCCGCCGATGAAGCCGGAGCCCCCGGTGACCAGGCAGCGCATCAGTTCTCCTCTCGCGAGGTGGGCAGCAGCGGGCGGTGCCCGCTGAACAGGTCGGTGGAGGTGCAGCCGTCGTCGGCGTCGGGCCGCCGCCCGAGCAGCGCGAGGAACTCCCGGTCGACCAGGTCCTCAGTGGACCGGTTCTGGGGTTCGCGGAACTCCTTGCGCTTGAGCTGCCGGTGCTGGGTCCGCAGCCCGGCGCTGCCCAGGCAGTTCCGGCACGCCGCGAGGGGTTCGCTGGAGCGCAGGTAGGCCAGCAGCCGGTCGACGAACCCCGGGCCCTGCTCGATCTCCAGCCCGTCCGCCCAGGGGTCGGCCGGGCTCCCGATCGCGCGCGGCAGGAAGACCGACTGCGGGCACTTGAAGAAGTACCCCTCGAACACGGTGTGGCACCGCCAGACGTGGGCGATCTGGCAGGTCGAGTAGATCTCCGAGACCAGTTCCGGGTCGTCGGTGCCGACCTCGGAGTAGGAGTACCGGAAGTAGGAGTAGTGCTCGACCCGCAGCTCGGTCCCCGACCGCTCGGCCCGCTGCCGGACCAGCCGCGCGTCGTCCGGGGAGAGCTCCCGGCCGGGGTAGACCGAGACCTCGACCTCGTCGACCGCCGCCCAGAACTCCTCGGACATCCGAGGCAGCAGGATCCCGTTGGTGCACAGCAGGATCTTCGGCGCGATCCCGGACTCGCGCACCGCGGCCAGGATGGTGAGCAGCTCCGGGTGCAGCAGCGGCTCACCGCCGAGCACCTTGACGAACTGCGCCTGGAAGGAGCGGCTCAGCAGCGCGAGGTCGGCGGCCGCGGCCGCCGGGTCGGCGTTGGTGCGCCGGAACAGCGGCGACAGGTGGCTGCACGAAGCGCAGCCCAGGTTGCAGTGGTAGGTCACGTTGAGCTCGATCCCCTCCGGGGTGACCACCTTCCCGCCGATCACGTCATAAGCCATCACGCGTCACCTTCCGTCGACCACGAGAACGTCGGATCAAAGGGCTCGGACACATCGTTGGAGTAGCCGCCCAGGTGGTAGATCAGCGTGGGCCGACCACTGCTGGCGACCGGTTCGCCGCGCTCGTGCAGCGCCGCGGCCAGCTTGTCGTCCTCGCCGATCGCGTTGGCCGCGTCGCGGGCGGTGAACGTCTCGCAGAAGGGGACCTCGAGCAGCAGGTCGCGGGCGAGCAGCCACTCGCCGGTGTCCACCGAGACCACGGGGTCGGCGGTCCCCGGCGGGTCGAGCCGGTCGCGCCAGACGCACGAGCCGGGGACCACGACGCCCTTGCGCACGAGGTCGGCGTGGTGGGCCGCGGCCGCGGCCGGGTCGCGGATCCAGGGATCGCGCTGCTCCAGGTACGGGCGGCCGTCGCGGTACCGCATCTGCAGGTGCGAGTGCACGGCGCGGGAGCCGGTGCGCTCCGCGCACGCCACGAGGCTGCTCAGGTGGTCGGGTTCCCACTCGTTGTCGTCGTCGATGAAGGCGATCCACCGGGCGTCGCTGATGCGCACCGCCATGTTCCGCAGCACCGAGGACCGCCCCGGTCCGGAGCGCTCGGTGCTGGTCCGCGACACCACCAGCCACCTGGTGCGGTCCGGCCACGACCGGGCGGCCAGCATCCGGTAGCTGTCCGGGCAGGCGTCGACGACGACCAGGTGCTCGAAGGGGCGGTCCAGGTCCTGCTCCTGCACCGACTCCATCGCCCGTGCCAGCAGCTCGGGCCGGGTCCGGGTGATGGTGACGACGGTGACCAGCATGGGGGAGCTCCTCCGTTTCAGAGCGGGAGTTCGGCGACCTGGCTGCCGGAGGTGGTGAACCGGAAGGTGAGTTCCGTGCTGCCCGCCTCGGCCATGGCGCGCCGGAGTTCCTGGTGGTGCGCGGGTTCGCAGTAGATGAGCAGGAACCCACCGCCACCCGAGCCGAGCAGCTTCCCGCCCCCACCACCGGCGTCCTGGGCGGTGCGCAGCAGTTGTTCGGCTCGGGCCGTGGAGACTCGTGCGCCGAGCTTGGCCTTCAACGACCAGTGCTCGGCGATGAGCTCACCGATGGCGGCCACGTCACCGCGGTTCAGGCAGTCGATGGCCTCGGTCGCGATGCGGCGGATCCCGTGCAGGTGGCTGATGACGGCCGCGTCGCCGCGGATGGTCCCCAGGTTCTGCTCGGCGAGCACCTCACCGGCGTCGCGCGCCGTTCCCGAGTCGAAGAGCAGCAGCCGGTGCTCCAGTTCCGCGACGACGCCGGGTTCGAAGGACGGGGTCTCGACGACGGTGTGCCCGTCGGGCGGGAAGTGCAGGACGCGCAGGCCACCGTAGGCCGCCAGGTAGTGGTCCTGCTTGCCCACCGACCTGCCGAGGCCGGAGATCTCGATGGCACTCGCCCGTTCGGCGAGTTCGGCGGCGCTGAGCCCTTCCCCGTGCCCGGTGGCGTGCACGGCCGCGACCGTGAAAGCACCCGACCCGCCCAGTCCGCGGCCGCTCGGTGCGTCCCCGAAGGTGGCGAACTGCAGGCCCTGGTCCGTGCCGACCTCCGCCAGGCAGGCGCCGATCATCGGATCGAGGTGGTCGCTCGGGTGCTCGCAGAGCACGCAGGTGTCCGTGGCGATCCGCACCCGCCGGTGGAACTCGCGCGGGTAGACCGCGACGCCGACGTATCGGTCGATCGCGGCGCCGAGCACCAGGCCGCCCCACCGGCGCGCGTAGCTGAGCACATCGGTGCCGCCGCCCGCCAGGGAAATGCGCAGCGGCGCGCGTGCGATCACGAAGCGCTGTTCGTCTTCCTCGAGACGTCCCATGATTTCCCCGCTAGCACATGTTTTCAGTACCGTTCCACGACGTACCGCAATTCCTTCTCCGCGCGGTCGACAGGAATTCCAGGCCTACCCGACTGCCGCGCCCACTTCGCGCTGCAGGAGGACGATGTTGTGCGACAGCCGCCGCCACATGGCCTGGTCGTCGGCGTCGCCAGAATGCGGGTGTGCGAATCTTCCCACGTACTCCGTGATTTCGGACAGTATCCGGCGGATGCGGTAGAAATCAACGACGTCGTCCCGTCCGGGCGGTGCCGAACCGAAGGTGCGCGCCACGTTGTACCAGTCCCGTTCCGGCGGGGCCCACGTCAGACCTCCCCAGTCCACCACGAACAACCGGCCGCGGTGCACGATGACGTTGTCCGGGCTGGGATCCCCGTGCGTCAGCACCGGAGCCACCCCCGCCCCGGCGCAGCTCTCCCCGACCTCGGTGACGGTGCGGCGGACCGATTCGAGGGCGTGGTGATTGCGCAGCACCACCTCGCGCACGGCATTGCCGTAAGGACCTCGCGAGGGCATTTCGCCGGTGGCCGCGCGGAGAGCCCGGTCCATCCGCTCGGCGAAGGGCAGCGTGAAGTCCTCGCGGGGCAACGGCAGATCGGCGTCGACCGTGCTCCGGTGCAGCAGTCCCACCATGTCCTGCACCTGGCTCCGGTGGCCGTCGAGGTCGGCGGCACTGGTGGGCAGCGCGACGGCATCCAGGTGCGGGAAGACGACCACGGGGTGGCCGCCCACGTGGTGGACCACCCGACCGTCCGCCCCGGCCAGCGGTGCCACGACGAACTCGAGGCCCGCCTGGTGCAGCTGCCAGGCCGCCTCGTAGGCCGCCGGGTGGTGCCCGTCGAGGTCACGGCGGACGCTGACCCACAGCGGGCCGATCCGGTAGGCCCAGCTGTCCTCGCCGCGCGGGACGAACTCCGCGGCCGGGGCCCGGACGCCGAACTGCTCGGCCGCCAGGGCGAGCAGTTCGGCGGGGTGGACCGACGAGTTCCTGGTGAGCATGACAAGTCCCCTCAGCCGTACCGCTCGGCGAGCACACCGGCCAACCGGTGCGCGAGCGCCAGCGTGGTCAACGACGGGTTCGCCGCGCCGGCGCGCGGGAACGTTGCTGGCCCGGCGGCGTAGAGCCCGGGCACCGCGCGGAATTCGTGCGAGGGGTCCAGCACCTCGCCGATCGCCAGGCCACCGCCTTCGTGGTCCTCGGTGCCCAGCAGGCTCGTCCACGTCACCGGGGCCAGCTCCGGGACGGGGTCGAAGGTCTGGGGCAGCAGGAACGTGTTGTCCCGCTCCGGCCGGTCGAAGTCGCCGAACTCCAGCGCTGCCGCGGGCAGTCCCAGCTGGTGCGCCAGCTCCGCCCAGAAGGCGTCCAGCGCGGCGCGCTGCCCGTCGACCACCTCGCGGTCTGCTGCCGAGAGGCCAGAGCGCACCCAGGTCCGCCACGGGTAGCGCGGCTCAGGTCGACACCGCACGTAGCTGTCCTCGTGCGGCAGTTGCTCGCCGGTCATCCGCACGTCGAGGAGCAGCCCGGTCGCCGTCGGGTGCACGTCGAAGCGCAGGTAGGAGCGCGCTCCGACATCCGCGCGGGCCACGTACGAACCGGGCTCGACGCCGAACTCCGCGCGTTCGGTGACGCGCGCGGGCACCTTGACCGCGAACCCCTGCACGAGGTGGTCGTTGAGGCCGGTCAACTTCGGCTCCGGCAACCGGCCCACCTCGACCAGCGCCTGGATCGCCAACCGGTTGTTCTCGATCGTCCCCGCGCAGAGGACCACCGCGTCCGCGGCGATCCGCTCGGGGCGGTCCGTTCCGGTGGGGCGCCAGAGCACCCCGGACACCGCCCCGTCGCGGAGCTCCACCCTCAGCACTTCGGAGCTGCTCAGCAGCTGCCCGCCGCCGGGCCAGGAGGTCAGCGGGGAGTACGCGCGCCACCTCCGACCCCCTCCGGGCTCCACCACGCACGCCCGGGGCGTCCGGTGGAAGTCCACGCCCCCGACCGCCACCGCGCCCGCCCGTTGCCGGTCATCCGTCGGCAACCCGACTTCCGGCAGCCCGAGCTGCTCGGCCAGCCGCTGGTACAGCGGCGGGCCACCACGCCAGGACGAGGTGAGGTCGTCGACGACCTCCCGCGGCCACCAGGGCTCGCGCAGCGCCCACTCCTCGATCGGCAGGGCGACTCCGTGCCAGTACAGCGACCGGCCGCCGAGCCTGCGGCGCAACCCGGAGTTCGCGGTGTAGTGCGGAGCCGACTCGGAGCGCCATGGACGGTGGAAGTGCTTGTCCCGCACCGGGTCGAAGGACAGCTCCAGCGCCCCGGCTGCACCGTGCTCCTGGTTGACGTGCTCGATGCCGTCGGACGGTCCGGCCTCCAGCACTCGCACGTCGATGTCCTGGCCGGTCAGCTCCTTCGCGAGTTCCAGCCCGGCCAGCCCGCCACCCACCACGACGCACCTCGCACGTCGTGGGGTCCCCACCGCCTCAGCAACCATCTGCAGTGCTCCGTTTGGGTCGACATCGGAATGGCGAATTCGTCCGCACCGTTCGACTGCGGAAGGTACGCAGTCAAACATTCCACGGAACTCCGCCACTGCCAACCACATTGGGTCGCGGCGTTCGACCGGTACCTTGCCGCGGTTTCCGGTGCACCGCACAATCCACGGAGAGCACACGAATCCAGACGGCCGATTCGTCATTCTTCGCGTCGTCGCGCGACAACGCGTTCCGGGATGAGTTCATGGTGTCGAAAGCCGGTGACCGCATGGCTGCTGCCAGCAGGGAACACGACCACCGCAGCGTTCGGGTGGCCGTGGTCGGAGTCGGGAACTGCGCCGCATCACTGGTGCAGGGCGTGCAGTACTACCGCGACGCGGCCGCGGATTCCCGCGTGCCGGGGTTGATGCACGTGCGCTTCGGGCCGTACCACGTCCGAGACCTGGAGTTCGTCGCCGCGTTCGACGTGGACGACAAGAAGGTCGGACGCGACCTGAGCGAGGCGATCGCGGCCAGTGAGAACAACACGGTGAAGATCACCGAAGTGCCGCCGCTCGGCGTCACCGTGCGCCGCGGCCACACCTTCGACGGGCTCGGCCACTTCTACCGGCGGACCATCGAGGAATCCGCCGAACCGCCGGTCGACGTGGTCGCCGCGCTCCGCGAAGCCGAGGTCGACGTGCTGGTCTGCTACCTCCCGGTGGGCTCCGAGCAGGCCACCCGGTTCTACGCGCAGGCAGCCCTCGACGCGGGCACGGCGTTCGTCAACGCCCTGCCGGTGTTCATCGCATCGGACCCGGAGTGGGCGGCCAGGTTCACCGCGCGGAACCTGCCGATCATCGGCGACGACATCAAGTCCCAGCTCGGCGCCACCATCACGCATCGGGTGCTGGCCAAGCTCTTCGAGGACCGCGGGGTGCGGTTGGACCGCACCCTGCAGCTCAACGTCGGCGGAAACATGGACTTCCTGAACATGAAGGAGGCCGAGCGCCTGGAGTCGAAGAAGGTCTCCAAGACGCAGGCCGTGACCTCGCAGCTGGCCCGCGAGCTCAGCAACCGCGACGTGCACATCGGACCGTCCGACTTCGTGTCGTGGCTGGACGACCGCAAGTGGGCCTACGTCCGGCTGGAGGGCAGGGCGTTCGGCGACGTCCCGCTCAGCATGGAGTACAAGCTGGAGGTCTGGGACTCGCCCAACTCGGCGGGTGTCATCATCGACGCGGTGCGGGCCGCGAAGATCGCGCTGGACCGGGGGGTCGGCGGTCCCATCCGGTCCGTGTCGGCCTACTTCATGAAGTCCCCACCGGAGCAGTACGACGACGCGACCGCGCGCGAAGCGGTGGAGCGGTTCATCCGCGGCGAACCTGGCGCCTGACCGCGCGGAGGCCGCCGGTCACCGCAGCTGGTCGCGGTACCAGGCACCCCACTCCGACAGGCGGTGGACGATGTCCTCCAGGCTCCGGCCGACCTCGGTCAGGCTGTACTCGACCTTCGGCGGGGCCTGCGGGTGCACCGTGCACAGCACGATGCCGTCGGCCTCGAGCTCGCGGAGCTGGCGGGTCAGCATCCGCTGGCGGCCCGGTTGGTCAGCCCCGCCCGCAGGTGCGGGGCGAAGATCGCGCCGACGGCGTTGGCGACCGCCATCGGCAGCAGCGCCGCCCCGGCCAGCAGTGGCGAGTAGCCCGAGATGAGCTGGAAGTGCTGCGTGCTGAAGAACATCAGCGCGATGTAGGCCGCGAAGCTGGCCAGTATCGCCCCCGTGGCGACGGAGAACCTCCGGTCGGCGAACAACGACAGCTCCAGGAGGGGTTCCCGGATCCGGCGCTGCCGAAGCACGAACGCGACGAGCAGTGCCACCTCCACCGCGCTGATGAGCAGGTGCGGTGTGGAGATCGAACCGTGCTCGCCGACCTGCTTCAGCGCGTACACCACGCCGCCGAGCCCGAAGATCGACAGCGCAGCGCTGAGCGCGTCCCAGCGGCGGTGCGCCCCGTCCCTGGATTCCGGGACGACGACCGCGCCGACGACCAGCGCGGCGACCACCACCGGCACGTTCACCAGGAACACCGACCCCCACCAGAAGCGCTCCAGCAGCAGCCCGGCCGCGATCGGCCCGATGGCAGTGCCCACGCTGTGGCACGCCGACCACACCGATGGCGAACGCGCGTTCCCGCGCATCGGGGAAGACGACGCGGATGGTGGCCACCGTGGCGGCCGCGATCATCGCCGCGGCGACCCCGAGCGCGACCCGGGCGCAGATCAGCACCGTGGGCGTGGCGGCCAACGCCGCTCCCAAGGATGCCACGCCGAACACACCGAAGCCGCCGAGCAGCACCTTCTTCCGGCCGATGCGGTCGCTCAGCGTCCCGCAGGTGACCAGCAGGGCCGCCACGGTCAGCGGGTAGCTGTCGACCACCCACAGCAGTTGCGACGCGCTGGGCAGCAGGTGCTGGGACAGCGTCGGAACAGCGACGTGCAGGATCGTCATGTCCATGCCGACCAGCAGCAGCGTCGAGCTCAGGACCGCGAGCACCAACCACCTGTGCCGCGCCGTGCCGACGTCATCCGTTCCGGGCCCACCGCCAACCCCCCGCGCGGGGCGTGCTCTCGATGTTCACCCCGGGATCGTCGTCTGCCGCGCCGGAGCCGCACAAGTACGGAATTTCCTGTGCCACAGGCACATCGCGTATACCGCGCAGGTGCGCGGAGGCACCTCCAGTACCGCCAGGACATCACTGCGAAATAGCGGTTCCGCGCTCCTCGCGCAGGGTGCGGAGCTCGCGGACGCTGTCGGCGAGCGTGCGGTCCCCGAGGGAGGCGAGCACCGCCTCCTCCGCCTCCGCGGTGAGCTTCGCGAAGTACTCGCTGGCGTGCTCGGTCACCAGGCACACCTGTTCACCGAGCGGCGAGCAGGCCCACAGCGGCTTGTCACCGACCGCGCACCGGTAGACCTCCGCGAGGGTGATCTGCTCCGCCGGGCGTCCCAGCCTCGCCCCACCGGTCCGGCCCTTCGCGCACACGACCAGCCCGGCGTCGACCAGCGGCAGCAGGAGCTTGCGGACCAAGCTGGGGTTGGCGTCGAGCTTCCCGGCCAGCTGGGCCGAGCTCAACGCAGGCGAGTCGTGCTCCTCGGCGACCGCCAAGGTCAGCATCAGCTTCAGCGCCCGGGAGAACCGGATGTCCAGCACGGCCGCCACCTCCCTGCCGCAGGCTGACGATGATCCTACCCTCCCCACAGTAGCGACTCCGGCGGTTGGGGAACGACGCACCAGGAACCGGTGGGCGCTGATTAGAGCCCGGTTACCTCGCGGTTGTCGCACGCCGCGCGGGCGGCGTCGATGCGCGACACGCCTGGTCGCGCTCGATGCTGTCGGCCAGCAGGTGTGGCCTCCAGCAGCCGGACCGGGTGAACGACCTGGTGGCGCGCATCCACCGCGTCGGAGCTCGGCCAGCGAGCATCGACCGGCGTCCGGTCTGAGCAGGTGAGCGAGTGCCGGAGCTGCCGAGCGGCCACGACCGCACGATCACCATGCCCGCCGAGCTCGCCGGGCTGCTGCTCGAAGCGGCCTGGTCGGGTTCGGGGGCACCGGGCTCCGCCAGCTCGACAGAAACTGTACTCTTGACTTGTACATTTTCTTCCCGGCACCGTCTGACAGGAGACCGCCACGGTGAGCACCCGCGCCGCTCAACTACTGTCCCGCCCGTTCGAGCTGGGATCGGCCAAGCTGCCGAACCGGATCGTGATGGCCCCCATGACCCGCCAGTTCTCCCCGGGTGGCATCCCCGGTGACGACGTGGCCGTGTACTACGCGCGGCGCGCCGCAGCGGGTACCGGCCTGATCATCACCGAGGGCACCACCGTCGACCACCCCTCCGCCGGGTTCAGCGACGACATCCCCCGCTTCCACGGCGAGGAGCAGCTCGCCGGGTGGGCCCGGGTCGTGGAGGCCGTGCACGCCAACGGCGGCAAGATCATGTCCCAGCTCTGGCACGTGGGCATCCAGCGCCCCGCGGGCGCCCCGCCGGTCCCCGGCGCCCCCAGCGTCGGCCCGTCCGGGCTCGGGCTGGACGGCACCCCCGCGGGACAGGCGATGACGCTGGCCGACATCGACGACGTCGTCCGCGCCTTCGCCGACGCCGCGCAGGCGGCCGAGCGCATCGGTTTCGACGGCGTCGAGCTGCACGGCGCGCACGGTTACCTCATCGACCAGTTCCTGTGGGAGCGCACCAACAAGCGCACAGACGCCCACGGCGGCGACCCGTCCGCCCGCACCAAGTTCGCCGCGGACATCGTGCGCGCCATCCGCGAGCGGGTCGCCCCCGACTTCCCGGTGGTGCTGCGCTTCTCCCAGTGGAAGGGCCACTACTACGACGCCCGGCTGGCCGAGAACCCGGGCGAGCTGGAGGCCGTGCTGACGCCGCTGGCCGATGCCGGGGTCGACGCCTTCCACGCCTCCGTCCGCCGCTACTGGACGCCGGAGTTCCCCGAGTCCGGCTCCGAGCTCAACCTCGCCGGCTGGACGAAGAAGCTCACCGGCAAGCCGGTCATCACCGTCGGCTCGGTCGGCCTGAACAAGATCTTCGAACCCGACTCGCTCCGGGGGGCGGAGGCGGCCGCGGAGAGCATCGAACGGCTCCTCGACCGCTTGGAGCAGGACGAGTTCGACCTGGTCGCGGTCGGCCGAGCCCTGCTCGCCGACCCGCAGTGGGTGGAGAAGGTCCTCGCCGACCGCGCCACCGAGCTCACCCCGTTCAGCAAGGCGGTCATCGAGCGCCTGCACTGACCGCGACCAGCCAGCCAGGTCGAGCCGCAGTGCGGTGCACTGCGGCTCACCTAGCTGGTCGAGGCGGTCGGGCTGACGTCGAGCCCACCGGCCGCGCGGGCTGCCCGAGCGACCTGCACCAAGGCCCGGGCCAGCACCGGCTCTGGCTCCACCGCGCTGGTGACCAGCGCGATCTCGGCGGTCACCGACGGATCGCGCAGCTTCAGCACGCGGGCACCGGCCGGAACCCGCAGGGTCCGGATCCAGGTGTGCGGCACGATGCTCGCCCACCGCCCGGTGCCGACGTGCGCGAGCAGCGCCACCACGGAGTCCGCCTCGAGGCGCGGGGTCACCGCCAGCCCGCGGGTGGCCAGCGCCTCGTCGATCAGCTGACGCCCGCGCATCCCCTCGGTGAGCAGGCACATCGGCAGCCCCAGCACATCCGACCAGCTGATCGTGTCGGCCTGGCCGGTGAGCAGCTCGCCGCTGGCGATGAGCACGTGCTGCTCCTCGTACAGCGGCGTGACCACCAGCTCGGCGGTGTTCAGCCCGTGCGGGTAGATCACCCCGGCGTCCAACTCGAAGCGGCGGATGCGCTCGACGACCTCCGAGGACCGCAGGCTCGTCTCCAGCTGCACGCGCACCAGCGGGTGTTCGGCGCAGAACGGGTCGGTCAGCAGGGCGGCGGTGCTCGCCGCGGCCGGGATCACGCCCATCCGGAGCTCGCCGGTGAGACCGGTCTGCAGGGCCGTGACCTCCTGCTTGAGGGCGTCGTGGTCGGCCAGGATGCGCCGCGCCCACAGCACGAGCCGCTCGCCCTCCGGGGTGAGTCCCTCGAAGCTGCGCCCGCGCCGCACCAGCGGCACCTTCAGCTCCTGCTCGAGCTTGCGGATGGCTTCGGACAGCGCTGGCTGGGACACGTAGCAGGCGGCTGCCGCGCGGGCGAAGTGGCGCTCGCGCGCGAGTGCCACGAAGTACTCGAGCTGGCGGAAGAGCATGCCCCATTCGACCACGCCGCGCCCGCCCGTCTGGCCCTCGAGCTCGACTTGATGACCGGGGCCCCGCCGTTCGAGTCGGCCCACACCCAGCGGTTGACCTGCAGGAACGGCGTCGCACCGCGCCGGTCAGTCGGCGTCGAGCGGGGGTTGGCCTGCGTCGTAGATGAGCACGCCCCGCTCGGCGACCACGCGCGCTTCGGGGCTGGGGCGGTGCGACCGCACCTTCCCGTCGTGCATCAGGTGGCCGACCTCCACCCCGCGGACCAGGACCAGGTGGTCGGAGATCAGCTTGCGGTGGCAGCGCCACCACAGCGACTCGGCGCACATCACCGCGTGCAGCTCGGTGGCCGCGGCGGCGAGCAGGTCGTCGACGGCGGCCCGGAACTCGGCGGAGCGCATGTGCTCGGCGTAGCCGCGGAACGACTTGTTGCGCAGCGCGGTGTCGGGGCCGTCCGGGTGCGCCCGGCGCCAGCCACCGAGCCGCGACTCCCAGCGGTAGCCGATGCCAGCCTCGGGCAACCAGCGCGACATCGCCGCCCGGGCGGCGTCGGGGTTGCGCCGGCTGCCGGGTGCGGTGCGCACGTCGACCAGCTGGCGGATGCCCGCGCCGTGCAGCAGCTCGGTCACGCCGCCCGCGTCGGCGGTGCCATGTCCGAACGTCAGCACCCGCAACGGTCCCGCGTCACCATCCACTTCGGACTCCACGAGTCGCTCCCCTTGACCAGTAGGTCACCGCACGCGTCCGGGACGTGGACCGCTCGGGCGTCCCCCGATTCCGCTCCCCTGCTCGTGCATCGCGACAGCCAGCGTGCGACGACCTCGCCCGTGCCTCCTCCGACCGACTGCGGGTGTGGTCCTCGGTCATGTCCGCTCCTCCTCGATGGCCGCGCCCCTGGCCCATCGTGCGCGGAACCCTCCCCCGCTCGCAGGACGTAGCGATCCGGCAGCGCGACCAACCGCTGGCGCAGTGACTACCAGGAACGCGGCGCTTCGAGGAACTCGGCGGTCGAACCGGCGGGGGCTCCGCCAGGCGGGACCACGGCGAGGCCGTCGGAGAGCGCCAGACCACGCAGCATCGCGGGACCGTCGAAGGGCAGCGCGGTGGCGGTGTTCTCCCGGAGCGCGACCGGCAGCAACCTGGTGCTGCGCGGATGTCCTGGCAGGTCAACGGCAGCGGTGACCCGGTGCGGCACGCCTCGCCCGCTGCCGTCGAGGCTGCTCAGCAGCGGCTCGACCAGCGTCGCGGTTCCGGCGACCGCCGCCAGCGGGTTGCCCGGCAGCCCGACGAGCCAACGGTGGCGGCCGCCCTCGGGTGGGAGTGCGGCGAGCAGCACGGGGTGGCCGGGGCGGACTGCCACCGAGTCGACCAGCAGCCGGGCATCGAGGTCGGCCAGCACCCGGTGCAGGAAGTCGGCCGGCCCGGCGGCGGTGCCACCCGTCGTGATCACGACGTCGGCCGGGGAGTCGCTGATCGCGGCGCGCAGCAGGTCGAAGTCGTCGGCGAGGCGGCGGCTGCCGATCAGCTCCCCGTGGCGCCGTAGCCACGGGGACAGCAGCGGGGTCAGGGCGTCGCGCACCCGGCCGCCGCGGGGTGGCCCGGAGTCGAGGAGCTCGTCACCGAGCACCAGCAGCTCCACCGCCGGACGCCGGTGCACTGCGAGCCGGTCGTACCCGGCTGCTGCGGCCAGGCCCAGCACCGCAGGGGTGGCCGCGGTGCCGACTGGGACCAGGCGTTGCCCTTCGCGGCATTCCTGGCCGCGCGGCCGGATGTCCCGACCCGGGGCCAAGCGGTTCGGCGCGCGGTCGAACAGGATGCGGCCCGAGGCGTCGACGTGACCGTGCTCCCGGCGCAGCACGGCCGTCGCCCCAGGTGGGAGCTGAGCTCCGGTGGCGATGCCCAGCGCACTGCCCAGCGCGAGCGGTTCGGCTTGGCTGCCCGCGAGCACCCGGCCCTCGCGCAGCTCCCACGGCCCGGGCCCCGCCACCGCCCAACCGTCCATCGCGGACGTGTCGAAGGCCGGGAGGTCGGTGCGGGCCGCCAGGGTTTCAGCCAGGACGTGGCCGAGGGCGTCGGGGATGTCCCGCAGGACCGGCGGCAGGGCGCGAGGTGCCGCGGCCCGGGCGATTTCCCGAGCCTGCGCCCAAGTCAGCACCGGCGGGAGTTCCACCGCGGTCGGGGTGCCGGTGGCGGCGCTTGCCAGGTGCATCGGATTCCTCGGGCCGGGCTTCGGTTCGGGGTGTCGGGCGGTGCGGTGTGGTCGGTCCACACTGGATCGGGGGAGCATGGCCTGACGGGGTTTCAGGTTCACCCCACCCCGGATGCCCGGTCAAGCGGTAGTACCTACCGGTCGATAGGTGGTCCCTTTCACTGCTGGTGGACGGGCGCACAGGCCCCAGGTGACGGTCGGTCGCCTGGGGTGGCGCGACCTCGATGAGGTGATCTCACCGGAGCCCGCTCGGGCGAGCCACCAGAGGATCCGCAGTTTCAATTGAAACTGCGGATTTCCGGCGTGTCGGGCGCCCGACACGCCGGTGGTGCGACGCGATTTCCTGGAGATCAGACGGCCGATTCCATCGAAATCGCGTTGGTCACCACCCCGGACGATCGTGACCGCATACCGGAAGTGAGCGCGCGGCGCAGTCCTTCGTGCGTGAGGCAGTTCTTCGCGGTGGGGCCTGAGGTCGATGCGGTGGGCCGAAGTCGCGCGGGGAGTCGGCGGGAGTGCCTGGTCATGGTTGTGATGAGGGGCACTCCCCCCACGGGTTCTGGGTCTGGGGCTTGGGTTGATAGGTGGTGGTTATCGGGTGATCGGGAGTGGTTCTTTGACTTCGATTCGCCGCGGGGTCTTGGGTGGGAGCGGTGGTCGCCGACCGTGGGGCCGGTGCGTGGAGGAGGGCTGACGCGGCATGAGCGAGAACGACGGTTCCGGCGGGGAGGATCTCTCGGTCAGTGCGCCCAAGACCTGGGCCGCTGGGGTGCCCGCCGTGGCCCACGCGCTGGAGTACTCGCTGAAGCAGACCTCACCGCGTCGGACCATGTTGACGCTGCTGAACGTCAACCAGGCAAAGGGGATCGACTGCCCCGGGTGCGCCTGGCCGGAGGCCGGGCCCGACCAGCGGCCGCTCAACGAGTACTGCGAGAACGGCGCCAAGCACATCAACGACGAGGCGACCACGCGCCGGGTCACCGCCGACTTCTTCCGCGAGCACCCCATCTCCGAGCTGGCCGGGAAGTCCGACCAGTGGCTCAACCAGCAGGGGCGGCTCACCGAACCGGTGGTCAAGCGCCCGGGTTCGGACCACTACGAGCCGATCAGCTGGGATGCGGCCCTCGACCTGCTCGCCGCCGAGCTCCAGGCGCTGGACTCGCCGGACGAAGCGCTGTTCTACACCTCGGGTCGGCTCAACAACGAGGCCGCCTTCCTGCTGCAGCTGTTCGCGCGGGCCTTCGGCACCAACAACCTGCCCGACTGCAGCAACATGTGCCACGAGTCCAGCGGTTCGGCGATGCAGGAGGCACTGGGGGTCGGCAAGGGCACGGTGAGCCTCGACGACCTCCACCGCGCCGACCTGGTCTTCGTCGTCGGGCAGAACCCCGGCACCAACCACCCCCGGATGCTGTCCGCGCTGGAGCAGACCAAGCGCAACGGCGGCCAGGTCGTGGCCGTGAACCCGCTGCCGGAGGCCGGGTTGCTGCGGTTCAAGAACCCGCAGAAGGTCCGCGGCGTGCTCGGCCGCGGCACCGCCATCGCCGACCAGTTCCTGCAGATCCGCCCCGGCGGCGACCTCGCGCTGTTCAAGGCGCTGAACCTGCTGCTGCTCGAGGCCGAGGACGCCGCACCCGGCACCGTGCTCGACCACTCCTACATCCAGGCCAACACCAGCGGTTTCGCCGAGTTCGCAGAGCGCGCCCGCGAGCTGTCCTGGGACCAGGTGCGCGCCGCCACCGGGTTGACCCGCGAGGAGATCGAGCAGGTCCGCGACCGGGTGCTGGCCAGCCGGAGCGTCGTCGTCTGCTGGGCGATGGGCCTGACGCAGCAGAAGCACGGCGTGCCCACCATCCGCGAGGTCATCAACTTCCTGCTGCTGCGCGGGAACTTCGGCAAGCCCGGCGCGGGCGCCTGCCCGGTGCGCGGGCACAGCAACGTGCAGGGCGACCGCACGATGGGCATCTGGGAGCGGGTGCCGCAGTCCTTCCTGGACGCGCTGGAGCGCGAGTTCGGCTTCACCCCGCCGAGCAAGCACGGCTGGGACTCGGTGGACTCGATCCGCGCCATGCTCGACGGCCGCGCGAAGTTCTTCCTCGGCGTGGCGGGGAACTTCGTGCGGGCCGCACCGGACAGCGACCTCACCGAGCGCGCGATGCGCCGCTGCCGGCTCACCGCGCACATCTCCACCAAGCTCAACCGCTCGCACACCGTCTGCGGTGAAACCGCCCTGGTCCTGCCGACACTCGGCCGCAGCGACCGAGACGTCCAGGCCACCGGTGAGCAGTTCATCACCGTCGAGGACTCGATGAGCGCCGTGCACGCCTCCCGCGGCCGCCTGGACCCCGCGTCGGACGCGCTGCTCAGCGAGGTCGCCATCATCAGCCGCCTCGCGCGCCGGACCTTGGGCACCGAACCCGCCATCCCGTGGGAGGAGTTCGAGGCGGACTACAGCACCGTCCGGGACCGGATCTCGCGCGTGGTGCCGGGCTTCGAGGACTTCAACGCGCGGGTGGCCGAACCAGGCGGCTTCGTGCTGCCGAACCCGGTGAACAGCGGCGTCTTCCGCACCGCGACCGGCAAGGCGATGTTCACCGGGAACGACTTCGAGATGCTCACCGCGCCCCCGGGCCACCTCGTGCTGCAGTCGCTGCGCTCGCACGACCAGTGGAACACCATCCCCTACGCCCCGAACGACCGGTACCGGGGGATCCGCAACGCGCGCCGGATCGTGCTGGTCAACCCCGACGACCTGGCCGAGCTCGGGTTCGCCGACCGCGCCGAGGTGGACCTGGTGAGCGTGTGGCACGACGGGGTGGAGCGCCGGGCGCGCAACTTCCGGCTGGTCAGCTACCCGACGGCGCGGGGTTCGGCGGCCGCCTACTACCCGGAGACCAACGTGCTGGTACCGCTGGACAGCGTGGCCGACATCAGCAACACCCCCACGTCGAAGGGGATCGTGGTGCGGTTGGAACCAGCGACCGCCTGAGAGGACGAGCCATGGGACGAGTCACCGCGCGGCGGCGGGTGCTGCGCATCCGCGACGGGGTGCCGTCGCACCGCCCGGACACCCTCGCCGTCGAGGAACCGCTGGAGATCCGGGTCGGTGGTCGCCCGCTGACCATCACCATGCGCACCCCGGGCCACGACTTCGACCTCGCGGCCGGGTTCCTGGTCGGCGAAGGCGTCGTGCGCGCTGCCGAGGACGTGGTCGGGATCCGCTACTGCGCGGGTGCCACCGCTGATGGCAGCAACACCTACAACGTCGTCGACGTCGCCCTGGCCCCTGGTGTGCCGCTGCCCGAGGCCTCGCTGGAGCGCAACTTCTACACCACGTCCTCATGCGGCCTGTGCGGCAAGGCCAGCCTGGATGCGGTGCGCACGAAGGCGACCTGGCCCCTCGACGATGACTCGCCCGGCATCGACCTCGAGACCGTGGCGGCCCTCCCCGACCGGCTGCGGGAGGCCCAGCGGGTGTTCGACAGCACCGGCGGCCTGCACGCCGCCGGGCTGTTCACCACCGACGGCGAGCTGACCTGCCTGCGCGAGGACGTCGGGCGGCACAACGCGGTGGACAAGGTCATCGGCGACGCCTTGCGCGCCAACCGGCTGCCGCTGCGGGACACCATCATGGTGGTCAGTGGGCGGGCTTCCTTCGAGCTCGTCCAGAAGGCGGTGGTGGCGGGCGTCCCGGTGCTGGCCGCGGTGTCGGCCCCGTCCTCGCTCGCGGTCGACCTCGCCGCGGACTCCGGCCTGACGCTGATCGGTTTCCTGCGCGGCCGGTCCATGAACGTCTACACCGGAACCGACCGGGTGCGAGCGGAACTCGCCGCGAGTTAGCCGCGGGTGGTTTCGCGCGCCGCCCGCCGCGGTATCCGACGAGGTCGAAATGGGTTGCCGGAACTCGTCCGCGCGTCGCCTAGGATCGGTTGGTGGACGCGGTCGTCGACGGCGCTGCGGCCGGCGAACGCCGCGGCGCGGGGAAGGTGTGGCTGCCGGTGCGCAAGGTGAAGGATCTGACCGGGCCCGGGATCACGGACTGCTTCGGTGTTGGTGGTACCGACCTCGGGGTGACCACGATCGCCCCGGACGGGCGGCTCGTGTCGGTGTTCGGCGACACCTTCGAGCGGGCGGGCGTGGGCGGCCCCGGCTGGCGCTCCCCCGTGGTGCTCTTCGGGGACGCGACGACCGCCCGGACCGGCATCCGGTGGACGGGGTCCACCGGGCCGCGCTCGCACTACGCCGACCAGGTGCTGGACTACGAGCACGACTCGATCGTGCGCGGGCGGCGGGTGAGCACCACGATCCCCACCGACGTCATCACCATCGGCAGCGAGATGTACCTGCACGTCATGGTCTGCGAGGGGCTCGGCAACGTGCACTGGACGGAGGTCCACCGCTCCACCGACAACGGTGAGACCTGGCACCGCACCGGGGCGAGCTGGCCCGGTGACCACCACGGCGGCCTGTTCCAAATGTTGACCTGGGAGTTGGGCGACGACGGCTACGTCTACGCCTTCTCCACCGGTTTCCAGCGGGACAAGGGGCTCGTCCTGCAACGGGTTCCGGCCGACCAGGTCGGCGATCCGCACGCGTGGGAGGGGTGGGGGTTCCGCGACGGGGCATGGGCCTGGGGCAACCCGCCGACCATCGCCCTCACCGGCGCGTTCGGGGAGCTCTGCCTGCGCCGGGTCGAGGGCCGGTGGTTGCTGTGCGTCTTCGACGCGGGCAACTACCGCATCGACGTGCTGGACCTCGACGGCCCCACGGCGAACCTGTACGAGGCCCCGCGCGGCACCGTGCTGCAGGGCACGTCGTGGCAGCACGAGGACCACGGCCGCGGTCAGGTCGCCCAGCTCTACGGCGGCTACATCGTGCCCGGCTCGACGCTGGACGACCTCCACCTGGTGGTCAGCCAGTGGAACACCGAGCGCAACTGGCCGTACCGGGCCATGCAGTTCGCCGGGAGCGCGCCCCGGCCCGGGTCCACGCCCGAGGTCGGCGAGCCCGCCGAGGCCGGTGGCGGCTCGGGCATCCTCCACGCGGTGCGGGAGGTCGCTCGGCGCTTCACCGGGTAGGTCGCGCTCGTCCATCCTGGTCGGTCGTGCATGGGTACCACCCGGACCTGGGTAGCCCAGCGGCACGTGGGAACTGTTCCGACCGGGTGGGATGGGGGGCGTCGATGACCCGGCGAACCGAGTCCGGTCTCACCGAGGCCTGGCCGAGCCTCCCGGTCGACGACTGGGTCGGCACCAGGGACACGCTGCACATGTGGACCCAGGTCGTCGGCAAGATCCGGCTGGCCCAGGCCCCGATGTCCCCGCACTGGTGGCAGGTGGTGCTGTACGTGACGCCGCGGGGCCTGTCCACCTCGTCGATCCCGCACGGCCGGCGGCTGTTCGACGTCGAGTTCGACTTCGTCGACCACCAGCTGCGGGTGCGCTGCAGCGACGGTGGTGAGCGGCGGGTGGCGCTGGAACCCAAGTCGGTGGCCGAGTTCCACCGCGAGCTGGTGGCCAAGCTCGCCGAGCTCGACCTCGAGGTGACCTTCGACCCGCGCCCGGTCGAGGTCGAGCGCGCCATCCCGTTCGCCGAGGACACCGAGCACTGCAGCTACGACCCCGACCACGCCCAGCGGTTCTGGGCGCAGCTGGTGGCCACGCACCGGGTGCTCAGCCAGTTCCGGTCCCGGTTCGTGGGCAAGGTCAGCCCGGTGCACTTCTTCTGGGGCGCGATGGACATGGCCTGCACCCGGTTCTCCGGGCGCACCGCCCCGCCGCACCCCGGGGGCGCGCCGAACTGCGGTGACTGGGTCATGGTCGAGGCCTACTCGCACGAGCTGTCCAGCTGCGGGTTCTGGCCCGGGGCCAGCGGCGAGGGCACCTTCTACTCCTACGCCTACCCGGAACCGCCCGGCTACGCCGAGCACCCCGTGCTACCAAAAGCCGCTGGCTACGACGCCGATCTCGGCGAGTTCGTGCTGCCCTACGCCACCGTGCGCACCTCCGACGATCCGGAGGGGACCCTGCTGGCGTTCCTGCAGACGACCTACGAGGCCGCCGCCGAAGCCGGCGGGTGGGACCGCCGTGCCCTGGAGGTCCCGGACCGGACAGAACCACCCGGCTGACCGCGAACCCGCAGGAGGCGTCGACGATGACTTCCAACGACCTACCGGCGCCCGAGTCCGGGCTCCTGCTGACCCACTTCCTGACCGTGTCCGATGTGGCCCGCTCCCGGGAGTTCTACGCCGAGGTCTTCGGCGGCCGGGTGGTGCTCGCGGAGAACCCGTGCATCGTCAAGATCGCCAACAGCTGGATCATCATGAACCCCGGTGGCGGCCCCACCCCGGACAAGCCCGGCACGGTGCTGGAGCCACCGGGCACCACCGACGTGGTCTCGGCCTTCCTCAACGTGCGGGTCGCCGACATCGCCACCTTCTACGCCGAGGCGCGCGGCAAGGGCGCCGAGTTCCTCACCGAACCAATCGACCGCAAGGCCGAGATCCGCTGCTACCTGCGCGACCCGGACGGCTACCTGATCGAGGTCGGGCAGGCCACCGGCATGCTGGAAGGCATCTTCGCCGATCCACCGGCTGGCACGTGACCGCGGCTCCCCCTGGCCCTGGTCGGCAGCCAGCGCAGCGGCGGGTCGCCCACCCCCTGCGGATCGACTCGTTCCCCAGGCATCGACCAGGCTCCGCGATCCACGCCGTCAGGCGGGCGGTGGTGATCACGCTCTCATCTGCTCCTCCCGATCAGCGACTGGGCCAGGGCGTCGAAGGTCGCGCGGGTCCCGGCGGGCATCGACAGCGAGTCCAGGCAGCCGTCGACCTCGGCCAGGTGTCGGGCCGCTTCCTGCTCGGCGAACTCGCGACCACCGGCCTCCTCGACGAGCTCCGCCGCCAACCGCAACTCGAAGTCGGTGCGGACACCGCGCTCGACGAGCACCCCCAGCCGCTCGCTCGCGGAGCCCCCGGCGGCCAGCGCGGCGATAACGGGCAGGGTGCGCTTGCCCTCGCGCAGGTCCCCGAACACCGGCTTTCCGGTGCGCACCGGGTCGCCCCAGATGCCGAGCACGTCATCGGTGCACTGGAACGCCAGGCCCAGGTGGCGTCCGAGGCGGTCGAAGCAGTCCGCGACCGCCGCGTCGGCACCGCCCAGCAGTGCCCCGCCCGCCGCGGCGAAGGCCAGCAGCGCGCCGGTCTTGGCCTCCGCCATCGCCTGGTACTCGGCGACGGCGACCGCATGCTCCCCCGTCCACGGCCGCGTGGTGAACCGGATGTCGTCGACCTGGCCCACGACCACCTCCCGCATGGCGGCGGACAGCCGCACCGCCACCGCGGGCGCGCTGGGGTGGCCGCTGCCCAGCAGGGCCCCGAACGCCTCGGAGTGCAGCGCGTCACCGATCAGGATGGCCGCCGGGACCCCGTACTCCTTCCACACCGTCGGCTGCCCCCGCCGCAGCTCGTCGTTGTCGATGATGTCGTCGTGGATCAGGCTGAAGTTGTGCACGAGCTCGACGGCCGCGGCCGCGGACACCGCGTCCGCCGCCTCGGCCCCCACCGCCTCCGCCGCGAGCACGGCCAGGGTCGGGCGGATGGCCTTGCCCGCCGCGCCGGAGTCCCCGGCCCACCACCCGAAGTGGTACCTGCCGATTCCGCCCAGCGACGGGCCCAGCCGGTCGACGAGCTCGCGCAGCACCGGTTCGGTGAGTTCGCGAGCACGCCGGATCGCGTCGATCCCCAGGCCGTGATCAGCGCGCGCAGTCGCCGGTGACGTCATCGTGATCCGCCTCAATCCTGGTCTCGTCCCCCCCCCGACCAGACCAACGCTATGCACCGGCGGGCCCGCTCGTATCGGCCGAACTGCCAACGAAGATCAACCGATCGGCCGAGGTCGACGCAGACCGCCTCGTACTTTCGGCCAGAAAGGCACCCATCACGACGATTCGCCTGCACGGCGACCGCCCATCGCCTAGCCTCGCCGCGCCGCCCGGCTGCCGGTCCACTGCGGACCCACGACCGCCAGGCACGACTCCCAGGCGAGGGACCCGCCGAACACCACCCGCGGCCAGCGGCGCCCTGCTGCGTCGCACCCGGTGCCGACAACTGATCCAGGTCAGCGCGACGCCGCAGGGCCGTCGTGGTGGGAAGGGGCCGTCGTGCCGCCGAGGGGCATCGGGGGCAGCCCGAGCTTGCGGTGGTCCCAGGACCTGGTGCGGTCGACGTGCAGCCGCACCGCGACTCGCTTGTGGAGCATCGTCTTTACCAGCGGCTCCACCTCGTCGCTGTACGGCCCGTGGTAGCGCTCCCACATGTTCACCCCGACGTTCCACAGCGCTTCGGCGTCGTCGACGAGCTCGGCCCGCCCTTCCATCGAGACGCCACGCAGCGCGTCGTAGGTCAGGCCGTCCTCGATGAGCACCGTGGCCCTCGGGTCGCGGCTGAGGTTGACCGCCTTCTGCGCCTTGGCCTTGGTCTCGAACCACAGGGCCCCGTCGATGACCGCGAACCACATCGCGACCGCGTGCGGGTGCCCGCTCCGGCCGAGCGTGATCAGCGTGGCCGTGCGCTGGCCGGACACGAAGGCCGCGATCTCCTCCGGCGTCATCTGGACTTCGGACCGCTGGTTGCGTCCCACAGCTCTCCTCCCTGCTCGGCGGGTTCGTCCCGGAGGTCGCGGCCGCGGGTCTCGGCGATCAGCAGCACGGCGGTGGTGCTGATCGCGACCGCGACCACGATGATCCAGCTCAGTGGCAGGCTGGACCCGCCGGTGGTGGCCACCAGCGTGGCGGCGACCATCGGGGTGAACCCGGCACCGAGCAAGCTTGCCACCTGGTAGCCGAGGGACACCCCGGTGTAGCGGACGCCGGTGCCGAACATCTCGGACAGCATCGGGGCCAGCGGGGCGTACATCAGGTTCTGGAAGACCTGCGCGATCATCAGCGCGGCGGTCATCGCCGCCACCGAACCGGTCCCGACCAGCGCGTACATCGGGAAGGCGAAGGCGGCCGCGCCGACCGCCCCGGCCAGCAGCACCCGACGCCGCCCCACGCGGTCGGACAGCGCCGAGAACAGCGGGATGCCGACCAGGCCGGTGAGGCTGATCAGCAGGTGGGCCCGCATGATGTCCGGCAGGGCGTAGCCGAGCCCGGAGGCGTGGGCCACGCTGTGCGATCCGACCAGGGCGGTCAGCGCGAACGGGCCGATGCCGGCCGCGCAGGCCAGCAGCACCGCGCGGGGCTTCTTGAGCACCCGCACCAGCGGCATCGGCTGCCGCGCGCGGACCTTCCCCGCCGCGACGGCTTCCTGGAACAGCGGGCTCTCCACCACGCTGAGCCGGACGTAGAGCCCGAGGACGAGCAGCGCCGCGCTGGCCAGGAACGGGATCCGCCACCCCCAGGCCAGGAACTGTTCCCTCGGCAGCAGGGTCACCAGCGCCACCGCGCCGTTGGACAACAGGGACCCGAGCGGGGAGCCCATCTGCATGATGCCCACCCAGGCGCCGCGCCGCTGCGGGTCGGCGTGCTCGATGACCATCAGCGCGGCCCCGCCGTACTCACCGCCGACCGCGATGCCCTGCACGACGCGCAGCAGCACGAGCAGGACCGGCGCTGCCAGCCCGAGGGTCGTGTAGGTGGGCAGGACGCCGATGAGCGCGCTCGCCACGCCCATCAGCACCATGCTCGTCACCAGGGCCGACTTGCGCCCCAACCGGTCACCGAAGTGCCCGAACAGCAGGCCGCCGAGCGGTCGGGCGACGTACCCGGCCGCGAGGGTGCCGAAGGCCGCGATCGTCGACGCCGCCGGGTTCGACGCCGGGAAGTACAGCGTGCCGAAGACCAGCGCGGCCATCGTGCTGTAGAGCAGAAAGTCGTAGTACTCGATGACGGTGCCGAGCAGGCCGGAGACCGCCACCCGCCGCACCTGCCGAGCGCGATCAGCCCCGGGAGCAGTCGGTTCGGGCCCGGCCATCGACACCTCCCAGCAAACCAAGCGCTTGCTCGCTAGCAAGCTACGCACCCGGTCACCCCCGGTCAAGACCCGGAAACCAGCCTGGCACCGAACAGACCCGCGCCCGGTCAGCCGGTCGGCGGTGCTTCGAAGCTCTGCAGCCGCCCCTGCTTGACCATGAGCAGGTGCACGCCGATCGCGCATAGCACCACGAAGCCCGCGATCCAGAGCATCACCTCGGTGAACCCCGCGATGACGGCCTCGCGCCCGGTGGCCCCCGACGAGCGCAGCACACCCACGATGATCGGCACCACGACGCCGAGTCCGAGCCCCATACCGAACTGGCCGACCGCCGGTTTGACCGCGCCGACCGAACCCACCATCTCCTTGGGCGCCGCGGACATGATCACCGCCGACTCGGCGTTCTGCGCCCACATGATCCCGAAGCCCACGACGAACGCGCAGGCGGCGAAGTACCAGGAACCAGTGGTCGTGCGCACCAGGCCGAGCAGCAGGATGCCCAACGCGATCGTGAGCAGGCCGCTGGTGAAGATGGTGCGGGCGCTCAGGCGCAGGCGCTTCTGCGCCTCGCCCGCCGCGAGGGTGCCGAACAGCATCCCCACCGACATGGTGGTCAGCGCGATCGAGGCGACGAACGCGCTGCGGCCCAGCACGCTCTCGAGCACGGTCGGCAACTGCATCGCGATCACGCCGTTGGCGAAGTTGAACACGATCCCCACCACGCAGGCGGCGGTGAAGGCGGGCACCGCGAACAGCCGGATCGGGAACCCAGGTCGGGTGCTGCGCGCCTCCCAGAACGCGAACAGGGCCAGCAGCACCACTGCCAGCAGGAGACCGCCCAGCACCACCGGACTGCCCCAGCCGAGCTCGCCCGCCAGGGTGAACCCACCCATCAGGCAGATCAGCGCCACGGCGGCGAGCACGACGCCGACCGCGTCGAAGCGCCGCGGGTGCGCCGCCCGGCTGTCCGGCACCGCCAGCGCGCCGAACGCGGTGAACGCCACGGCCAGCACCGGGATGATCAGGCAGGTGGCGCGCCAGCCCAGCGAGGCCTGCAGGGCACCGCTGCCGAGCGTGCCGAGCACGCTGATCGCCGACTGCACTCCCAGCCAGGCGCCGAACACGCGCGGCAGCTCCTCGGGCCGGAACAGCGTCGGCAGGATCGCCAAGCTCATACCGAAGCTCCCCGCTGTGCTCACCCCCATCACCACGCGGCCGACCACGTACAGGCCAGCCACCGGGGCGGTCGCGCACAGCACCCCGCCGACGGCCATGCCGAGCGTGCCGACCAGCAGCACGCGGCGTCGTCCGCGCAGGTCGCCGAGGATCCCGATGCCCAGCATGGCCGCGGCGAGCAGCAGCGTGCCGACGCTGGAGGCGAACGACCGCACGCTGGGGTCCATGCCGAGCTCCTCGGCCACCTCGGGCAGTGCCAGCGAGTTCAGCGTCGGGTCGAGCACCTGCAGCGCGGACAGCAGCGACAACCCGACCAGCGCGTACGCGCGCCGGTGGCGGCTGTGGGCCACCTTCGCGGGCCAGCGCTGCGGGACGGGCGTGTCCATCCTGCTCACCCCGGGAAGGTGCGGCGACCGTCGAGGTAGGTCGAGTGGACCGGGATGTCACCGATCTCGCCCGGCGGCACCGCGTGCGGGTCGGCGTCCAGGACGACCAGGTCCGCGCGCTTGCCGACCGCCAGCGATCCCACCTCGTGGTCGGCGAAGAGCTGCCAGGCGGCGTCGATCGTCTCGGCCCGCAGCGCCTGCTCGACGGTGACCCGGTGCTCCGGCCCGATGACCCGGCCGCTGCGGCTGGCGCGGGTGACGGCGACCTGGATGTTGCGCAGCGGTTCCGGCGGCGTGACGGGCGAGTCGTTGTGGAACGAGATCGGCACCCCGGCCCGCAACGCGGCCCCCGCGCAGGTCCACGACTCGGCGCGGGCCCCGAACAGGCCGTCGACCAGCACGTCGCCCCAGTAGTACAGGTGGTCCACGAAGAGGCTGCAGGTGACGCCCAGCCGCGCCGCGCGCCGGTACTGCTCGGGGGTCATGGCGCCGCAGTGCTCCAGCCGCAACCGCGCGTCCGCCCGCTCCGGGTGCGCGGCGAGTGCCTCCTCGAACACGTCCAGCACCATCTCGACGGCCTCGTCGCCGTGCACGTGGCAGGCGATCTGCCAGCCGGGCGGGAAGTAGGCCCCGACGACCTCGGTGAGCTGCTGCCGGGTGTAGTTGGTGCCACCGCAGTGCCCGGGCGGCAGCCCCATCGCGCGGGTCTGCGGGGTGTCCAGGTACGGGAAGCTGGTGGCGATGTTGCCGACCCACGGCGACCCGTCGGCCCAGATCTTGATCCCGACCTGCTGGAACATCGGGTCGTCGCGGTCCTGGCCGGGCACGACGTCGGTGCGCTTCTCGGGCACGCTCACCTCATAGACCCGCATCCGCACCTTCGCCTGCGCCGAGCGGCAGAAGTCCTGCGCGCGCTCGCGGGCGTCGCGGCGGAACCCCAGGTCGGCGACGGTGGTGATGCCCGCCCGCGCGAGCCGGTTGTGCTCGTGGCGCATCAGGGTGGCGAAGTTGTCCGCGTCCGGCGGGCGGATCGCGCCGCCCAGCACCAGCGCGGTCGCGGGCGCCTCGAAGGCCGCGCCGGTGGGTTCTCCCGCCTCGTCGCGCTCGAACCGGGACCCGACCGGGTCGGGGGTGTCCCGGGTGATGCCGGCGCGCTGGACCGCCAGGGTGTTGCCCCAGGCGCTGTGCCCGCTGTTGTGCATCACCGACAGCGGGTGGTCCGGGCTGAGCTCGTCCAGGAGGGCCCGGCTGATCGCCGGCAGGCCCTCCTGCAGCAGCGGATCCCAGCCGAAGGCGCCCAACCAGCAGCCGGGATCGGCGGCGGCCACCGCTGCGCGCAGCCAGGACAGCACCTCCTCGGCGGTGGCGCAGGTGACCGGGCGGATGTCCAGCACGTCCGGACCGGCGATCACCATCTCCAGCGTGGGGTGCCCGTGCGCCTCGACGAAGCCCGGCAGCACGGTCCGGCCAGCGAGCTGGACCAGCTGGGTGCCCGGACCGCTCCAGCGCTGGACCTCCTCGTCCGAGCCGACCGCGGTGATCCGGCCGCCGGAGACCGCCAGCGCGCTCGCGCGTGGCTGGTCGGTGGTCATGGTGAGCACGTTGCCGCCGACCAGGACCAGTTCTGCTTCGGACATCGGCCACCTCTCCCGCTTGGAAACGCCAGCCCACCGATCCTGCGCACCAACCCGGCCGCACGCACGCGGATCACGATGGCGGCGAGTGACCACAGAGGACCGGAAACAGGCGCGGGCTGGCGATCCGCCCTCGTCCCACACCCCTTCGGCGGGCGCGCCACCGCAGGTCGGAGCACCTGCCGCCGGGCGAACGGGCGCAGGGGCTTGATCCAGGTGACGGGACCGCAGATAATCCGTCGTCAACTTCCGCCAACACGGGTGGGCCCGTCCCACCCCCGCGCACAGCCGGGAGGACAGGGTGAACGCGAGCGCTGCCCAGGCCAGTCGCGCGGTGCGCGCCGAGATCGCGTCGTCCTGGCGGCGCGCCTCCCTGAGCGGGCTGCGGCCGGAGTCGGCGCTGGACCGGTTGGACGTCGCCGAGTTCGATCCCCGCAGCAGGCTGCGGGTGGCGGCCACCCCGGTCCTGGACGAGCTCGCGGTGCGGTTGAGCGGCACCACCTTCTGCGTCGCGCTGGCCGACAGCTCCTGCCGGATCGTCGACCGCCGGTTCACCGACCTGCGCACCGAGCGGGCACTGGACCAGGTCAGCGCGGTCCCGGGCGCGCAGTTCAGCGAGGAGGTCGCGGGCACCAACGCGCTGGGCACGCCACTGGAGGTCATGCGCGGTGTCACCGTGCACGGGCGGGAGCACTTCATCGAGGCGTTGAAGGCGTTCAGCTGCTACGGCCACCCGATCCGCAACCCGGTGACCCGGCGGATCGAGGGCGTCCTGGACATCACCGGGGTGGGCCCCGAGGCGAACCCACTGTTCGCGCCGCTGCTGCAACGCGCCGTGGAGGACATCGAACAACGCCTGTGGGCGGGGGCGCGGCAGTCCGAGAAGCGGCTGCTGCAGGCCTTCCAGCACGCCACCCAGCGGCGGTGCCGGGCGGTGGTCGCCTTCGGCGGCGAGGTCGTGCTGAGCAACCGTGCGGCCCTGGACCTGCTGGAGCCCTCGGACCACGCGGTGCTGCGCGACATCGCCGAGGCCGCACCCGCGTCCGGCGAACTCGCGCGCGACCTGGTGCTGGGGTCGGGCGCACCAGTCCGCCTGCGCGCGCTGAGGGTTGGCAGCGCACCGGACGGCGTGCTCGTCGAGCTGACGCCCCGCACCCGGGTTCCGCGCGGCGGCACCACCGGGTCGCGCTGGTCCACTCCGGACAGCCGGCTGGCGGAGCTGCGCGGCAGCGGCGAACCGGTGCTCATCGCCGGTGAACCAGGGTCGGGGCGCACCCGCGCCGCTCACCTGGTCGTGGGCAGTCGCGCGGCGGTCCTCGACGCAGCGGACCTGGTCGTGCTGGGCGAGCGGGAGTGGGCCGAGCGGTTGGACTCGGCGACGGCCGACGCGCTGGTCGTCGAGCGCATCGAGCTGCTGCCCGACGCGTTGTGCGCCCGGCTGGCCCGCAGGCTCGCCGAGCAGCCCCGGGTGGTGCTCACCTCCGCTCCGCAGGCCGACCTGCCCGACGGGGTGCGCAGCGCGGCCGCGCTCTGCCCGGCCCGGGTGGACCTGCCGCCGCTGCGCAACCGGGCCGACGAGCATCGCGCGAGCCAGCCCGGCGAACTCGTCGGC
>NZ_JBEPDU010000048.1:0-57459 GCF_040300525.1 Saccharopolyspora sp. NPDC000359 | reverse complement strand
AAACAAAAAACTGTTGCGGTTACTCCCGTGGTGTCCCTACCCCACCACCCCCCACCACCCCCCCCCGACCCCCCTACGATCGGGGGTCGTGAGTGCGAAACGGTGCTCCAGCACCGTTTCGCACTCACGAGCCCCGCCCCGGCCCAGTTCGCGAGGCCGGGGCAGGGTCAGCGGACGGGGTGGGCGGCCAGGACGGCGCCGACCTGGTCGGCCACCGCCTGGTCGAGCATGGGGTAGCGACCTCCGGCGACGAAGCGCTCGGAGAGCTCGAAGGTCACCACCTCGCCCTCGGCGAGGAGCTGGCCCGTCGCCGCCGGGTCCACCGCGACCTGGTCCGGGTGCACGATCGTCAGGTCGGTGAACGTCGCCGCCAGGTACGGGCTGGCGAACTGGGTGAACGAGTCGCCCACCATCCGCACCGGCTTGGTGATCATGCCCGGCTTCGGCGGCGACCCCAGGTGCAGCGGTTCGTGGAAGTCGCTCGGCTTGAACTGGGTGTTGTCCACGTCGCTGCCGTCCGGGGCCAGCGAGTACGCCTGGATCGGCACGGTGCGGTCCTGGCCCAGCAGGTCCGGGATGTCCGCGCTGTGCGGGTACTGCCGCGACGGCCGGACCTCCCAGGTGCTCGTCGTCCCCGGCTGCAGCCGTTCGGCGAGCTGGTAGGCCATCGTGATGCCGCCCTCGTGCGTCCAGTGCGTGTCGATGTCGTGGTAGATCGGCCGCTGGTTGCGGTCCGCCACCTCGCGCAGCTGGCGGCGCATGTCCAGGGCCCCGGTCTCGCGCGGCACCCGCTTCCAGAACTCCTCGCGGGCCTTCGTGGAGCAGTCCTCGCCCGCGTAGGTGTCCGGCATGTTCTCCGGGTACGCGGTGGACTTGTCCGGCGCGATGACCAGCTGGAACTCCCGACCGGACGCCTCGACCACCTCGCGCCAGCGGCGCAGCCCGGCGATCACCTCGTCCAGCGAGCGCTTCGGCACGCACCGGTAGGACACGTCGTGGCCCAGGAAGAGCCAGCCGCCCTTGCCCTCGATGACCGAGGGGAACACGTTCTCGTTGACCTGCGGCTTCTCGTCGACCTGCCCGGCGCCCACCGGGGAGGTGTGCGAGCCGCCGTCCAACCGCGCGGGCTCGCCGAAGACCCCGCGGCTGAGCGCGTCCACCGACTGCACGGCCTGCCGCCGGAACGGCAGGTGGTCGGTGGCCCAGGCGTTCAGGCCGGTGAAGAAGCCCCAGCCGTCGGTGACGCTCGGGAACGCCGCCAGCGGGCGGTTCTCCAGCTGCGCCGGGCGGGCCCCGAAGACCCAGCTGACCAGGGGTGCGGTGAAGAACAGGACGGCGCACACCAGCGCCGCGAGCTGCCGCCTGCCGTGCCGCGGGCGGTGCAGCGGGTGCTCCCGCGGCAACCACGCCTCGTGGACCGGGGGGAGGTTCTTCTGCCGCGACACACCCCAACGTTATCCGGCCACCCACCGCGACCGGCCGAGAACGGGCGGATCGGCGGTCACTCGACGTTGACCACCACGACGCTGACGTTGTCGTCGGCGTGCTGTTCCACCGCGGCCGCGACGAGCTGGTCCGCGGCGTCCTGCGGAGTCGGCTCCGACCCCAGGACCTCCTCGATCTCCTCGGTGGCCAGCGTCTTGAACAGCCCGTCCGAGCAGAGCAGCAGCCGGTCCCCCGGCTGGCAGGACAGGTCGATGCGGTCCACCTCGACCTCCGGGTTGACCCCAATCGCCCGGGTGAGCACGTTGCGGTGCGGGTGCTCGTCGGCGGCTTCCTCGCTGACCGCCCCAGCGCGCAGCAGCTCCGCGATGACGGTGTGGTCGCGGGTGAGCCCTTCGAGCCGCCCGCCGCGCAGCCGGTAGAGCCGCGAATCCCCCACGTGCGCGGCCACCACCCCGGCATCGGAGGTCAGCGCCACGGCGACCAGCGTGGTCCCCATGGTGATCTCCTCGCGGTCCGCGCGTCTCAGGACCGCCCGGTTGGCCTGCTGGCAGGCGCGCAGCAGCCCGGCGGCGCTGCGGTCGGTGGCGAAGTCCGCCTTCACCGCGTCGAGCGCGAGCCTGCTGGCGACCTCCCCGCTGGACAACCCGCCCACCCCGTCGGCGAGCCCGAACAGCCCGTCGTCGACGACCACGGCGTCCTGGTTGATCTCCCGTCCGCCCTGGTGCGTTGCTGCGCCGGCGACAAGCGTGCTGGTCACTTAGGGTCCCTCCGATTGGGTTCGACCGGTTGAGCTGCTCCACCGGGAGACGGCCACCGACCCGCCGAGGTTCGCACGATCCCGCAATCCCGGTGAGCAGATCACACCAAGTCGAGCGGCAGCCGACCCGATCACAGGCCCTTCCCGTGGGGGTAGAGTCAAGCACCCGGGAACCGGAGGTACTGGTCGCGGGGTCGATCAGCGCGCGCAGCGCAGGCTGGTCAGCGCCGGTAGCCGGGCGCCGCGCCGGTCGCCAGCATCGTCCGGAAGTCCTCCGCCGGTACCGCTGGGGAGAACAGGAACCCCTGGTAGAGGTCCATCCCGATCGACCGCAGCACGCGCAGCTGCTCGATCGTCTCGACTCCCTCGGCGATGCAGGTGTGCCCCATGGCGTGGGCCATCGTGCACACGGCCTGCGACACGGCGAGGTCGGTGCTGTTGCTGTCGATGTCGGCCACGAACCGGCCGTCGAGCTTGATGGTCTGCACCGGCAGGTGCTTCAGGCGGGCCATCGAGGAGTAGCCGGTGCCGAAGTCGTCGATCGCGAAGCGCGCACCGCGCTCGACGAGCCGCTCCATGGCGTACCGGTTCTGCGGGCGCAGGTCCACGAGGTCCGTTTCGACCAGTTCGAGCTCGACGCGGTACCAGTCGATGCCCGAGTCGGTCACGGCCTCGGTGACCAGGTCCACGAAGTCCGGGTCGCCGGGCAGCAGACCAGCGATGTTGACCGCCACCGAGACCGGTCGGCCGCCCACCGGCGGCCACCCGGCGGCGTCCCGGAACGCGGTCCGCAGCACCCACTGGTCCAGGTCGTGCAGCTGCCCGGAGCGCTCGGCCACGGGCAGGAAGACACCGGGGCTGACCACCCCGCGGTCCGGTCGTGGCCAGCGCACCAGCGCCTCCGCCCCGACGATGGAGCCGTCGGCGGCCACCACCGGCTGGTAGTGCAGGGTCAGCTCGTCGCGGTGCAGCGCGTCCCGCAGCTGCGCTTCCAGCGGGAGCTGGCGGTCCGCGGCGGAGATCAGGTCGGGATCGGCCACCACGACCTGGTTGAAGCCCTTCTGCTGCGCCTCGGACGCCGCGATGGCGGCGTGCCGGAACAGGTCGTCGGCGGTGACTCCGCCGCCGCGCGGAGTCGCCACCCCGATCGAGCCGGACAGCTGGACGAGGTGGTTGCCCACCGGCAGCGTGGTGCGCAGCAGCCCGGACACGAGCGTGATCAGCGCTTCCACGCCGCCCACCGCCCTGGTGTCCGGGCAGACGATCATGAACTTCTCCCACCTGGGGCTGCGGGCGCCGATGCACGTCTCCGGGAGCCCTTCCGCCAGGCGTTGCGCCACGGAGGCCTCCACGTCGGCCGCCGCCTCGTACCCCAGCGAGTGGTCGATCCGCCGGACGTTGTCGATCCCGCAGGCCAGCACGGCCACGTCCTCGGCGGCGGGCCCCTCCAGCAGCCTGGCCAGGATGTCGACGGCCGCGCCCATGTCGACCAGCAGCCCCGAGCTGTCCTGGTCATCGGCGGCGCTGACGTCCTGCGCGGTGCCGACCAGCATCGTCCGGCGTCCCTTGCTCACCACGCCGTGCACGCGCAGCGTCCGCAGCCCGCCGTCCCCGCGGACGAACCGGTGCTCGAACTCGACCGGCAGGGAGTGCTCCACCGAGTGGAGGACCTTCCGGCGCACCATGTCGCGGTCGTGCGGGTGCACGAAGGCCAGGAACTCCTCCAGGGTCATCCCGTCCCGCAGCGGGATGCCGGTCAGCTCGTGGAACACCTTCGACAGCCGCAACGAGTCGGTGGCCGGGTCCAGCTGCCAGGTCCCGATCTTGGCGGCCCGCTGGAGGTCCAGCATCGGCGCGTTGCTGATCTGGTCGGCCCGCTCCTCCTCCAGCGAGTCCTCCCGCCCGGTGGCCGGGTGGGCCGGGGCGGCGGTCAGGTCCGAGACGTCGCAGAGCACGGTGCACACCAACTGCCCGGCCGACCAGCTCACGGTGCGCACCGCAGGACGCCCACCGCCATCCGGCGGGCCCTCGCGGACCCCCACCTCCTCGAGCTGCCGCCCGACGAGGTCATCGGGCCCCTCGTACCCGAGCAACGCGGCAGCCTGCGCGGTCGCACGCACCACAACACCACCAGGAGTGCACAGCAGGACGGGGCCGTCAGGCAGCCCCTGCGGAGCGATCTGCACCCAGTCCGCCAGCCCGTCCGGCCCGGCCTCGGAGCGCTCACTTCGGGTACTCACCGACACCTCCCCCGCACGAAGAGCCGCGCGCTCCCCCAAGACTTCCCCACTCATCCCCGCCGAACACCGCTTCACACCCGGAAGCGGAGCTCACGGGAGGGCTGGGTCGCCAAGGCCCCGAGGTGGGTGGGCACCGGTTCGCTGATCCCGACCGGGCACCGGAACCGCTGGTCAGAACTGGTAGTAGAGGAAGGGGCTGAAGGAGCCGGTGGCGACCAGGAGGCCCGAGTAGCCGAGGCCGAGGGTGAGAACACCGATGCGCAGCGCGTAGGCCTGCGGGGTGCGCACCGACTCCAGGAACGGGCCGGTACCCGCGTTCGCCGGCAGGAACACCACCACCAGCGCCAGCAGCAGCAACACCACCCGCTGGTTGGTCACCGCCGCCGCCACGATGTCGGTCAGGCCCGCGAAATCCGGGACCAGCATGTGGCCCAGCATGACGAAGGCGCTGCTCAGGTCCGGGGAGCGGAAGAACACCCAGCCGACCACCACCAGCAGCATCGTCAGCGCGCGGCGGGCCAGGCGGGCGGGGAGGTCGGCCGGGGCGTGCGCCCAACCGAACGCGCGCTCGACCACCAGCAGCAGGCCGTGGAACAGGCCCCACACCAGGTACGTCCAGGCCGCGCCGTGCCAGAAGCCGGTCAGCACGAAGATGATCGCCAGGTTCCGGTAGGTGCGGGCCTGGCCGCCGCGGTTGCCGCCCAGCGGGATGTAGACGTAGTCCCGGAACCAGCGCGACAGCGACATGTGCCAGCGGCGCCAGAACTCCGTGACGGTCACCGACGAGTACGGCCGGGCGAAGTTCTCCGGCAGCCGGAACCCCAGCATCCGGCCCAGGCCGATCGCCATGTCCGAGTACCCGGAGAAGTCGAAGTACAGCTGCACCGCGTAGCCGATCGCCCCCAGCCAGGCGATCGCGAACGTCATGTCCTCGTCCGGGGTCGCGAAGCAGGCGTCCACCATCGGCGACAGCGCGTCGGCGATGACGACCTTCTTCGTCAACCCCCACGCGAACCGCGGGAAGCCCGCCGCGATGTCGTCGAGCCGGTGGGTGCGTTGCTGCGGCAGCTGGTCGGCGATCTCCCGGTAGCGCACGATCGGACCCGCCACCAGCTGCGGGAACATCGCGATGTAGGTGATGAACGAGACCGGGTTGCGCAGCGCGGGCCGCTCGCCGCGGTAGATGTCCACCACGTAGGAGATGTGGTGGAACGTGTAGAAAGAGATGCCGATCGGCAGCGCCAGGTGCAGCACCGGGAAGTCACCGCCGAACCAGCTGCTGAGCACCGCCAGCTGCTCGGTGGCGAACCCCGCGTACTTCCACACCGCCAGGATCGCCAGGTTGAACGACACCGTGCCGATCAGCACCCACCGGCGCCGGTTCCGCTCGAAGCCCCACTCGACCGGTTCCAGCCGCAGCCCGGCGAAGTAGTTCACCACGATGCACGACAGCAGCAGCAGCGTGGTGCCGCCCGCGCCGCTGGCGTAGAACAGCAGGCTCGCCACCGCGACGACGGCGTTGCGCCCGGCGCGCGGGGCGATCAGCACCGCCGCCAGCACGGCCGGCAGGAAGTACCAGAGGAACAGGGAGCTTGCGAACGACATCGGGGCCTCGGAGTGCGGGAGGCCCTCGCCTCCCCTGGATGATTGCTGCTCGGACTCTATCCGAGCCCGGAACGTCACCGAGCCGAAACGGCTCGGGTTGAAACATCCGCTTTGTCCTGACCAGGCAGAACAGTGGCCCGCGCGGCAGCCGAAAGCGCGGACGGCGGCAGCGCCGATCACCTAGCCTGGGGCTCATGAACGCTCCCCCGCCAGGCTGGTACCCGGACCAGGCCGACCAGCGCTACGTCCGCTGGTGGGACGGCCGCCAGTGGACCCCGCACGTCCAGCCAGCCCAGGCACCGGCCCCACCGCCGCAGGGTGACGCCTCGGTCGCGGAGCTGTCCGTGGGCGGCACCGGCAACGCCGCGTCGATCCAGCAGCAGGTCCAGCAGCGCGCGGGGGTCGGCGGCCAGGTCACCGGTGGCGGCGGGACGCTGTTCACCGAGCCGGTGCTGGTGATCAACCAGCAGGCCAAGCTCATCGAGATGTCCAACGAGTACGCCATCTACGACCAGCACGGGCGCCAGCTCGGCTCGGTCGTGCAGGTCGGGCAGAACGGCGCGCAGAAGGCGCTGCGGGCGTTCACCAAGCTCGACTCGCTGATGACGGTCAAGCTGGAGATCCGGGACATCACCGGCCGCCCGCACCTGCTGCTGACCCGCCCGGCGACGCTGTGGAAGGGCACCGTCCACGTGCAGCGCGCGGACCAGTCGCCGATCGGCGAGATTCGGTTGGCGAACTTCTGGGGCAAGGCGCGCTTCAACTTCGAGATCGGCGGCCAGCGCGTCGGCGGCCTGCAGGCGGAGAACCTGCGCGCCTGGGACATCAAGGTCCTCGACCACGCGGACCAGGAGATCGGCCAGATCACCAAGACCTGGCAGGGCCTGGCGAAGGCGGCCTTCACCACGGCGGACAACTACGTCCTGCAGATCTACCGGCCGCTCCAGGATCCACTCCTGAGCATGACCCTCGCCTCGGCCCTGACCTTCGACACGATCTTCAGCCAGCACCAGTGACCCACCCGGACCGCAGTTTCAATTGAAACTGCAAACCCCGGCGTGTCGGGTGCCGGACACGCCGGAGCGCGTCGGGTACCGGACACACCGGGGTGGGCGTGCACGTCCGGGGTGGCTTCCACTGAGATCGCGGCCGGGGAGACGGAACCGGCCCCCGGCAGGAGGCCGGGACTGGACCCAGTCGGCGGAGGCGCGGAGGCCCCCGCCAGCGGCCGGGGCCGGGGTCCCCGGGCGGGAACCCCGGTGGGGTCAGTGGATCCGGCGGCGGCGGGCGACTTCGGCGAGGACGACGCCTGCGGCGACCGACGCGTTGAGGGACTCGACCCCCGCCGCCATCGGGATCGAGACCGTCTGGTCGCAAGTCTCCCGAACCAGGCGGGACAGGCCCCGGCCCTCGGAGCCGACGACCACCACCAGCGGGCCGGTGGCCAGCTCCAGCTCGTCCGAGTTCACGTCGGAGTCCGCGTCGAGGCCGATCACCATCAGGCCCTCGCTCTTGAGGTCCTTCAGCGTGCGGGTCAGGTTCACTGCCTTGGCCACCGGGAGCTTCGCCGCGGTGCCCGCGCTGGTGCGCCAGGCCACGGCGGTGATCCCGGCGCTTCGGCGCTGCGGCACGATCACGCCGTGCGCGCCGAAGGCCGCCGCCGAGCGGATCACCGCACCGAGGTTGCGCGGGTCGGTTACCCCGTCGAGCGCCACGATCAGCGGCGGCAGGCCGGAGTCGCGCGCCGCCTGCAGCACTTCCTCCGGGTGCGCGTACTTGAACTGCGGCACCTGGAGCGCGAGGCCCTGGTGCACCGCGTTGTGCGTCATCCGGTCCAGCTCGACGCGCGGCACGTCGACCACCGAGATGCCGCGCGCCTTCGCCTCCCGGACCGCTTCGGTGACCCGGTCGTCGATGTCGATGCCCTGCGCGACGAACAGCCCGCTCGCGGGCACGCCCGCCCGGACGCACTCCACCACCGGGTTGCGCCCGCACACCAGCTCCGGCTGCGACTCCGCCGCCGCCTGGCGCTTCGCGCGCTGCTGCTCAGCCTTCGCGCGCGCGTCCGCGCGCCGCTTCGCGGGGTGGCTGACGCGCTCCTCCGCCTTCGGCGTCGGGCCCTTGCCGCGCAGGCCCCTGCGCCGCTGCCCGCCGGAACCGACGACCATGCCCTTCTTGTTGGACTTGCGCATGCCGCCGCGGCGCTTGTCGTTGCCAGCCACGTGTTACCCGTCTTTCAGTGTCCACATCGGGCCGTCGGGGGTGTCCTCGACGGCAATCCCGCTGGCCTGCAGCCGGTCCCGCAGCAGGTCCGCGGTGGCGAAGTCGCGCTCCGCGCGGGCCTGCCTGCGCTGCTCCAGCATGGCCTCCACCAGCTCGCCGAGCGCGCGCAGCGCGGCGTCGTCCGCGCCGGAGTCCTCGGCCCACTGCTCGGACAGCGGGTCCAGCCCGAGCACGTCGGTCATCGCCCGCACGGACGCCGCCGCGCTGCGGGCCGACTCGTCCTCGCCCCGGTCCAGCGCCGCGTTGCCCTCGCGGACCACGTTGTGCACCGCCGCGATCGCCTGCGGCGTGGACAGGTCGTCGTCCATCGCCGCGGCGAACTCCGCCGCCACCTCGCCGTGCCCGACGGCACCGGTGCGCTGCCCGACCCGCCGCACGAACGACTCGATGCGGCGGTAGGTGGCCACCGCCTCGGACAGGCCCTCCTCGGAGAACTCGATGGTGGACCGGTAGTGCGGGGTGACCAGGTAGTACCGCAGCTCGGCCGCGCGGGCCCGCTTCAGCACCTCCGGGATGGACAGCACGTTGCCCAGCGACTTCGACATCTTCTCGCCGCTCATGGTCACCCAGGCGTTGTGCATCCAGTACTGGGCGAAGCCGTCCCCGGCGGCGTTGGACTGCGCCAGCTCGTTCTCGTGGTGCGGGAAGACCAGGTCGAGCCCGCCGCCGTGGATGTCGAACTCGCTGCCCAGGTAGAAGGTGGCCATCGCCGAGCACTCCAGGTGCCAGCCGGGCCGACCGCTGCCCCACGGCGTCGGCCAGCTCGGCTCGCCGGGCTTGGCGCCCTTCCACAGCGTGAAGTCGCGCGGGTCCTGCTTGCCGCTGGCCAGCGTCTCGCCCTGCTGCACCTCGTCGAGGCGCTGCCCGGACAGCTTGCCGTACTGGTCGGCGTAGGAGGCGACCGAGAAGTAGACGTCGCCGCCCGCCGCGTAAGCGTGGCCCTTGTCGACCAGGCGCTGGATCAGGTCGACCATCTGCGTGACGTGCCCGGTCGCGCGGGGCAGCGCCGACGGTGGCAGGCAGCCGAGCTGGTCGTAGGCCCGCTCGAAGGCGCGCTCGTGCGTGGCGGCCCACTCCCACCAGGGCCGACCGGCCTCGGCGGCCTTGGTGAGGATCTTGTCGTCGATGTCGGTCACGTTGCGGACCAGGCGCGCGTCGTAGCCGTGGTGCTGCAACCAGCGGCGGAGCACGTCGAAGTTGAGGCCGCTGCGAACGTGGCCGACGTGGGGGACGCCCTGCACGGTGGCACCACAGACGTAGATCGACGCCACTCCGTCGCAGCGCGGGTGGAACTCGCGCGTCGTGCGGGTCGCGGTGTCATGCAGCTGCAGGCTCACAACCCCGATGGTACGGGGGCCGGTTCGGGCCCAATCACGACAGGGGCGGTCGCGTCAAGAGCGCAGTGACGGTCAGCGCAGCAGGTCGCCCACGGCGGTCAGCAGGCCCTCGCGGCGCTCGGCGGTGGGGACCGGTTCCACGATCGCCACCTGGCAACCGACCGCTGCGGCCCCGCCGTCGGCCTCCTCGCTGTCCCCGACCATCAGCGCCTCCTCCGGCGCCACGCCGAGCCGTTCGCAGGCGCGCAGGAAGATCTTCGCGTCCGGCTTGATCACGCCTTCGAGGTAGGACAGCAGGAACTCATCGACGTATTGGGTGACACCGATCCGCTCGAACGCGGGACGGATGTCGAAGGCGATGTTGCTGATCACACCGACCTTCACCCCGGATTCGCGCAGTCGGCGCAGCACCTCCGCCGCGTCCGGGTACTCGGTCCAGTAGTCGGGGTCGATCAGCCGCTCGTACAGACCCTCGGCCTGGCCGTCGGGCACCCCGGAGCTGCGCAGCACCTCCACGTAGACCTTGCGGTGCAGCTCGGGGTCGAGGTCGCGGTTGTCCCAGGCGTGCTGGTACTCGGCGTCGAGCTGGACGACCTGCCCAGTGGGCGCGGTCATCCGGCGCATGATCTCGGCCTGGGCGGCGAGGTCGAAGGGGGCGCCGTCGGCGTCGGTGAGGTCGGCGTACCAGGACGGATCTTCCTCGAGGCGGAACAGCGTGCCGGAGAAGTCGAAGAGCACCGCGCGCAGAGTCACGTGGCCCAAGGTATGCGCGCCGGGCCCCGGCGGCACCGATGTGCGGCCAAGCTCACCCGCACCTCAATTGCCACCGCGAGGCCGGGAGAACTGGCAACGCTCAACAGCGCCGCGCCTCCTGACCGCGCATCGGGACGACGATGCCCGCGACGCAGACCGCAGTGCTCACCCACAGCAGGACCACCGCCAGCGCCAGCCCGAACCCACCGCCCCCGGACCACAGCACGAACGACACTGGCCACCCCACCAACGGCTGCCCCACGAGCAGCCGACGCACCCACCGGTTCCGCTCGATCACCATGTGTTGAGCATCGCGCGCGGCGACCCTGGCATTCCAGGTCGCGGCCCCTGAGTTTTCCCTGACTCCGCCAACCCGTCACGCCCAGCTACCGGGCTGTCACCCGGAGCTCGTCAGGGCGCCGGGAAGACCAGGGCCGTGGCGATCGCGGCGATGCCCTCGCCGCGCCCGGTGAGGCCGAGGCCGTCGGAGGTGGTGCCAGCGACGGAGACCGGCGCCCCGATGGCCGCCGAGAGCGCCTGCTGCGCCTCCTCGCGGCGCTTGCCGATCCGCGGCGCGTTGCCGATGACCTGCACCGTCGCGTTGCCGATGCGAAAACCAGCCGCGGTGACGCGGTCCCGCACCTCGGCCAGGAAGTCCACCCCGTGCGCACCCGCCCAGCGGTCGTCGTCGGTGCCGAACACCGCTCCGAGGTCGCCCAGCCCGGCCGCCGACAGCAGCGCGTCGCACAGCGCGTGCGAGGCGACGTCGCCGTCGGAGTGACCGGCGCAGCCGTCCACCCCCGGCCAGTGCAGCCCGGCGACCCAGCAGTCGCGGCCGGGTTCGACCGGGTGGACGTCGACGCCCTGCCCGACGCGGGGCAGCAGATCGCTCACGCGAGTTCTCCAGAGTTCTGTGGGGCCCCCGCCGCCAGCACCGACTCGGCGATGGCCAGGTCGAACGCGGTGGTGATCTTCAACGCGTGCGGGTGGCCCGCGACGGTGTGCACCTTGCCGCCGATCCGCTCCACCAGGCCCGCGTCGTCGGTGGCGATGTCACCGGCCGCCGCGTACGCCTCGCGCAGCACGTCGATGGCGAAGCCCTGGGGGGTCTGGACGGCGCGGAGCTCGGCGCGGTCCACGGTCGAGACGACGTCCCCGGCCTGGTCGACGCGCTTGATCGTGTCCGAGACCGGCAGCACCGGGATCACCGCGGGCGCGCCCTGCTCGACCGCCCGCACGACGTCCTGGACCACCGACGCCGGGGTGAAAGCACGTGCGGCATCGTGCACCAGCACGACCCGCGCCTCCGGCGCGACCTGCGCTACGACGTCGAGCGCGAGGCGCACCGAATCGGTCCGCTCCGAACCCCCGGGAACCACGTGCGCGGCCGGGAGCTCGGCCAGTTCCGCGGCCACCAGCTCGACCTGCTCGGGCGGGGCCGCCACGACGACGTGCTGCACGCAGCCCGCGGCCAGCAGGCCGCGGACCGCGCGCAACAACAACGATTCACCACTCACCGGAACCAGCGCCTTGGGCATCCCCAACCCCAAGCGCACCCCGCGGCCAGCCGCGGGGACCAGCGCGACTACGCTCACGCCCGCCCGTTCCCGATGATCAAACCGCGGTGGCGAGGACTTCGTCCAGCAGGGTTTCCGCTTTGCCCTCATCAGTGCCCTCGGCCAGCGCCAACTCGCTGACCAGGATCTGACGGGCCTTCGCCAGCATCCGCTTCTCGCCTGCGGACAGGCCACGATCCTTCTCGCGTCGCCAGAGGTCGCGCACCACTTCGGCCACCTTGTTCACATCGCCGGAGGCGAGCTTCTCCAGGTTGGCCTTGTACCGTCGAGACCAGTTGGTGGGCTCTTCGGTGTGCGGGGCCCGCAGCACGTCGAAGACCCGATCGAGACCCTCCTGGCCGACCACGTCCCGGACGCCGACGATCTCGGCGTTGTCCGCGGGAACGCGCACGGTCAGGTCGCCCTGCGCGACCTTGAGGACGAGGTACTGCTTCTCCTCGCCCTTGATCACACGAGTCTCGATTGCTTCGATGAGCGCGGCACCGTGATGCGGGTAGACGACGGTCTCTCCGACCTTGAAAACCATGTGTCCTCTGCCCCTTTCGCTATGCCCACTTTACCACGCCAAGCAACTCGTCTTCGACGCCCCACCATCCGTAATCGCAGGTCAGGCCGTGGACTGGGGTTGACAAAGGGCACCCGAACGTGCAAGGCGAGACCTTTCGGCCCACTGAAATCGTCCACAATGGACATCAATGCCAGGGGTGCGCGCACCCCACCCGGGCACCGGTCGATGCGTAGCTCGGCAAGACCCTGGAGCACCCCCGCGCGGGCGGGGCATTAAGCTCCACCTGGTTGTCCGGCAATCAGGAAGGACGCTGCAACCGTGAGCCGCCCTCAGCACCACAAGGCCGTCCGCCTGCGGTTGATCCCGGCCGCAATCGGGCTCGGCGCCGTCGTCGCCCTCGCTGGGTGCAGTGCCGGTCAGGTGACCGAGACCGACACCCAGGTCGCCGCCGTGAACGGCGGTAGCGGTGATGTCCAGGACATCGCCATCCGCAACGCCATGTTCACCTTCCCGAGCACCGGCACGGTCTACCCGGCCGGGTCCTCCGCACCGCTGGAGGTGGTGCTGGCCAACGAGGGCGCGGCCGACAGGCTCGTCCAGGTCACCAGCGACTACACCACCGCGCCGGCCACCATCGGCGGGGACACCACCCTGCCCAGCCGCACCGCGCTGCACGCCACCGGCGCCTCCGCCGAGCAGAAGGCGCAGGTCGAGGCCGCCGGCGGACGTCAGGTGCAGATCACGCTGAACGGGTTCAAGCAGGACATCACCCCCGGCGTGACCATCCCGGTGACCTTCGTGTTCGAGAAGGCCGGCCCGGTCACCGTCCAGGTGCCGATCAGCGAGGACCAGAAGCCGCGCCCCGAGCAGCACGACGGCGAAGGCGGTCACTGACCCCCACAGCTACCCGGATCGGGCCGTCCGCAGCAGCGGGCGGCCCGATCCGCGTCTCGGGCGCACGTCGTGGTCGCGCCGTCGTCCCGGGCGGATAGCCTCGCCACGTGCCGCCCAAGAACGCCCGAGCCGCCCGCCCCGCCTTCCGCTGCGCCGACTGCGGCCACGAGGTCGCCAAGTGGGTCGGGCGCTGCCCGAGCTGCCAGGCGTGGGGCACCGTCGAGGAGGCCGCCCCCGCCCGCCCCGCGCTGGCCAAGGTCAGCGCCGGTGCCCCGGCCACCCCGGCCCGCCCGATCGCCGAGGTCGACCTGGACTCGGCCCGCGCGGTGTCCACCGGCATCGGCGAGCTGGACCGGGTACTCGGCGGCGGCATCGTGCCCGGCGCGGTCGTGCTGCTGGCCGGTGAGCCCGGAGTGGGCAAGTCCACACTGCTGCTGGAGGTCGCCCACCGCTGGGCCACCAACTCCGCGCGCGGCCCGTCGCTGTACGTCACGGGCGAGGAATCCGCAGGTCAGGTGCGGTTGCGAGCGGAGCGGACGGACTCGGTGCACCCGCAGCTCTACCTCGGCGCGGAGAGCGACCTCTCCGCCGTGCTGGGGCACGTCGACGCGGTCAAGCCCGGCCTGCTGATCGTCGACTCGGTGCAGACCGTGCAGTCCCCCGACGCCGAGGGCAGCCCCGGCGGCGTCACCCAGGTCCGGGCGGTCACCACCGCGCTGGTGGCGCTGGCCAAGGAGCGCGGGTTGCCGGTGGTGCTCGTCGGGCACGTCACCAAGGACGGCGCGGTGGCCGGACCCCGCGTGCTGGAACACCTGGTCGACGTGGTGCTGCACTTCGAGGGCGACCGCCACTCGGCGCTGCGGATGCTGCGCGGGGTGAAGAACCGGTTCGGCCCCGCCGACGAGGTCGGCTGCTTCGAGCAGCGCGACGACGGCATCGCCGAGGTCCCCGACCCCTCCGGGCTGTTCATCAACCGGCAGGAGACCGTCGTCGACGGCACCGCGGTGACCGTCATGGTCGAGGGCAAGCGGCCGCTGCTGGTCGAGGTCCAGGCGCTGCTGATGCAGACCCAGATGGCGATGCCGCGCCGGTCGGTCAGCGGGCTCGACTCGGCGCGGGTGTCCATGACGCTGGCCGTGCTGGGAAAGCACGGCAAGATCCCCACCGGCGAGTACGACGTGTTCGCCGCGACGGTCGGCGGGCAACGCGTGAACGAACCCGCCGCGGACCTCGCCGTCGCGCTGGCCATCGCGTCCTCGCGGAAGAGCAAACCGCTGCCGCCGAACCTGGTCGTGGTCGGCGAAGTCGGCCTGGCGGGCGAGATCCGCCGGGTCAACGGGGTCGGCCGCCGGCTGGCGGAGGCCGCGCGGCTGGGCTTCGATCGAGCGCTGGTGCCCCCGGACTCCGGACCGCTGCCCAAGGGCGTGCGGGCCACGGTGGTGTCCAACATCGGCGACGCGCTCAAGATCGTGAGGTGAGCATGAGCCACGAGGCGCTGCGCGCCACGCTGGCCCGGCTGGCGCCCGGAACCGCGCTGCGCGACGGCCTGGAGCGCATCCTGCGCGGCCGCACCGGCGGGCTGATCGTGCTCGGCTACGACCCCACCGTGGAAGCGCTCTGCGACGGCGGGTTCCACCTGGACATCGAGTTCAGCGCCACCCGGCTGCGCGAACTGTCCAAGATGGATGGTGCGGTGGTGCTGTCCACCGACGCCCAGCGGATCATGCGGGCCAACGTCCACCTGGTTCCCGATGCGAGCACGCCCACCGAGGAGTCCGGCACCCGGCACCGCACCGCGGAGCGCACCGCGATCCAGACCGGCTACCCGGTGGTGTCGGTCAGCCAGTCGATGAGCATCATCAGCGTCTACACGCAGGGCCACCGGCACGTGCTGATCGGCTCGCCGGAGATCCTCTCCCGCGCCAACCAGGCGCTGGCCACCCTGGAGCGCTACACCGCGCGGCTGGCCGAGGTCGCGCAGGCGCTGTCGGCCCTGGAGATCCAGGACTACGTGACGCTGCGGGACGCGATGACCGTCGTGCAGCGGATGGAGATGGTGCGCCGGATCGCCGACGAGATCGAAGGCGACGTGATCGAGCTCGGCGGCGACGGCAGGCTGATCGAGCTGCAGCTCGACGAGCTGGTCGGCCCGCTGCGCGACGCCCGGCGCGGCCGCGACGGCATCGACCTGGACCGCGAGCTGATCGTGCAGGAGTACCTGCCCACCAACGGCGCGATGCCGACCTCGGAGCAGGTGGGCGCGGCCCTGCGCAAGCTCGACGGGACCGAGCTGCTGGACCTCACCGCGATCGCCGCCGCCTTCGGGTACCCGGACACCCCGGAAGCCCTGGACCAGCACCTGAGCCCGCGCGGCTACCGCCTGCTGGCCCGCGTGCCGAGGCTGCCCGCGGCGGTCCGCCGCCGCCTGGTGGAGCACTTCGGCTCCCTGCAGCGCCTCCTCGCAGCCACGGTGGACGAACTGCGCGAGGTGGACGCGCTGGGCGAAGCCCAAGCCCGCCTGGTCCGAGAAGGTCTCTCCCGCCTCGCCGAATCGACCATCATCGACCCCTTCACCTGACTCCCTCGTGAGCGGGGATGGTCGCAACAACCACCATCGCCACTCACGAGGTCATGGCGGTCGGGGTCAGGGGATCAGGCGGAATTCGACTGGGGAGCTGTTCAGGGAGTCCAGGCGGGCGACGACCCTGTACTGGCCTTCGGCGGCCTTGGCCTGGTCGGGACCGCAGTCCGGGGTGGAGGTCAGGCCGGACCACTCGACGTCGTTGCGAACCGACTCGCCTGGCTGCAGCAGCGGTCGCTCGTTGGTCGACTCCGCGTAGCAGTCGTTGCTGGACCACACGTGCTTGCCGGACTGGGAGGTCACGGTCAGCTCGCGCAGCGTGCGGTTGGTGTCGCGCACACAAGGGCGCTCGCCCGCGTTGGTGACCACCATGCTCATGGGGATCCGGTCGCCGACCCGGAACTCGGGGCGGGGCACCTCCGCGACCACCCGGATCGCTTCGTCCGGGCACTGCGGCGGTGGCTCGTCCGCGGCTATCGCGACCGGTTGCCCCGGCGGTGGGGCGGCCTGCGGCTGCGCTCCCGACCCGCTCAGGAGCACCACCGCTCCCCAGCCGAGCAGGACGACCGCGAGCAGCACCGCGACGATCGCCACCACGCGGCGTCGCCAGTACACCGCGGGCGGCAACGGCCCGTTCGGATCAAGCACGGCACGACAGTAACCCGGCGACTACTCCGAACAGCGCTGTCGTTGATCACCCGATCGGGTGCTGCTTGGGGAATTCGCCCTACGGAGTGCGATCGGGGGGGTGCTGGCTCAGGGACTCAGCGGGTAGCAGGACAACTGCCTGGAGAGCGGGGGTGAGCTTCGGGTGGGTGCTGAACCAGCAACCCCGCGCACGACCGGCAGCACGACGACACCCAAACGGCAGCGGTGAGCCCTAGGCGGGTACCGAACCAGGGGCTCGGTGGACGGTTGAACGGGGGACACCTGGGGCGAGCGGTGGTGCTACTGGGTGGAGTTGGGGTGGCGAGGTGCCGTTGCGTGCCGGGTTCCTTTGGGTTCAAAGCGGTGGGGGGTTGCTTTGGGGGTGTAGCGATTTCAATCGAAATTGCCGTCGTTTTGGACGGGGGGTGCGGTGGGGTGGTGAGGCAATTTCAATCGAAATCGCGTGAGGTTCGGCGCTTTAAGGCTGGCGGCGATACGAGGTGGGCCTGCGGAGGAGTAGTGACGTCCGGCGCTTTGGGCGCTGGAGGCGATACCGGGCGGGCCTGCGAAGAGGCGGCGACGATCGGCGCTTTGGGCGCTGGAGGCGATACCGGGCGGGCCTGCGGAGGGGTGTTTTGTGGAGGTGGGGTTGCATGGGTTGTGGGGTGGGGGCGGTGGGTGGTGGCGGGGTGGGTGGGTTGTTGGCGGGTGGGCTTGTGTTTTCAGGGGTTGGGGTTTGGCAGGATTGGGGGGTCATGGAGAGTTCTGGTGTGGGGTTCGTTGGGTTGGCCTTGGAGCCTGGTGAGTTGATCTCGTGGTTCGCCGCTTCTGGGCGGGCTTTGCCTTGGCGGGCTGCCGGGACCACTGGGTGGGGGGTGCTGGTCAGCGAGACCATGCTGCAGCAGACCCCGGTCAAGCGGGTCCAGCCGATCTGGGAGGAGTGGATGCGGCGGTGGCCGCGGCCCTCTGACCTGGCTGCCGAGTCGCAGGGCGAGGTCGTGCGGGCTTGGGGGAAGCTCGGGTACCCGCGGCGCGCCCTTCGCTTGCACGAGGCCGCCGCGACCATCGCCGCGGAGCACGGTGACGTTGTTCCTTCGGATGTCGAAACCCTGCTGGCGCTGCCGGGGGTGGGGGCTTACACCGCGCGGGCCGTCGCTGCCTTCGCCTACGGGAAGCGCGCTCCGGTTGTTGACACGAACGTGCGGCGGGTTGTGGCGCGGGCCGTGCACGGGGCTGGGGACGCTGGGCCGCCTTCCACCAAGCGGGACCTCGCCGACGTCGAGGCGCTGCTCCCGGACGACGATGCTTCGGCGGCGAAGCTCTCCGCCGCGCTGATGGAGCTCGGGCAGGTCGTGTGCACGGTGCGTTCGCCGCTGTGCGAGTCGTGCCCGATCGCGCACGACTGCGCTTGGCAGCACGCCGGTCGTCCGGCCTACGCGGGCCCACCGAAGAAGGTGCAGAAGTTCGCGGGCACCGACCGGCAGGTGCGCGGGAAGCTGCTCGACGTGCTGCGCGGGTCCTCGGGACCGGTGCTGCGCGAGCAGTTGGACGCGGTGTGGTCCGACGCCGGGCAGCGCGACCGCTGCCTGGACTCGCTGCTGGTGGACGGGCTGGTGGAGCAGACCGACGACGGGCGCTTCGCGCTGCCCGGGGAGCACTGATGGCGCACGCGCTGGTCTTCTTCTTCGACGACCGCACCGAGTCGGAGGTCCGCGGCCTGCAGCGGCGGTTGACCGACGCGGGGGTGCCGAGCCCGGTCGGCAGGCACCGCCCGCACGTGGTCCTGGCCGCGGCGGGGAGCATCCCGGCGGCGGCCCGCAAGGCGGTGCGCGCTGAGCTGGACCTGCTGTCCATCCCGGACCTCTGGCTGCACACGCTCGGCACGTTCCCCGGCGAGGACCGGGCGCTGCTGCTCGGCGCGGTGGTGGATGCCGAGCTGCTGGCGGTGCACTCGGCGGTGCACGACGCGCTGGCGGGCCGGGTGCAGAACCCCTCGGCCTACTACTTCCCCGGCGCCTGGATCCCGCACTGCGCCCTCGCCCAAGGCCTCACCGACGACCAACTCGCCACCGGGTTCCGCGCGCTCCAACCACCGGACGACGTCCGCGCCGCGATCAGCGAAGTCGCGATCCTCGACACCCGCACCGGAAACGCCGACACCCTCCTCACCCGCTGACCCAACCGCGGTCCCAACGAGGCGATCTCACCCGAACCCCTCAGGCGCTTCACCAGATGATCTACAGTTTCAATTGAAACTGCACCCCCAGGCAACCGCCGAAACCTCCCCAACCGGCACCCAACGCCGCTCGCGGACGTGGGTGAACGCCCCTCCACCTCGGGCGAGGTAGAGCAGTGACGAGTCGCCGAACGAGGGGAAACGGGCGCAGTTTCAATTGAAACTGCGCATCCACCGAGGACCACTTCGCAGTTTCAATTGAAACTGCGGGACCACGGCGTCGTAGCCGTTCGGCCGCCCAGGCCCGTGGCGCGTTCGGCCGGTGCTTCCTACGCCCGATCTGGACTCGGCCACTCGGCGCCTCTTCGACCCGTCCGTCCTCCATTGCACGACGTTTCCTTCGTCCGGCCCAACCTCCGATGCCCGACTCCTCCTCCGTCCGGCCCGACCTCCGACACCCGATTCCTCCTTCGTCCGGCCCGACCTCCGTCGCCTGGCGCCTCCTTCAACCGGGCCCGACCTCCACCGCCCGGTACCTCCTTCGTTCAGGAATGGATTCCGGCGGGTGGTGGGGCTGGGGTGGGATGACTGACCAGGGGTTGTTCACTCTTTCCGGGGATGTTGTTGGCATGTCGGGGTATGACACGGCGGGGGTGTTGGCACCATCCGCACCTCTGGTGGAAGTCGGGTCCCCGGTTTCCACCGGAGGTGCGTGCCGTCCAGGCCCGGGGCGGGTCGGTGCCGGTCCGCTGTGGACCCCGGGGCCGACCACGAGTTGCCGGGTGCTGGGGGAGCCGCCACTTTTGGATCAGCACCGCACCCGGCAGGAGGACGCATGGATGTCGACGGCGTGAGCATCCTCGCCCGCGGGATCGCCGTCCGGGGGCCGGAAGGCGTCGTGTTCGCCAACCTCGACCTGGAGGTCTCCGCCGGAGCGCTCGCCGTGGTGGCCGGTCCCGGTGGTTCCGGGCGGACCTCGCTGCTGCTCGCGCTGTCCGGGCGGCTGCCGCTGATCACCGGGTACCTGGACGTCTCCGGGCACGTGCTGCCCGCCCAGGCCAGGGTGGTGCGGCAGTTGATCCGCCCGGCGCGGCTGCGGCCGGGCTACGAGCTGGAGGACCGGCACCGGGTCCGGGAGGCGGTCCTGGAGCGCCGCCTGATCAGCGGTGCCTCCGACCGCGACATCGACGCCGCGCTCTCCCTGGTCGGCCTGGCCCCGGACCGGTCCGCGCTGGTCGGCGAGCTGCACCCGGCCGACCAGCTGCTGCTCGCGGTGGCGCTGGCGGTCGCGTCCTCGCCCGCCGGGATCCTCGTCGACGACGTCGAGGTCGGGTTGCCGCTGCCCTCGCGCGCCCGAGTGTGGGCGGCGCTGCACGAGGTGACCCGGACCGGGACGACGGTGCTGGCCAGCGCCTCGGACGCGCCGTCCGGGGACGTCGAGGTGATCCACCTCCCGGCCCGCGAGCAGGACTGGCCGACCGATGTGTTCGACCTGCTGGAGGAGGACGCGCCGTGAAAGCGCTCAACCTGGCCTGGCTGGAGCTGCGGCGCTTCCGCGGGCCGCTGCGCCGCCTGGTGCCGCTGGTGCTGGTGCTGGTCCCGCTGCTGTACGGCTCGCTGTACCTGTGGTCGAACTGGGACCCCTACGGCAGGTTGGGGCAGGTGCCGGTCGCGGTGGTCAACTCCGACCGGCCGGTGGACGCCCACGGCGAGCACATCGACGCCGGGGAGCAGTTCGTCCAGCAGATCAAGGCGACCGACACCTTCGACTGGCACTTCGTGGACGCCGCCGACGCCCGGCGCGGGCTGGAGGAGGGCACCTACTACTTCACCATCGAGGTGCCCCCGGACTTCAGCGCCCGGCTGGCCACCGCGGCGGACCGCAACCCGGAGCGGGCGGCGCTGCACATCGTCAAGAACGACGCCAACGGCTTCATCGTCGGGATCATGGCCGACACGGTGAAGACCGAGCTGCAGAACCAGATCAACGCCGCCGCGCACGCCACCTACGCCCGCGCGCTCTACGGTGAGCTGGACCAGGCGCGGCAGAAGTTGCAGCTGGCGTCGGAGGCGTCCAAGCAGCTGGTCGAGGGCACCGAGCTGAGCAAGCAGGGCACGGCCGCGCTCTCCACCGGGCTGAACGGCGTGCGGGACGGCACCGGCCAGATCGCCCAGGGCGTGCGGAGCATCTCGGACGCGAGCGCCCAGCTGGACCAGCAGTTGACCGCGATCACCGACTTCACCGCGGAGCGGCTGCCCGGTGCGGTGAACGCGCTGGTCAACGCCAGCAACGTGGCGGTCAGCAGCCTGAGCGCGATCAAGACGACCACCGGGTTCCTCAGCCAGCGCGCCGGGGAGGGCCGCGCGTCCGTCGAAGAGCTCGGCCAGAAGCACCCGGACATCGAGCAGGACCCCGCCTACCAGCGCGCGCTGGACATTTCCCGCAAGATCGCCGACGCCGCGGCCACCGCCGACGGCGACGCGCAGGAGGCGCTGACCACCGCGCAGGAGGCCAACCAGCAGGCCTTGGCGCTGCAGAACAACCTCGGCCCGCTGCAGAACCAGATTCGCGCGATCACCGCACCGGCCGACACGCTGCGCGCGGGCGCGGCCGAGCTGGCCGGGGGCAGCAACGGCATCACGAACGGGCTGGACACGCTGGCCGCGAGCAGCGGCGTGCTGCACACCGGGGCCGGGCAGCTCAACGACGGTGCGAAGACGTTGCAGGGCCTGGTCGACGACTCGCTGGGCAGGATCCCGCCGACGAACCCGACCGAGGTCGCCCAGGCCGCCGACGTGCTGGGCTCGCCGACCGAGATCCACGTCGACAACATCAACCCGGCGCACGTCTACGGGCGCGGGTTGGCGCCGTTCTTCTTCGCCATCGCGCTGTGGGTGTTCGGCCTGTTCGCGTACTTGCTGCTCAAACCGGTGAACCAGCGGGCCATGGCGGACCGGGTGAGCGCGTGGACGATCGCGCTGGCCGGGTTCCTGCCCGCCGCCGCGCTGGGCGTGCTCGGCGGGTTCGTGCTGTACGCGGTGGTCGACTTCGGGCTGGGGTTGGACCCGGTGCACCTGTGGTGGACGCTCGGGCTGGTCGCGCTCGCCGCACTCGCGTTCGTGGCGATCGACCACTTCCTGCGTACCGCGTTGGGCGCGGTCGGCGACCTGCTGTCGCTGGTGCTGCTGATCATCCAGCTCACCGCATCCGGCGGGCTGTACCCGATGGAGACCGCGCCGGTGCCGTTCCAGGCGGTGCACCCGTTCCTGCCGATGAGCTACCTGGTGGACGGGCTGCGGGTGACGATCTCCGGCGGCGAGGCGCAGCACCTGCTCCAGGACGCTGTCGTGCTGGCCGGGTTTCTGGCGATCTTCCTGCTGCTGACCACGCTGGTGGTGCAGCGGCAGCGCACCTGGTCGGTGGCCCGGCTGCACCCGCAGATCGAGCTGTGAGGACCGCTCCGGGCATGGGGCGCCAAGGTCGCCGATCACCCCGACGGGCACGTAGGCTGGCTACATGGCTGTTGTGAAGATCAATGCGATCGAGGTTCCCGAAGGCGCTGGTCCGGAGCTGGAGAAGCGGTTCGCCGAGCGGCACGGCTCGGTGGACAGCGCGCCGGGCTTCCTCGGGTTCGAGCTGCTGCGCCCGGTGAAGGGCGACAACCGCTACTTCGTCTACACGAAGTGGGAGTCCGAGGAGGCGTTCCAGGCCTGGGCGTCCGGCCCGGCGAAGGCCGCGCACGCCGGTGAGGCTAAGAACCCGGTCGCCTCCGGCTCCAGCCTGCTGGAGTTCGAACTGATCCAGGAGTCCTACCCGGAGAAGTGACCCGTCCGTGAGCGCTCTGCGGGTCCGCGGGGCGCTCACGGCCTCAGCTGCCGACCACGAGCGTCGCGAGGACCGCCCGGTGGTCGGCGCCGGGGACCGGGAAGACCTCGAAGGACTGCGGGACGACCTCTGGCGTGGTGAGGACGTGGTCGATCGCCACCGGCGGCGGGAACCAGCCCTCCGGCCAGGTCGCGCGCAGTCCCGCTCCGGTGGCCGCTGCGGCGTCGGTGTAGCCGCGGCCGACCAGGTCTCCGAGGCGGCTGTGGTCGAGCGTCGCGTTGAAGTCGCCCGCCAGCACGCGGGGCGTGCCGTTCACCGGCAGCTGCCCGAGGTCGACCATCTCGCGCCGCCACACGTCGTAGGTGCTGCTGCCCATCGGGTACAGCGTGTGCACCGCGACGACCTCCACCGGCGGGCTGCCCGGCCGCATCAGCAGCGCCGACGGCTGGGCGAGCGTCGAGTCCGGCACCAGGTCCAGTTCCCGCAGCGGGTGGCGCGCCGCGATCCCGGAGCCTTCCGCCTTCGGACCCGCCCGGAACACCCGGTGCGGCAGTTGCGCGCCCAACCCCGCGGCGTCCAGCCGGTCGACCAGCTCCGGGGTGAGTTCCTGCAGGCTGAGCACGTCGACCTGGTTCCGCCGCACCAGCTCCACGATCTCCTCCGCGTCCGCCTGCCCGAAGTAGGCGTTGATCGACAGCACGCGCAGCGGATCGCCCTGGGTCGGCGCGGTGTTCGACCAGGCCCGCGGCACCACGGAGAACACCAGCAGCACCGTCACCAGACCGACGACCAGCGCGGTCAGCCAGCGCCGCAGCAGCAGCCCGAGCAGCGCGAGCACGGCGCCGACCAGCGCCGCGTACGGGGTCAGCGCCACCAGCGCCACGGTGCAGCGGTCGAACTCCAGCCCGCCCAGCGGTAGCGCCGCCCAGGCGAGGAAGCCGAGGCTCAGCAGCACCAGCAGGGCGGACAGCACCCGCCCGCCCGGCTTGCGCGGTTCCAGCTCCTCTTCCACCTGCTCGACCCACGTCCGAGTCACCAACGACCCCCTGCCATCCGGAGCACCAAGCCTGTCAGCGGTTTGTGCGCGGCCTGCCAGCGCCCCTCCGGACAGTGGGATGCGTGAGGACCTGAGGAGGTTGCATGACATACGCGATCCAGGCCGAAGGCCTGGTCAAGCGCTTCGGCTCCACCACCGCGCTGGCCGGGGTCGACCTCGCCGTGCCCACCGGGACGATCCTCGGCGTGCTCGGCCCCAACGGCGCGGGCAAGACCACCGCGGTGCGCATCCTGGCCACCCTGCTGCGCCCGGACGCCGGGACCGCCACCGTCGCGGGTCACGACGTGCGGCGCCAGGCGGTCGCGGTGCGCAGCCGCATCGGGTTGACCGGCCAGTACGCCTCGGTGGACGAGGAGCTGACCGGGGTGGAGAACCTGGTGCTGATCGGCCGACTGCTGGAGATGCCGCGGCGCGACGCGAAGGCCCGCGCGGCCGAGCTGCTGGAGCGGTTCGGGCTCACCGACGCGGGCGGGCGCGCGATCAAGACCTACTCCGGTGGGATGCGCCGCCGCCTGGACCTGGCGGCCAGCCTGGTGGGGCGTCCCGAAATCCTCTACCTGGACGAGCCCACCACCGGGCTCGACCCGCGCAGCCGCAACCAGGTGTGGGACATGGTCCGCGACCTCACCGGCGAGGGCGTCACGGTGCTGCTCACCACCCAGTACCTGGAGGAGGCCGATCAGCTGGCCGACCGGATCAGCGTGATCGACCACGGCCGGGTCGTCGCGGACGGCCGCGCCGACGAGCTCAAGCGCCGGACCGGCGGCCAGACCCTGCAGGTGCGCCCGACCGACCTGGCGAACCTCCCCGCGGTGCGCCGGATCCTGGCCGAGCTGACCGGTGCCGAACCCGCCACCCACGACGAGAGCGGACTGCTCACCGCCCCGGTCGACGACCCGGTCCTGCTGTCCACCCTGGTGCGCCGACTCGACGACGCGGGCATCACCGCCGACGAGCTCGCGCTGCGCCTGCCGAGCCTCGACGAGGTCTTCCTCGCCATCACCGGGAAACCAGCCGAGGAGGCCGCATGACGAACCAGCCACAGCACTCCGCGAGAGGCCGGAACCACCACTGCGAATCGTTGCGAGGAGGCGCTGCCGCATGACTGCCACGGTGGAACGCACGCCCGCTGCACCGACGGCGGCCCCGGAGCGCATCGGGTTGCTCCGCGCCCTGCGGCACGGGTTGACCCTCGCCGGTCGCAGCGTGCTGAAGATTCGCAAGTCGCCGGAGGTCCTGGCCGACGTCACGATCCAGCCGATCCTGTTCCTGGTCATGTTCGTCTACCTCTTCGGCGGCGCGATCCAGGGCGACACCAGCACGTACCTGCAGGTCACACTGCCGGGGGTGATGGCGATGAACATGGTCTTCGGCAGCCTCGGCACCGGCATGGCGCTCAACACCGACATCAACAAGGGCGTCTTCGACCGGTTCCGCAGCCTGCCGGTGGCCCGGTCGGCCCCGCTGATCGGCGCGGTGCTCGGTGACATCGTCCGCTACCTGGTGTCGCTGGCGGTGCTGCTGGTGGTGGCCTCCCTCATGGGCTTCCGGATCCGCACCGACCTGCTGTCCACGCTGCTCGCCATCGTGGTGGTGATCGCCTTCGCCCTGGCGATGTGCTGGATCACGGTGTTCCTGGGGATGCTGATCAAGAGCCAGCAAGCGCTGCCCGGGGTGGCGATGGCCCTGATGTTCCCGATCACCATGGGCAGCAACGTCTTCGTCCCCACGGAAACGATGCCCGGCTGGCTCCAGACCTGGGTGGGCATCAACCCGGTGACCCAACTCGCGGACACGGCCAGGGGCCTGATGATCGGCGGTCCAGTCCTGGCCCCACTGACGGCAACCCTGATCTGGATGGTGGCCATAGTGGCGGTCTTCTTCCCGCTGGCGATGTGGGCTTACCGCCGCCGCGCATGAACCCCACGGCCTCCTCCCACCACCCGAGGCGGGAGGAGGCCGCACCCACACCCCGGGGACCACGGCAACAGCCGACGAACAACGGTCACCCGAGGACGGAGGCCCGCGGACGGCCGACCGATGGGTACCAACGACTGCGATTTCGATTGGAATTGCTAAACCGCGCCACCGCAAGCTCCGCCGCGAACGAACAATCCCGGTTGAAATTGCAGCATCCCCAGCGCAACCTCAACCCCTACACCGCCAAAACCCCCCGAAGCTCCGAAAAAGCCTCTTCCCGCCCGAGCCCCGCCCCAGCCTCCGTCTCCGCGACGTAGTCATCGCCCAACGACCGGAGAACCGCCCGAACCTCGGGCTCCCCCTCGTCCAACTGCCCCCGGAAGGCGATCGCCATCCCCAGCAGCCGCGCCGCTGATCCTGAACGCCCCTGAGCATGCTCCACACAAGCCGCTTGTTCGGCGATCGCGGCAGTCATCGGCATGTCCCGAAGGTCGAACCCGATCAGCAGTGCTGCGGCCAGGGACTCCCGGGCAGCCTCGAAGCGTCCTTCGGCGGCGTGCAGGCGGGATTCGCTCAACCTCACCAGCTGCCGCAGGGGCTGCGGCGTCATGGTCGTGTCGCCGAGGAGTTCACGCAGGCGGCCCAAGTGCTCCCAAGCTTCGGCGTGGTTGCCGGTCACGCGGGCCACTTCGACCAATCCGGTCAGGGCGCCGATGCGGTGGTGCGGGAAGGCGTTCTTGCCGGTTTCCTCGGCCCGGCGCAGCTGCTCCTTCGCGCCTTCCAGGTCACCGGCGCGCAGCAGCTCCACGCCGATGCGGGCCTGCACCGACACCAGGTCGTCGGTGCAGCGCAGTTCGCGCAGGGTGGCGGCGGATTCCTGCAGTGCGTCGACCGCGCCCTCGTGGTCCCCGCGCTGGGAGCGCAGCTCGGCCAGGTTGTGGATGCTGCTCGCGGTGCCCCACCGGTCGCCGATCGCGCGGAACTCGACGAGCGCGGCCAGCAGGTCCTTCTCCGCCGCCGCCGGGTGCCCGGAGTGCTCGAAGGCCCAGGCCCGGCAGTACAGTCCGGCGGCGCGCGACCAAGGGCGCGGGTCCTGCAGCGCCGACTCCACGCACCTGTCCATTTCGGACTGCTCGCCGGAGAGCATCCAGGCCACCGGTTCCAACATCGCCGCGTACAGGTAGCGGGACCGGGCCCCGGTGTCGCGGACCGCGACCACCGCGTCGCGCAGGCGGCTGAACCAGTCCGGTTCGTCGGAGATCATCCGCAACATCAGCTCGACGACCGCGCGGCTCTCCGGCGGGGCGGCGCCCGGCAGCGCGGCGACCGCGTTGAGCCGGCCGATCAGTTCCTCGTGCTGCGCGGCCATCGACCAGTACCAGCACAGCGCCGCCACCAGCCGGGCCCCGCGGTCGGCGTCGCCGGACGAGGTCGCCCAGTGCAGCGCGGCGATGATGTTGTCGTGGTCGGCGTCGAGCCGGTTCATCCAGTCGACCTGCTCGGCCAGGTGCAGGTTCGGCGCGATGCGCTCGGCGAAGTCGACGTAGTACGCGGCGTGCGAGGCGCGCAGCACCTCCTCCTCCCCCGCCGCGGCGAGCTGCTCACCGCAGAAGGCGCGCACCGTCTCCAGCATCCGGTAGCGCATGCCCTGGCCCGAATCCACCGCCTCCACCAAGGACTTCTCCACCAGCGACAGCAGCACGTAGAACGCGTCGCCGCTGGTGGGCTCGGCGTCCGCGCACACCCCGGAGATCGCTTCCGGGGTGGCGCCACCGGCGAACACCGACAGCCGCCGGGCCAGCGCCTGCTCCTGCTCGGTGAGCAGGTCCCAGCTCCACTCCACCACCGCGCGCAGCGTCCGGTGGCGCGGCATGGAGGTGCGGTTGCCGTTGGTGAGCAGGCGGAAGCGGTCGTCCAGGCGGTCGGCGATCTGGCGCGCGCTCATCGCCCGAAGTCGCGCCGCGGCGAGCTCGATGGCCAGCGGCATGCCGTCCAACCGGCGGCAGATCTCCACCACGTCACCGGTGTTGCCCTCGTCCAGCGTGAACCCGGGGCGCGCGGCCGCCGCCCGGTCGGCGAACAGCCGCACCGCCGCGGACTCCCGCGCCACGTCAACGGATTCCGGCAGTTCCAGCGGGCCGACGGGCAGCAACCGCTCCCCGGCCACCGCGAGCGGTTCCCGGCTCGTCGCGAGCACCTGGAGCTGCGGCGAACAGCTCAGGACTTCCTGCGCGAACTCGGCGACAGCGCCGATCACGTGCTCGCAGTTGTCCAGCACCAGCAACGTCGGTTCCGCCGCGAGCAGCTCCTCCACCCGGCTCAGGGCGTGCGCCTTCGGTGCTTCCAGCAACCGGTTCTCCCGAACGCCCAGCGCGGTCAGCACCGCCGACGTCAGGTCGTGCTCGTCGCGCAGCGGCGCGAGCTCCACGAACCACACCCGGCGATCCGTCATACCCGCCGCGGTTTCGGTGGCCAGCCGGGTCTTCCCCGCACCGCCCGGCCCGAACAGCGTGACCAGCCGCGCCTCGGCCAGCTCCGCTCGCGCGTGCTCGATCTCGCGCTCCCGGCCGACGAAGCTGCTCAACCGCGTAGGCAGCACAGCCGGGGCCGACGTCCGACGCGTCTCTGGACGCGGCGCGAACTCGGGATCGCCGCGCAGCACAGCGAGCTGCAGGTCCTTCAACTCCTGCGAAGGATCCATGCCGAACTCGTCGTCCAGGCGACGCCGCAGCGCCTCGAACACCGCTAGCGCGTCCGGTTGCCTCCCGCAGGCGTAGAGCGCGCGGATCCGCAACGACGTGAGCCGCTCGCGCAGCGGGAAGCGCGCGCACAAGCCTTGCAGCTCGGGCACCAGATCAACCTGGTGACCAGCGCGCAGGTCCGCCTCGACCCGGTCCTCGAGCGCCGTGAGCCGCAGCTCGTCCAGCCGCGCCACCTGCGCCTCGGCGAACGGTGCGTCGGGGAAGTCCGCGAGCGCGGTGCCGCGCCACAGCGCCAGGGCCTCGCGGAGCGTGGCGGCGGCCGCGTCCACCTGGCCGTCGCGGAGCGAGCGGCGGCCATCGGCCGCGAGCCGCGCGAAGCGGTCGGCGTCGACGTCCTCAGGATCGACCAGGAGGGCGTAGCCCGACGGGTCGGAGCGCAGCTCCAGGGAGCCGTCGAGCGCGCGGCGCGCGCGGGAGACGAGCGACTGGAGCGCGTTGAGCGCGCGAGCCGGTTGGGCGGAGCCCCAGAGGTCGGCGATGAGCGCCTCGGTGGCGACCGGGCGACCGGCTTCGAGCGCGAGACGCGCGAGGAGCGTGCGCACCCGGAGGCCACCGACGTCCACCGCCCGACCGTCGGGGGTGGTCAACCGGAATGGCCCCAGGAGCGCGACACGCACCAGACCAGCTTCTCAAAGATCCGGGCCCGGGTGCTCACAAACAGGGGGTCGTGAGTGCGTAACAGTGTTCGAACACTGTTACGCACTCACGACCCCCAGCGGCCGTTCTGGCGCAGCACCGCGACCGCGGCGACCGTGGCGCAGCCGCGCCACTCCAGGGACGCCGCATCCGAGTAGCTGGTGAAGTCCACGGCCCAGCCACCGTCCGGGAGCTGTCCGCGCTCCAGCCGGTCCAGGTCGGCGACGACAGCTTCGGGGTCGAGCAGGGCGCGGACCGGGCGGTCGGGTTCGGGCGCGTAGTCGAGGAGGTGGAGGGTTTCGCCCTCGGCTCCGCCGACGACGGCGACAGCGCCGTCACGCGGGACGAACTGGCCGAGGTGGTCGAGCAGGTCGCGCGCCGCCGGGCGGGTGTCGGAGGCGGCGTCGAGAAATTGGAGGGCGAAGGAGAGGACGTAGGCGGGTGGTGCCTCCTCGATCCGGCGGATCGCGTCGAAGCAGTACCGCGTCGCCGCCGCCAACCACGGGTGGTCGCGGACCGACCCGTCCCAGCGCGCGAGGCGGTGCGCCTGCGCTGCCACCGCAGCGGTGATCTGCAGCGACGACTCAACCGGGTCCGCCTGCACCCAGAACGGGGCGCAGGCGGCGGGGTCGCTGACCGGCAGCGCGAAGGGCAGGCCGCCGTCGGGGAGCGTCACGGTGGTCAGCCAGTCGAGCAGCGCTGCGGTGCTCGGGGAGTTCGCGGCTTGGGCGTCCGCGAGGGCTTCGAACGCGTGCAGCGCGCCGCCGGGTTGGCTCTCCGGTGCGCGGAGGTCCGGTTCCAGGCCCCACCCGTAGCCGCCGTCGGGGTTCCGGTAGCCGTCGAGCGCGCTGACGACAGCCTGGCGCTCGGCCTCGCCGCCGGTGGTCAGGGCCTCGAACCGCCGCCGGTCGAGGATCCTCGCGTGCGAGGTCAGGAACGTCCTCGCGCGGTCCAGGTCGATGCTCATACCCGCACCCTGGCACCCACGACGCGGCTCCGTCTTGGACGGAACGGCCAACTACGCGATGAGCGCTGCCGGGGTCCGCCCCGCGAGGCGCTTGGTCTCGCGGGTGAAGTGGGCCTGATCCGCGTAGCCCGCGGTCACGGCGGCTTCGGTCAGCGGCAGGCCCGACCGCGCCAGGTGGAGCGCGCGCTGGAAGCGGTGGATCCGCGCGAGCGACTTCGGGCCGTAGCCGAAGACCCGGTTGCTGAGCCTGCGCAGCGACCGCTCCGACAGGTCGTGGAGCTGCGCCGTCTCCCGAACGCCCAGGTCGGCGCGGGCCGCTCGGTCCAGGGAGGCCGCGAGGCGCAGGGCCGAACGGTCGGGGTCGGCGCGCGTCCACAGGTCGACGAGGACCTGCTCGAGGGCGCTGACCACGTCCGCCTCCACGGACCGGGCGGGGAGGGCGACGAGCTCGGACAGCGCGACCCGCCGGTCCGCCAGCTCGTCGACGGGCACGCCCAGCAGCGCGTGCGCCACGCCCGGTGCCAGCCGGAGGCCCCACGTCACCTCGCCCGGCCTGGTCTCGACCGCCATGGCCCGGGTGTCGGGCCCGGCGACGACCATGCGGTCCTGGAACCACATCAGGTCCAGCACGCCGTCCGGGACGACGTGCTGCCGCCCGTCCGACCGCACGCGCCACACCGTTGCCCCGGTCCTGGGGCCGCGTCGCGCCGCGTAGCTCGCCACTCCCGGACCACCTCCATCCGTACCGCCAATCGTAGGAGCGCCGGTGACCTGCGGTGGAGCGCGAGGCGGCCGCCTGGGTGGTGTAGATCACCAACCGGGTGGCCGGAGTGCGCCGAACGGCTGGAATCATGGAACAAACGGACATTTGTTCCGATCAACGTTCCGCTTGAGCCGCGATCGCCGCGGCGGAGCACCCCCTACCCGGAGCCGCTCGAATGGATCTGACGACCTTGGCCGCCACCTCCGCCGAACCGACCGGCTTCACCGGCTGGGTGGTCTCCGTGATGGAAGCGCTCGGCAGCCCCGGTGCCGGGGCCATCGTCGCCCTGGAGAACCTGTTCCCGCCCATCCCGTCCGAGGTGATCCTGCCGCTGGCCGGGTTCACCGCCAGCCAGGGCGGCATGACCGTCCTCGGCGCGATCCTGTGGACCACGCTGGGCTCGCTGGTCGGGGCACTCGCGCTCTACGGACTCGGCGCCACGCTGGGCCGTGACCGCACCCGCGCCATCGCGGCGAAGCTGCCGCTGGTCAAGACCGCCGACATCGACAAGACCGAGGCGTGGTTCGCCAAGCACGGCGTCAAGGCGGTGTTCTTCGGCCGGATGATCCCGTTGTTCCGCAGCTTCATCTCGCTGCCCGCCGGGGTCGAGCGCATGCGCCTGAGCACCTTCGCGCTGTTCACCACCCTCGGCAGCCTGATCTGGAACACGGTCTTCGTGCTCGCGGGCTACCTGCTGGGGGAGAGCTGGTACCTGGTCGAGCAGTACGCCGGGGTGTTCTCCAAGGCGGTGCTGGTGGTGGCGGTCCTCGCCGTGGTGGCCTTCGTGGTAATCCGCATCCGCGCCAACCGCCGGGGCACGCCGCCCGACGACGCCCCCACTGTCCAGTTCGCCCGGGTCTCCGCGGACGCCCCCACCGAGGAGTTCCGCCGCCTCCGCTGACCCCGCGACCCACGCACAACCGCCTGACCAGGGGTTACAGTTTCAATTGAAACTGTAACCCCTGGTCATCACGTGGGCCGCAGTTTCAATTGAAACTGCGACTCGCAGGCACACCGGATCGCAGTTTCAATTGAAACTGCGGAGTCAGGTGGGGACTGAAGTTCCAGTTGGAACTGCTGTCGTCCGGTGCCGGACATGCGGAAGGCCCCGCTCCCCAGGTGGGGTGCGGGGCCTCCTGCTGCGGGGGTCAGGACTCGGAGTCCGTGCCCTCCTGCTTGTCGTCGGAGCTCGCCGAGACCGCGACCGGCGGGGTGTCCGGGACCAGCGAGGGCCGCGGCTCACCGCGGAAGGTGAAGTGCGCCTTGTCGTCGGCGCCTTCGCCGTCCCAGCCCTCGACGTCGACGATCACGATCTGACCGGCCTGGATCTCGCCGAACAGGATCTTCTCGGACAGCTTGTCCTCGATCTCCCGCTGGATCGTCCGGCGCAGCGGCCGCGCGCCCAGCACCGGGTCGAACCCGCGCTTGGCCAGCAGCTTCTTGGCGTTCTCGGTCAGCTCCAGGGCCATGTCCTTGCCCTTGAGCGCCTTCTCCACCCGACCCGAGAGCAGGTCGACCATCTGGATGATCTCGTTCTCGGTGAGCTGGTGGAACACGATCACGTCGTCGATGCGGTTGAGGAACTCCGGCCGGAAGTGCTTCTTCATCTCCTCGTTGACCTTGGACTTCATCCGCTCGTAGTTGGACTCAGCGCCCTGACCACTGGAGAAGCCCAGACCAACGGCCTTGGAGATGTCCTGCGTGCCGAGGTTCGAGGTGAAGATCAGCACCGTGTTCTTGAAGTCCACCGTGCGGCCCTGGCCATCGGTGAGACGACCGTCCTCCAACACCTGCAACAGCGTGTTGTAGATCTCCTGGTGGGCCTTCTCGATCTCGTCGAACAGCACCACCGAGAACGGCTTGCGGCGGACCTTCTCGGTGAGCTGGCCACCCTCCTCGTAACCGACGTAGCCGGGCGGGGCACCGAACAACCGCGAAGCGGTGTAGCGGTCGTGGAACTCACCCATGTCGATCTGCACGAGCGCGTCGTCGTCACCGAACAAAAACTCCGCCAACGCCTTGGACAGCTCGGTCTTACCCACACCGGAGGGACCGGCGAAGATGAACGAACCCGACGGGCGCTTCGGGTCCTTCAACCCGGCACGCGTGCGGCGGATCGCCTGGGACACGGCCTTGACCGCGTCGTCCTGACCGATGATCCGCTTGTGCAGCTCCTCCTCCATGCGCAGCAGGCGGGTGGTCTCCTCCTCGGTGAGCTTGAACACCGGGATACCGGTCCAGTTCGCCAGCACCTCGGCGATCTGCTCGTCGTCGACCTCGGCGACCACGTCCAGGTCACCGGCCTTCCACTGCTTCTCCCGCTCCTCCTTCTGACCGAGGAGCTGCTTCTCCTCGTCCCGCAGGCGAGCGGCCCGCTCGAAGTCCTGCGCGTCGATCGCGGACTCCTTCTCCCGACGCACATCAGCGATCTTCTCGTCGAACTCCCGCAGGTCCGGCGGCGCGGTCATCCGACGGATCCGCATCCGGGCCCCGGCCTCATCGATCAAATCGATCGCCTTGTCCGGCAGGAACCGGTCGTTGATGTAGCGGTCGGCCAGGCTGGCCGCGGCCGCCAACGCCGAATCAGTGATCGACACCCGGTGGTGCGCCTCGTAGCGGTCCCGCAGACCCTTCAGGATCTCCACGGTGTGCTCCAGCGAGGGCTCCCCCACCTGGATCGGCTGGAACCGGCGCTCCAGCGCCGGGTCCTTCTCCACGTACTTGCGGTACTCCTCCAACGTGGTGGCACCGATGGTCTGCAACTCACCACGGGCCAGCATCGGCTTGAGGATGCTCGCCGCGTCGATCGCACCCTCAGCCGCACCCGCACCGACCAGCGTGTGGATCTCGTCGATGAACAGGATGATGTCACCGCGGGTCTTGATCTCCTTGAGCACCTTCTTCAGGCGCTCCTCGAAATCACCGCGGTACCGCGAACCAGCCACCAGCGAACCCAGGTCCAGGGTGTAGAGCTGCTTGTCCTTCAACGTCTCGGGCACCTCGCCCTTGACGACCTTCTGAGCCAGCCCCTCCACCACGGCGGTCTTACCCACACCGGCCTCACCGATGAGCACCGGGTTGTTCTTCGTGCGCCGCGAGAGGACCTGCATGATCCGCTCGATTTCCTTCTCCCGGCCGATCACCGGGTCCAGCTTGTTCTCCCGCGCGCTCTGCGTCAGGTTGCGGCCGAACTGGTCCAGCACCAGCGACGACGACGGGGTGCCCTCACCCCGCCCACCAGCCTCCGCCGGCTCCTTGCCCTGGTAACCCGACAACAGCTGCAGGACCTGCTGGCGCACCCGGTTCAGGTCCGCACCCAGCTTGACCAGCACCTGCGCGGCCACACCCTCGCCCTCGCGGATCAACCCGAGCAGGATGTGCTCGGTGCCGATGTAGTTGTGACCGAGCTGCAGCGCCTCCCGCAACGACAGCTCCAGCACCTTCTTCGCCCGCGGGGTGAACGGGATGTGCCCGCTCGGGGCCTGCTGCCCCTGGCCGATGATCTCCTCGACCTGTTGGCGCACGCCCTCAAGCGCGATCCCCAACGACTCCAGCGCCTTGGCGGCGACACCCTCACCCTCGTGGATCAAGCCCAGGAGAATGTGCTCGGTGCCGATGTAGTTGTGGTTGAGCATCCGGGCCTCTTCCTGGGCCAGGACGACCACCCGCCTCGCGCGGTCGGTGAACCTCTCGAACATTCGCACTCCCTGACTGCTGCGCCGGCGGTCTCGTTGGCTGGACACGGCTCCTGCATCGCCGATGCCCACGACGGGTTCAGCACTCTTGAGGACCACTGTAGTAGCCCCACCCGGTCGCGGTCCGTGCCCGCTACGGCCTGCTGCCCACATTCTTGTCCGGCACCCTGACCAACGGCCCGCTGGCCTGCGGGATTCCGGATCTGCCCCGATCGGATGGCCCTGTCCGCTGAGCGCGAACACGGTCTGTTAGCTGGGCTGATCGGGCTTCCCGGCCCCGCGGCCGCCGACCGGCACCACCATCGGGGTACCCGCGACCGGATCAGCAATCACCCGCGCGTTGAGCCCGAAGACCTCGGCCAGCAACGGCTCGGTGAGCACCTCCGCGGGCTCGCCCTCGGCGACCACGGCGCCGTCCTTCATGGCCACCAGGCGGTCGGCGTAGCGGGCAGCCAGGTTGAGGTCGTGCAGCACCATCACCACGGTGCGCCCGCTCTCGTCGTGCAGCTGCCCGACCAGCTCCAGCACGTCCACCTGGTGGGACAGGTCGAGGTAGGTGGTCGGCTCGTCAAGCAGCAGCAGGTCGGTCCCCTGGGCCAGCGCCATGGACAGCCAGGCGCGCTGCCGCTGGCCGCCGGAGAGCTCGTCCAGGGTGCGGTCGGCGAGGTCGGCGATGCCGGTCATGCCCAGCGCCTCGGCCACCGCGGACTCGTCGTCGGAGGACCACTGGCGGTACCAGGACTGGTGCGGGTGCCGCCCGCGCGCGACCAGGTCGGCGACGGTCAGGCCTTCGGGTGCGACCGGCGACTGCGGCAGCACGCCGAGCACCTTCGCCACCTCCCGGGTCGGCATCTTGTGGATCTGCTTGCCGTCCAGCAGCACGCTGCCGCGCTGCGGCTGGAGCAGCCGTCCGAGGGCGCGCAGCAGGGTCGACTTGCCGCAGCCGTTCGGGCCGATCACCGCGGTGATCGTGCCGTCCACGACGTCGAAGTCCAGGCCGTCGGTGATGACCCGGTCGCCGTAGGCCAGCTTCAGGTCGCTGGCGTGCAGCCGCTGCCGGGCAGCGCCGGTTGCGCCGGTCTTCTCGCTGGACGTGGCGGACGCGGTCATGCGCGGACCTCCCGGTACCGACGGACGAGCAGGTAGATCAGGTACGGCGCACCCAAGATCGCGGTGACGATGCCGACCGGCAGCTCCAAGGCGCCGAACGCGGTCCGCGAGATCACGTCCGCGCCGACCACCAGCGCGCCGCCGAACACCATGGAGGCCAGCATCGGCGGGCGCGAGGTGCGCGCCAGGCGCAGCGCGATCTGCGGGGTGGCCAGCGCGACGAACTGGATCGGCCCGGCCGCCGCGGTGGCGATGGAGGCCAGCACGACCGCGGCCAGCAGCAGCAGGCCGCGGGACAGGTCCATCCGGACGCCCAGGCCGCGCACGGTGTCGTCGTCGAACTGCAGGGCGCTGAGCACGTGCGAGCCGATCAAGGTCAGCGGGACCAGCACGCACAGCGCGATGGCCGTGGGCACCACGTGCTCCCAGCCGCGCGCGTTGAGGCTGCCGGTCAACCACACCAGGGCGCGGCCCGCCTCGTTGACGTCGCCGACGGTGAGCAGCCAGTAGGTGGCGTTGCCCGCCAGGGCGCTGACGCCGACGCCCACCAGCACCAGCCGGTAGGAGTCCACCCCGCGCCGGTAGGCCAGGCCGTAGACGGCCACCCCGGTGAGCAGGCCGCCGACCAGCGCGACGAGCGGCAGGCCGTAGTCGGCCAGCGCCCCGGCCACGCTGCCCGCGGTGCCGCCGAGCACGATCACCAGGGTGGCCGCGGTGCCCGCGCCCCAGGTGATGCCGAGCATGTCCGGGCTGGCCAGCGGGTTGCGCGCGAGGGTCTGCATGATCGCGCCGGACAGGCCCAGCGCGGCGCCGACCAGCAGCGCGGTCAGCGCCCGGGGCAACCGCAGCTCCAGGATGATGATCTGCTGCGCCCGGTCGCCGCCGCCGAGCAGCGTCTGCAGCACCTCCAGCGGGCTGATCTGGTACTCGCCGAGGCCGACGTCGAGCACGAAGACCGCCAGCAGCAGCACCAGCCCGCCGAACAGCGCCAGCAGCGGCCGCCAGCGCAGCACCCCGGAGAACGGTCCGAGCCGCGCCGGTCGCCGCCCGGCGACGCCACCTTCCAGCACCTGGGTCACAACCGCACCAACTTCCTGCGGCGCACGAGCGCGATGAAGAACGGGGCGCCGACCATCGCCAGCATCACCCCGACCTGGACCTCGGACGGCCGCGCCACCAGGCGCCCGAGCACGTCGGCCAGCAGCACCAGCGCGGCGCCGAGCAGTCCGGCGAAGGGCAGCAGCCAGCGGTAGTCGGCACCGGTGAAGTACCTGGCCACGTGCGGCACGATCAGCCCGACGAAGCCGATCGGCCCGCAGATCGCGACCGCGCTGCCGACCAGGACCGCGATCGCGGCGATCCCGGCCCGGCGCGACCACTCCACCCGGTGCCCCAGCGAGCGGGCCACGTCCTCGCCGAGCGACAGGGCGTTCAGCCCGCCGGCGTTGGTCAGCGCCAGCACGACGCCGACCAGCACGAACGGCACCACCTGTGGAATCACCGCGGGGTCGGTGACGGCGATCGAGCCGACCTTCCAGAACCGGTAGGTGTCCATCGTCTGCTGGTCGGTGAGCACCAGCGCCGAGGTGATCGCCTGCAGCAGGAAGCTGATCGCGGTGCCCGCCAGCGCCAGGGTCACCGGGGTGGGTCCGCCGCGGCCGATCGAGCCGATGGCGAACACCGCCAGCGCGCCGAGCACGGCCCCGGCGAAGCCGAACCAGATGAACCCGATCAGCGTGGTGACGCCGAAGGTGTAGATGGCCAGGACCACGGCCAGCGCCGCGCCCTGGGTGATGCCGAGGATGCCGGGGTCGGCGATCGGGTTGCGGGTGTGGCCCTGCATCAGCGCTCCGGCCAGGCCCAACCCGAGCCCGGCGAGCACGCCAACGATGGTGCGCGGCACCCGCAGCTCGCGGATGATCAGGTCGTTCTCGGTGCCGGTCGGCGCGACCAGCCCGCTCCAGACCTCGCCCAGCGGGATCGTCTTGGCACCGATCGCGATGCTGAGCACGCAGCTGACCAGCAGCGCGGCCAGCAGGACGGCGATGCCGACGAGTCGGCGACGGCGGCGTTCGCGCAGGCGGGAACCGCCGGTCGCAGCCCGCTCCGCTGCGCGTGGACCGTCGACGGCCAGGCTGCCACTCACGTCCCACTCCCTCTGCCGGATCACCCGATCGTGCTTAGGTTAGGCCCACCTAAGCACGGGGCCCAGAGCGGGGCGAGATGTCCACCGTCACACCTCGGCCGCACCGGTACCGGATGAACCGGCACAAAATGATCTTCACCGCTTTTCCCGATTTACCGCTGAATGGGATTCGCACCCCGCAACGGCAACTCCGCCGCGATGCCCCACAACCGTGATCACGCGCACAGGCGCTTTCCCCCGCAACTCACGGCGCGAGGGGTTCGGAGAACACGACGAGGGGCGCTCACCCGGCTCTTCGCCGGGCGAACGCCCCTCCGCTGCCGAGATCTCGTCAGTTGGCCTGGTGGTACTGCTCCACGATGTCGGCCGGGATCCGACCGCGGTCCGACACCTTCAGGCCGCGCTTGCGGGCCCATTCCCGAATGGCCTGGTTCTGCTCGCGGTCAGCACTCGTCGAACCACCGCCGGAACGCGCGCCACCCGAACCCGGGCGCGGGCCCGGCTTCTTCCGGCCACCCGCGCGACGGGCGTTGGAGACGTAGTTCGCCAGCGCGTCCCGCAACTCGCCCGCATTCTCGGCGGAAAGGTCGATCTGGTACGACACGCCGTCCAATCCGAACTCGACGGTTTCGTCGGCCTGGCCGCCGTCCAGATCGTCGACAAGGGTGACAGTGACCTTCTGCGCCATCTTCGAAGTCCTCCCCGGAAGAGCAAAATGTGCCAGAACGGGACAGCACGAACTGCTGGGAGCGGAAACTCCCCCGCGAGTACTCCAATAGCCGTCACCGATGCATTCTGAGCTCAGGTTAGCGCAGTAAGTGCGATAATGCACTCACCCGTGCCCGAAAATTCACCGCGACGTCCCTGATCGGGTCATTCGGGGCGGACCAGCGGGAACAGGATCGTCTCCCGGATACCGAGGCCGGTCAACGCCATCAACAACCGGTCGATACCCATTCCCACCCCGCCGCTGGGCGGCATTCCGTACTCGAGCGCGCGCAGAAAGTCCTCGTCGACCGGCATCGCCTCGTCGTCCCCGGCCGCCGCGAGCTTGGCCTGCTCCTCCAGGCGGGCCCGCTCCACCACCGGGTCGACCAGCTCCGAGTAGCCGGTGGCCAGCTCGAACCCGCGGATGTAGAGGTCCCACTTCTCCGCCAGACCCGGGCGCTCCCGGTGCTGCCGGGTCAGCGGCGAGGTCTCCACCGGGAAGTCGCGGACGAACGTCGGCGCGGTCAGGTGGTCGCCGACCAGGTGCTCCCACAGCTCCTCGACGAGCTTTCCGTGGCCGTGCGCCGGATCGGTCTGCAATCCCCGCGAGTCGGCGTGCTTGCGGAGCACCTCGACCGGGGTTTCCGGGGTGATCTCCGAATCCAGCGCTTCGGACAGCGAGTCGTACATCCGGATCGAGGTCCACTCGCCGGACAGGTCGTACTCGGTTCCGTCGTACCAGGTGACCACCTGCGAACCGGCGACCTTCTCCGCCGCCTCCTGGATCAGGGACCTGGTCAGCGCGGCCATGTCGTCGTAATCGGCGTAGGCCTGGTAGAACTCCAACATGGCGAACTCCGGGGAGTGGGAAGAATCACTCCCCTCGTTGCGGAAGTTCCGGTTGATCTCGAAAACCCTCTCGATCCCACCGACCACGCAGCGCTTCAGGTACAACTCGGGCGCGATCCGCAGGAACAGATCCATGTCGAAGGCGTTCGAATGCGTCACGAAGGGTCGCGCCGCGGCCCCACCCTGCAACGTCTGCAGCATCGGGGTTTCCACCTCGACGAAACCACGCCGCTCGAACGAATCCCGCAACGAGCGCTGCACCGCGGCCCGAGTGCGCACGGTGTCCGCGGCCTGCTTTCGGACGATCAGGTCGACATAGCGCTGCCGGACCCGCATTTCCTCGCCGAGTTCCTTGTGCATGACCGGCAGCGGGCGCAACGACTTGGCCGCCATTCGCCATTCGTCGGCCATCACCGACAGCTCGCCGCGGCGGGAGGTGATCACCTCGCCGCGCACGAAGACGTGGTCGCCGAGGTCGACCTCGCTCTTCCACATGGCCAGCGAGTCCTCGCCGACCTGCTTGAGGCTGAGCATCGCCTGGAGCTCGGTGCCGTCGCCCGCGCGCAGCGTGGCGAAGCACAGCTTGCCGGTGTTGCGCAGGAACATCACGCGGCCCGCCACGCCGACCTGCGCACCGGTGGCGGTGTCCGGCTCCAGCCCGTCGTGGGCGGCGCGGACCTCGGCGAGCTCGTGCGTGATGGGCAGGGTCACCGGGTACGGGTCGACTCCGGCCGCGAGCAGGCGCTCCCGCTTCTCCCGCCGGACCCGCATCTGCTCCGGCAGGTCGTCAACGCCGTCGTCGCTGGTTGCCGGGGGAATGGAACGGTCCTCAGTCACGGGAACCAAGGGTACGGTTCCGCAATCTCCCCGGATGAGCAGGGCTCACGAGGTCTTGAAGTTGCGGTCGTAGACCAGGCGCAGGCCCAGCAGCGTGAGGTCGGGGACGTGGTGGGTGATCGTCGTGGACTCCCCCACCACCAGGGGCGCCAGGCCGCCGGTGGCCAGGACCGTGGTGGGGCCGCCGTGGGTGGCCTCCAGCTCCGCCACGATGCGGCGCACCAGGCCGTCCACCTGCCCGGCGAAGCCGTAGAGGATGCCGGACTGCAGGCACTCCACAGTGTTCTTGCCGATCACCGAGCGGGGCCGGACCAGCTCCACCTTGCGCAGCTGCGCGGCGCGGGCGGCCAGCGCGTCCAGCGAGATCTCCACGCCGGGGGCGAACGCGCCGCCCAGGAACTCGCCCTTGGCCGAGATCACGTCGATGTTCGTGGAGGTGCCGAAGTCGACCACCACGCAGTTCGTGGCGTGCAGGTGGTGCGCGGCGAGGGTGTTGATGACCCGGTCCGCGCCGACCTCCTTCGGGTTGTCCACCAGCAGCGGGACCCCGGTGCGCACGCCCGGCTCGACCACCACCCGCGGCACGTCGTCCCAGTACCGGCCCAGCATGACGCGCAGCTCGCGCAGCAGCGCGGGCACCGTGGACAGCGCCGCGATGCCGGTGACCTGCTCCGCGCGGTCGCCGAGCAGACCGCGCATGGTCAGCGCCATCTCGTCGGCGGTCATCCGCGGCTCGGTGCGCATCCGCCAGTCGTGCACCAGCGTCGCGGCGAGGTCGGCGCTGTCCGAGCTGGTGTCGTAGAGGCCCAGCGAGATGTTGGTGTTACCGACGTCGATGGCCAGCAGCACGGGTCCGCCCCTTCCGGAGGTCATGCCGGTCGATCAGTGCTCGGGCTGCTGGAGGAGGGCGTCCAGCTTGGCCGCGTCGTCGGTCTCGGCCGGTGCTTCGGGGACCACGCCCGCGCTGGTCAGGCCCGAGCCCGCCGGTGCCACGCCGGGCTGGTCACCGGTCTCCAGGGCCTTGTTGTCGGCGTCGACGAAGATCACCTTCGGCCGGATCGAGCGGGCCTCCAGCTCGTCCATGACGCCGTAGGACAGCAGGATCACGATGTCACCGGGCTCGATCAGGTGCGCGGCGGCGCCGTTGATCCCGATCACGCCGGAACCGCGCTCGCCGGTGATCACGTAGGTCTCCAGGCGGGCGCCGTTGGTGACGTCCACGATGGCCACCTGCTCGCCCTCGAGCAGGTCCGCGGCGTCCATCAGGTCGGCGTCCACCGTGACCGAACCGACGTAGTGCAGGTCGGCCTGGGTCACCGTGGCCCGGTGGATCTTGGACTTCAACATGGTGCGGAACACCGCAGACCTCCTACTGCCGATACCGCAACTCTCGCCGACGTATCTTGCGCGATGCCCCGGCAGCTCCCGCCGGCACCCGCGCGGTCGGCCCGATCAGGACTGCTCCGGGGCGCCCAGCAGCACCTTGGCGTTGTCGATCAGCCGGGTGCGGCCGACGCGCGCCGCCACCAGCAGCCGCGCCTCGCCCCCGGTCGGGACCGGCCCGAGCTCGGGATCCCGCAGCTCCAGGTAGTCGACCTCCACCGACGGCTCGGTGGCCAGCACCTCGCCCGCGGCCTTGAGCACCGCCTCCGCGCCCGCCGGTCCGGCGTGCGCCCCGGCGGTCAGGGCCGCCGAGATCGCCAGCGCGGCGCTGCGCTGCTCGTCGCTGAGGTAGGCGTTGCGGGAGGACAGCGCCAGGCCGTCCGGTTCCCGGACGGTGGGAATGCCCTGGACGCGCGCATCCAGGTTCAGCTCACGCGCCATGCGCCGGATCAGCACCAGCTGCTGGTAGTCCTTCTCCCCGAAGAACGCCAGGTCCGGGCGCACGATGTTGAGCAGCTTCAGCACGACAGTGAGCACGCCGTCGAAGTGGCCCGGCCGCGCCGCGCCCTCCAGCTGCTCGCCGATCGGTCCGGAGTGGACGGTCAGCTGCGGGTCGTCGCCGTACATCTGCTGCACCGACGGGGCGAAGACCAGCTCGACCCCGGCCTCCCGGCACAGCTGCAGGTCGGTCTCGAAGCTGCGCGGGTAGCGGTCGAAGTCCTCGTCCGGGCCGAACTGCAGCGGGTTCACGAAGACCGACACGACCACCACCGCGTTGATGTCCCGGCGGGCCCGCTCGATCAACTCCAGGTGGCCGCGGTGCAGCGCACCCATGGTCGGCACGAGGTGGACCTTGCGGCCGGTGGCCCGCAGCGCGCGGGTGACCCGCGCCAGCTCGGCGGGTTCGCGGTGCACGGTCAGCGCACCGCGCTCGAAAGCTGCGCTCATCACGACTCCAGTGCTCGGCGCGCCGTGATCACGACGGCTCTTCGTCAAGGGCATCGCGGACCTCCGCCGCGCCGTCCGCGCGCAGGACGCCCGTGCGCTCGGCCCGCTCGGCGGTCCGCCTCGCCAGTTCCCGGTAGCCCGCGACCACGCGCGGATCCGCCTCGCGCAGGGCGGCGAGGTGCGCGCGGACGGTGCCCGCGTCGCCGCGCATCACCGGGCCGGTGATCGCGCGGTCGCCGAGACGCAGCGCGTTGTCCAGCGACGCGGACAGGATCGGGGCCATGACCCGGTCGGCGTTGTCGACCCCGGCGCCGCGCAGCAGTTCCGCGCACTCGTTGACCAGGGTGATCAGGTGGTTCGCGCCGTGGGTGAGGGCCGCGTGGTACAGGCGGCGGGACTCCTCCGGCACCCGCACCGGCTCCATCCCCAGCTCCAGGGCCAGCGCCTCGGCCACGCTCCAACCCGCTTCGTCCACAGCGGATGCGGTGACCGCCATGCAGGCGTTGCCGAGCCGCTCGACGTCCTCGGCGCGCCCGGTAAAGGTCATCGCCGGGTGCATCGCCAGCGGCAGCACACCGACCTCGGTCGCCGCGGCGAGCGCGGCCACGCCGTGCGCCCCGGAGGTGTGCACCAGGATCTGCCCGGCGCGCAGCGACTCGGTCGCGACCAGGCCCCGGACCAGGCCGGTGATCGCGTCGTCCGGGACCGCCAGCAGCACCAGGTCGGCCTGCTTGGCGACCTCGTCCGGCGGCAGCACCGCGACCCCGGGGAGCAGTTCTTCCGCGCGGCGCAGCGAGGCTTCGGACACGGCGGATACCGCGACCACCTGGTGCCCTGCTCGCTGCAGCGCCGCGCCCAGCACGGCACCCACCCGACCGGCGGAGATCACTCCCACGCGCAGTCGAGGGCCCGTGCGACCAGCAGACATCGCCACGTCGTCCTCCAACACCGTTCCAGTCCCAACCACCGGGTACCGGACAGCAGCGCGAGGGTAGCCCGGCCACGGCCCGGTGACGCCGCCCAGGTGGCGAGAACCACGCCCCGGTGAACGCCACCCAGTCCCACACAACTCCACCGCAAGCCCCACCCGAGGCCCACGGCACCCACGCGCCGAGTCCCCCACCACACCCAACCCCACCACCCCGCCCCCAAGCACGGCGGCGGTCCGCACCCGCTCCCGCAGTTTCAACTGAAACTGCGACCCCCAGCCACGACAGATCGCAGTTTCAATTGAAACTGCGACCCCGGAGCCGCCCCAGGGCACCAGACCGAAGCACAGCACCGAGCGACGCACATCGAAGCAGGGACGACGAAACCACAGCCCCAACCTCGTTGAACCTGTGAACTCGGGGCCGTACTCGGACGCCGGGGGATCGACGCGCAGCACCGGACGATGACGGCCGAGGCGGGGGCACGGCCGCAGTCCTTGGCCTCGTTGGGGCGCAGTTTCAATTGAAACTGCGGGGCCTGGGCACGGTGAATCGCAGTTTCAATTGAAACTGCGGTTTCGGGCATCTCGGGCGCCCCGCGTGTCTCGAAGGCCTCGGAGCCGTGGATGTCTCGGCGGCCGTGGGGGCCTTGGGGACTCGGGGCCGCGGGGCCCCGGGACCGCGAGGGGACCTCAGGGCCGGGGGGACCTCCGGACCGGAAGCCTCGGAGCCGGGGGGACCCCGGGACCGCGAGGGGACCTCAGGGCCGGGGGGACCTCCGGACCGGAAGCCTCGGAGCCGGGGGGCCTCGGGGCCGGGGGTCTCAGGGCCGGGGGCAGTTTTGGTGGGGGTTGGTTAGGGGTGGGGGTGGGTTGGGGGTTTGGGGCGGGGGCGTTTCAGGTTGTGCTGGGTTAGTTCGTTGATCTTGATGCGGGCTGTTTGGATGGCTTGTTGGGTGCCTGCTGCTGAGCGGCGAGCTTGCTTGAGGTCCTCGATCAGCTTCTCGCGGCGGGCTCGGCGGGCTGCGCTCGTCGTGCGGCCCTCGGCCGCTCGGTGCTGGAGGAACGCCAGCTCGGTGACCGCGATCTGGTAGTCGCGGACGGCCTTGGCCGCCTCGTGGCCCGCGCTGCGGCGCACCTTGCGCAGCCAGCCCTTCCGGCCCGCCAGGGTGGCCAGCATCTCCATCTCGCTGCGCACGATCAGCCCGGCCCGCTCCAGGACCGGCAGCTGCTGGATGACGATCCGCTGCTCGCGCTTGCGCTGCCACACCACCAGGCCGAAGGTGCCCAGGAAGATCGGCACCATGATCAGGAAGTACACGTTCAGGAACTCCGCGCCGCCCAGCAGCGTCGCCGCGTTCCACACCGCGTGCAGCAGGAACGCCGCCGCGAACCCGCTCAGCAGGTAGACCCAGCGCAGGCGTTTGTTGTCGGTGCGCGAGGCGAGACCGATGCCGATGCCGAACATCGCGCTGAACAGCGGGTGCGAGAACGGCGCCAGCACACCGCGCATGATGAACACCGCCACCACGCCGCCCACCGGGCCGCCGACACCGCCGAGCGCGAAGGCCTTGCCGAAGTACAGGATGTTCTCGGTGAAGGCGAAGCCCGCCGCGGTCAGCGCCGCGTAGACGATGCCGTCCACCATCCCGTTGAACTCGGAGCGGCGCTTGAACCACAGGGCGACCACGAACAGCGCCTTCGCCGCCTCCTCCACCAGCGGCCCCATCACCGCGGTCAGGAAGAACTTCTGGTCGCCAGCCCCGAACAGGCCGTCCGCCAGCTGGATGACGGTGTCGTTGAGCAGCAGCGAGCACGCGGTCGCACCGCCCGCACCCCACAGGAACGCGCCGAGCAGCAGCATCGGCGGTTCGGGCTCCCAGCGGTCGATCCAGATGATCGCGGCGAACACCACGCCGACCGGCAGCAGCGCGGCGAGCGCACCGACCAGCGCGGGCAGCGCGCCGACCCGCGAGGTGGTGACACCGGCCATCACCAGTCCGCAGATCCCGAGCACGATCAGGCCAGCGACCGGCCAACCAACGGCGTGGTGCTTTCGGGTCTGGAGCTTCCGCGCGCCGGACAGGTCGGCGGCGGGCCCCCGGAGATCAGGACTCGACACGGACAAAACCCTAGAGAAGGGCGTCCGGGACCGCCCGGACAGTCACCTCCTCAGGCGCGTCGCCGCCGTCGCCGCTGCGTCTCGGAGGCGGTGCCGTAGGCCGCGAGCAGGTCGTTCACCGAGGTCCCCTCGGCGTGCGCCCCGGCCGGATCTGGGGCGGGGGCTGGTTCCACCGGGGCCTTCTTCGGGGGTTCCGGTGCGCGCTGCGGCGGTTCCTGGTGCACCTTCTCGGGGCGGCGGGCGGGAGCCGGGCGGGGCGGGTGCGCCTGCGCCACCTGCGGTTTGGGCCGCGGGCGGATCTTCGTGCGGTGCTCCTCGCGCGGCTGCTCGCCGGACAGTCGGCTGATCAGCTCGGTGTTCTGGGCCGCGGCGGCGGGCAGTTCCCGGTTCGGTGGCGGGGTGAGCTGGCCTTCGATCTTGCCGCTGTTCTCGCCCAGCGAGCGGACCCGGGTGGACTCGGCGCGCAGCGCGACCCGTTCGAACAGGACGTCTCCGCCGAGCACCTGCTCCAGGCTGGTGCGCAGCCGCTGCAGCTCGGACTGCAGCGCCTTCAGCTCGCCTTCGGACTCCTCGGCGGCCTTCCGGCGTGCTTCGGCTTCGGCTTCCAGCTCGAACTCGCGGCGGGCCGCGATCTCCCGCTCCAGCTCCAGTTCGTAGATGCGCTGCCGGTCCTCGGCGAGCTTCTCGTCCTGCGCGACCCGGTGCCGCAACCGGGCGACCGCGAACGCCCCGACCAGCGCCGACCACAGCGCCGCGACCAAGCCCAGCCGCAGCAGGCGGGCGTCATCGCTGATCACCAGCACGGCGGTGGCCGCCGCGGCGAGCACGAGCGCGCCGACCCACAGCGCGGTCGAGCCCCCGGCCCGGGTGTCGGTCTCGGTACTGCCGCGATCGGACATGCCCACCACGGTACCGGGCGGTTATCAGTTCGAGATCTGAAGGCGAACATCCCGGCACCACTTTGGTCGCCGCAGCCCAGCGACCAGTAGCCCGACCAGCTCAACGCGCACCTCCGGGAGGCGTCAAAACCGCTGGGAGCAGCGCGAAGCGTGCGCACCGCAGCCGGATGGTCATGGAGCGTGGCGTGGTGGGAACCACTCACTCCTCGTCGTCGTCGGGCTCGTCCGGCTCGTCGGGGTTGCGCAGGCAGGTCTCCAACCACAGGCCCGCCGCGACCAGCGCTCCCGCGCTCACCAGGCCGACCACCGCCGCGGTGATGTCGGACTGCGCCGCCTGCACGGTCCGGACCATCGGCAGCAGGTAGGCGCCGAGGCCGATCCACACCCCGGCCATGATCGCGCCCGCCAGCGAGGACGCCTTGGCCAGCGCCACCGCGCGCGCCGCCGTCAGGCCGTCCACCCGCTCGGTCCCCGGCTTGCGCTGGATCCGCGGCCGCATGACCAGTGCCAGCACCAGGTCGACCAGCGCGATCAGCAGCAGTGTCGCCCCGGCCAGCAGCGGCAGCTGCGGCAGGTCGCCGTAGGCGAGCCGGGTCAGCAGGAAGACCACGACCGCCGCCACCGCGCCGCCGATGACCAGCTGGCGCGGTTTGGTGAACGAGAGGTGCTCTGCTTGTCGCGGTGCCACGGCTCCAGGATCGCACCCGATCGGGCCGCGGGGCGGGTCGGGCGAAAATCTTCTTGAGTCTCCCCCGACTGGAAGGTCGAAGGTGGTCGACGTGAACGACACCGCCCGCTACACGATCGGTGAACTGGCCCGTCGCACCGGACTGGGTGTGAAGACGATCCGGTTCTACTCCGACACCGGCGTGGTGCCGCCCACCGACCGGACCGCATCCGGTTACCGGCTGTACGACGTGACCGCGGTCAGCCGCCTGGAACTGGTGCGCACGCTGCGCGAACTGGGGGCCGGGCTGGAGGAGGTCAAGCGGGTGCTGGCCCGCGAGACCACGCTCGCCCAGCTGGCCAGCACCCACCTCGGGCTGCTGGAGGAGCAGATGCGGGTGCTGCGAACCCGGCGGGCCGTGCTGCGGGCGGTCGTGAAGCTCGACCGAACGGCTGAGGAGGCCAAGATCATGCAGGAACTGGCGAAGATGTCCGACGAGGAGCGCAACCGGCTCATCGACGAGTTCTGGGACGAGGTCAGCGCGGAGGCCGAGGGGCTGAACGTGACCCCGGGCTTCACCGAGTGGATGCGCTCGGCGAAGCCGAACCTGCCCGACGACCCGAGCACCGAGCAGCTGGAGGCCTGGATCGAGCTCGCCGAACTGGTGCAGGACCAGGACTTCCGGCGCGCGGTGCGGGCGCTCTACCAGGAGCACTCCGACCGCCGGGACGCCGGTGAGCCGATGGTGGCGCAGGACGAGGCGCCGAAGTGGTGGGCCGTCACCGACGAGGCGAAGGCCGCCGTCGACGCGGGGGTGGCGCCGGACAGCGCCGAGGCCCGGCAGCTGGTCGACCGGTTGGTCGCGATGGCCACCGCCTCGTGGGGCAAGCCGGACACCCCGGAGTTCCGCCGCGAGGTGGCCGCCTCCTACGAGGGGCACGACGCGCGGATGTCCCGCTACTGGGAGCTGCTGGCGATCATCAACGACTGGCCGCAGCACCCGGTGACCAACGAGGCGACGAAGTGGCTGGCCGCCGCGCTCCGCGCCTCCGCGCGACCGGTCAGCTGACGTAGGCCAGCAGGCGGTCGGCCCGGGCTGGTTCGCGGAGCTTGCGCAGGATCCGGTGCTCCAGCTGCCGGATCCGCTCGCGGGTGACGCCCAGCTCGTGGCCGACCTCGGCCAGGGTGCGCTGGCGGCCGTCGTCGAAGCCGCAGCGCAGCCTGATCACCTGCTGCTCGCGCGGGGTGAGCGTGCCGAGCACGGCTTCGACCTCGTTGCGCAGCAGTGCGATCCCCGGTGCCTCCAGCTCGTCGGGGCGGGCCAGCAGCTCGCCCAGCGTGCCGCCGTCCGCGCCGACGGGCTGGTCGAGGCTGAGCGGTTCCTGGGCCAGGGCGAGCAGGTCGAGCAGCTGGCGGAGCGGGATGTCCAGCGCTGCTGCGAGTTCGTCGGACCGGGGCGCGCGGTCCAGCTCGGCCGTCAGCTTCCGCCGCGCCTGCGCCACCCGCGCGAGCTGGTCGGTGAGGTGCGCTGGCAGCCGGATGGTGCGGGGCTGCTCGGCCAGCGCGCGGAGGATCGCCTTGCGGATCCACCAGGTCGCGTAGGTGGCGAAACGGAATCCTGGGCTGTGGTCGTACTTCTCGACCGCGCGCAGCAACCCCAGGTTGCCTCCTGGATCAGGTCCAGCAGCGGCAGGCCGCGCCCGGCGTAGCGCTTGGCGATGCTGGGCGGCGCTGGCGCAGCTCGCGGCCGAGCTGCCGGGGGCGGTGGTGCGGGTCGTGCTGCACAGCGCGCCGCTGCCCGGATCAGCCCGGCGCGATCACGTGGTGTGGATCGCGGTTCGGCTGGACGCTCGGGCGGTCGCTTCCGCCGCAGTGGACAGCGGCTCCGACCCGGACGTCCCCGCGCGGCTCGCCGAACTGACCGACCGCGTCCGGCGTTCGCTGCGGCGCCGCGGGTTGCCCGCGCTCTCGACACCGATGGCCTGCTCGACGCGCTGGTGCGCTCCTGCGACTTGGCCGAGCCCGCGAACCGGCGGCCCGTCCAGCCGCGCGAGGAGTGGGGTTCGTGGCGCTCCACCATGTTGCAGCACGGCTGCTTCCGGGTGCGGTCGTGGCCGAACCCGGAGCGCGGCTCGCTGCTGCTGTCCGCGCTGGCCGAGGTGCCGGACGCGCAGGTCAGCATCTCCCTCGCACTGGAGGCGGGGCGGCGCGGCACCGAACTTTCCGGCCTTCTCCGGGTGGTGACGGGCGAGCAGCAGCACGCGCAGACCTGCGAGCGGGTCGCGCGGCTCGTCGAACTCGCGGACGGGCGTCTGTCCAGATTGGACGGACAGCAGCTGCCCGCGGTGTACGCATCGGCACCGACCGGAGGAGGCGCGCGGTGAACCAGCCCCCGGCGGCCGCAGCACCGCCCACAGAACCCGCGCCGGACAAGCGAGTTCCGGTGATCTCGACGGCGCAGCCCCCGGCCATGCCGAGCGCGCCCCCAGCGGCCCCGGCCAAACCCGACGACACCGCCTTCGCGCCCGCGCTCGGTTCCGCGGAGTGGCGCCAGCAGGCGAGCGGGGCGGTGCTGACCAGTGCTGCCGTCGTGTCCGCGCCGGTGGCGACCGCGCGGGCCGCCGCCTCGCCGCTGCCCCCGGGCGGGCCCGGGCCGCACGAGGACGACGAGCCGACCGAGGTGGTGCGCAAGCCGCAGGGCTGGCGACCGCGCAAGCAGCGCTCGGTGCCCCGGCTCCACATCGGACGGCACCTGGCCAGCGAACCGGAACTGGACCTGCTGCAGCTCACCGGCACCTCGTTCGGCTTCCCACTGGGCCGCAACCAGGTGGGTTTCCCGGTGACGTTGACGCTGTCCAGCCCGTCCCGGTGTCGATCGCGCTGGTCGGCGCATCCTGGGCGGCGCGCCTGCTGGCCTACCGGGCGCTGCGCTTCGGCGCGAAGGTCCACGTGTTCACCGACCGCCCGTCGGGTTGGGCGGACCTGGGTCGCGCCGCGACCGACCGGGACGACCGGGTGGCGGTGCTGGAGCCCGGTGCCCCCGCCGGCGACCCCGGCGTCCGCGGACGCGCCGGTCCTGATTTTGCACGACGCGGAGGCGCCGCCGCCCTCGGCCGAGCCCGTGCCGTGGCAGACGCGGGTGATGGTGCTGCACCGGTTCACGCCGCACCGCGCCGAGGCGGCCCTGCGCGCGGACGTCCTGCTGCTGCAACGGCTAGCCGCGGACGAAGCCGCCGCGATCGCCGCCCAGGACGCCACCGGCGAGGCGATGACCCGCGCCGACCTGGCGGCGACCTACCTGGAGCTGGGCCGCGGCGCCGAAGCTCGCGAACACCTGTACCGGGCGCTGGAGTACCACCGCAGCACCGGCGACCGCGCGATGGAAACGAGCACGCTGGAATCGCTGGGCACCGCCTGCTTCCGGTTCGGCGACTTCAGCGAGGCGTTGCGGCACTTCCAGGCGGGCGCCGCGCTGTGCGCCGGTCGCGACCCGTTCCGCGAGGGCGCGCTACGCAGCAACCTGGGCAACACCCTGGCGGCGAAGGGTTTCCTGCACGACGCGCTGGCGAGCCTGCGGGTCGGGCTCGACCTGTCCCGCCAGGCCGGGAACGTCGACGGCCAGGCCAGCGCCCTCACCGACATCGGCGACGTGCACCGCCGCCTGGGGGACTGCGAGACCGCACTGGACCACCTGCAGCGCACCCTCGAACTCGCGGTGCCGCACGGGCTGACCCCCAAGGTCGCCTACGTGCACCACCAGATCGGCAAGACCTACCTCGACCTCGGCAGCTACCCCGAAGCCACCGCGCACCTGCAGACCGCCCGCCAGGTGGTGGCGAAGGTCGGCGGCCCGGCGGCGGAGAGCGAAGTGCTGGTCGACCTGGGCGCGGCGCACCGCGACGTCGGCGACTTCGCCACCGCGCGCACCCTGCTGGACGAGGGGCTGCGCCTGGCCACCACCCAGGGAGAACGCCACCAGCAGGCGCTCGCCCTGCGCGAGCTGGCCGAACTCCACCAGCTGTCGGGGCGGGAAGCCCTGGCGCGGGACACCCGGGCCAGGGCCGAAGCGGCGGCCGCCGAGGTCGCCACCCCGACCGCCACCGTCGCGTGACCGGCCGGTCAGGTCAGGCTGAGGTCCGAGCGGAGGTGGACGTCGGCGACCTCCTCGGCGGGCAGCGCCGCCAGCAGCTCGGCCACCCGGCCGCGACCGGGCAGCTCGGCCTCCGGGTCGACGGCCAGCCACGGGATCAGCACCGTCGCCCGGCTCGGCGTGCCCGGGTGCGGCAGCAGCAGCTCCGGGTCGTCGCTGCGGACGTCGTCCACGCTGACCACGTCGACGTCCAGGGTGCGCGGGCCCCAGCGCTGCTCGCGCCGCCGCTCCGCCTCCTGCTCCAGCTGCTGGCCGCGCCGCAGCCAGCCCCACTCGTCCAGGTCCGGGGACTCGACGATGAGCACCGCGTTGAGGAAGTCGGGTTGGTCGGTGACGCCCCACGGCGCCGTCTCGTACACCGGGGACGCCGCGACCAGCACGTCGGCGAAGCCCGCGACGGCGAGCCGGAGGTAGCCGAGCCGGTCCCCGAGGTTCGACCCCAGCGACAGCACCGCCCTGCTCATCGGACCCCCCTGCAGGTCACGCCGGGACGACCTGGCCGCGACCACCGCGCCGGGAGCGGCGGATGGTCACCGCCACGTCGGCGAAGGTCAGCGGGATCGGCGCGCTCGGCTTGTGGATGGTGACCTCCGCGGCGTGCACCCGCGCGTCGGTCATCACGTCGTCGGCGATCTCGCCCGCCACCGCCTCGATCAGGTCCTTCGGCGGCCCGGCCACGATCGCCGCCGCGCGCTCGGCCAGCTCCCCGTAGTGCAGCGTCTTGGCCAGGTCGTCGCTGCTGGCGGCCTCGCCCAGGTCGATCCAGACGGTGATGTCGACGAGGAAGTCCTGCCCGTCGCGCTTCTCGTGGTCGAAGACGCCGTGGTTGCCGCGCACCTTCAGCCCGGTCAACGTGATCCGGTCAGCCACCGCACTCCCCTCCGCTGCGCCACGCGGCGGTCACCGCGACGGCGTCCAACGATTGCCGCACGTCGTGCACCCGGACGCCCCAGGCACCGCGGTCGGCGGCCAGCGCCGACACCACGGCGGTGGCCGTCTCGCGCCCGGCGGGCGGGCGCGGGGTGCCCTCGGCGTCGGCCAGCAGCCGCCCCAGGAACCGCTTGCGGGAGGCCCCGACCAGCACCGGGAAGCCGAGCTCGACGAACACCTCCAGCCGCTGCAGCAGCTGCCAGTCGTGCCGCCCGGTCTTGGCGAAGCCCAGCCCCGGGTCCAGCACGACGGCGTCCTCCGCGACCCCGGCCCGTAGCGCCGCGTCGACCTGCCGCAGCAGCTCGTCGCGCACCTCGGTGACCACGTCGGAGTACTGGGCCAGGCTGTTCATGTCCTTGCTGTGGCCGCGCCAGTGCATCAGCACCCAGGGCAGCCCGGTCTCGGCGGCCACCCGCGCCATGTCCGGGTCGGCCAGCCCGCCGGAGACGTCGTTGATCACCGCCGCCCCGGCCTCCGCGGTGGCCGCGGCGACCCGGGCCCTGGTGGTGTCGACGCTGACCGGCACGCCCGCCGCGACCAGCTCGCGGACCACGGGCAGCACCCGGTCGACCTCGGTGGCCGCGTCGACGCGCTCCGATCCCGGCCGGGTGGACTCCCCGCCGACGTCGACGATGTCGGCGCCCATCCGGTGCATCTCCACGCCGTGCGCGATGGCCGCGCCGCGGTCCAGGTAGCGCCCGCCGTCGGAGAACGAGTCCGGGGTCACGTTCAGCACGCCCATCACCGCGCAGCGCGGCGGGTTCGGCAACCTCGGGTGCATCAACGGCCCCTGATCAGCGACAACGCCTCGGCGCGCGAGGACGCTGAGCTGCGGAACTGGCCGCGCACGGCGGACGTCGTGGTGGTGGACCCGGCCTTGCGCACGCCGCGCATGCCCATGCACAGGTGCTCGGCGTCGATCACCACGATCACCCCGCGCGGCTCCAACCGGCGGACCAGCGCGTCGGCGACCTGCGAGGTCAACCGCTCCTGCACCTGCGGCCGCTTGGCGTACAGGTCGACCAGCCGGGCCAGCTTCGACAGCCCGGTCACCCGCCCCTGCTCGTTCGGGATGTAGCCCACGTGCGCGTTGCCGTGGAAGGGCAGCAGGTGGTGTTCGCACTGGCTGTACACCGGGATGTCGCGGACCAGGACGAGTTCCTCGTGGGCCTCGTCGAAGGTCCTGTCCAGGACCTCGTCCGGGTTGGTGTAGAGCCCCGCGAACAGCTCGCGGTAGGCGCGGGCCACGCGGGTGGGCGTGTCGCGCAGGCCCTCCCGCTCCGGGTCCTCACCGGCGGCGAGCAGCAGCTCCCGGATCGCGGCCTCGGCGCGCGCCTGGTCGAACTGGGGCATCTGGAAAGAACCGTCGGGACGGGAGTCGTCTCCCGTCCCGATCGGCTCGTCGACCGAACTGGTCAATTCTTCGTTCCTCCACTGAGTCGCCTCGCGGCGAGCCAGCATCAGCGGCTCTGGTTGCCGCCTCCGTTGTCCTGGCCCGGGTCCGAGCCCTCCGGCCGCGGCGACTCCGGCGACTGCTGCTCGCCGTGCTCCGGCGCCGCCGGGTGCTCGGACTGCTGCGGCCCGCGCTCCCAGGACGGCGTCCAGTTGTACTGGCCACCGGAGTAGTTGGAGCCCGACGGCGTGGTCGCCGGGGTCCAGCCGGGCGGGGCACCGTAGTTCGGCGGCACCGCCTGCGGCGCCTGGCCGTGCTGACCGGACTGCGGCTGCGGCTGCTGAGGCGGCTGCGGCTGCTGGATCTGCACGGTGCCCTGGTTCGCCCCGGCACCGGCCGGGGTCGACTCCTCCTGCTGCTGCTGGCCGTAGCCCGCCGGGACGCCGTTGCCCGCCGGGGCGGGGGCCGGAGCCGGGGTCGGCTCCTCCTTGACCGGGGGCCACGGCTCGCCACGCTCCTTGGCCAGCTCGCCGGGCGTCTTGACCGGCGGCTTCTCCGACGGGGTGCGGCCACCGAAGTCGTTGAACGCGGTGATCCGGGGCCGCTTCTCCACGCGGGCGAAGATGCGCTCCAGGTCCTTGCGGTTCAGCGTCTCCTTCTCGATGAGCTCCAGCACGAGGTCGTCGAGCACGTCGCGGTAGGTGTTGAGCACCTCCCACGCCTCGGTGTGCGCGGCCTCGATGAGGCGCCGCACCTCCTCGTCGATCTCGTGCGCGACCTCCAGCGAGTAGTTCGGCTGCTGGCCGGCGGTGCGCCCGAGGAACGGGTCGCCCTCCTCCTTGCCGTACTTCACCGCGCCCAGGCGGGCGGTCATGCCGTACTCGGTGACCATCGCGCGGGCGATCTTGGTGGCCTGCTCGATGTCGCTGGAGGCACCGGTGGTCGGCTCGTGGAAGACCAGCTCCTCGGCGGAGCGGCCACCCAGCGCGAACACCAGCCGGGCGATCATCTCCGAGCGGGTCATCATGTCCTTGTCGTCCTCGGGGACGACGAGCGCGTGCCCGCCGGTGCGACCGCGCGGCAGGATGGTCAGCTTGTAGACCGGCTCCAGGTCGGGCATCGCCCACGCGGCGAGCGCGTGGCCGCCCTCGTGGTAGGCGGTGATCTTCTTGTCCCGCTCGGAGACGATCTTGCTCTTGCGGCGCGGGCCGCCGACCACCCGGTCGACCGCCTCCTCCATGGCCGCGGCGGTGATCAGCTGGCCGTTCTCCCGCGCGGTGAGCAGCGCGGCCTCGTTGACCACGTTCTCCAGGTCGGCACCGGAGAAGCCGACGGTGCGCTTGGCCAGGCTCTCCATGTCGACGTCCTGGGCCAGCGGCTTGCCCTTGGAGTGCACGCCGAGGATGGCGCGGCGACCGCGCAGGTCCGGCGCGGACACCGGGATCTGCCGGTCGAAGCGGCCCGGGCGCAGCAGCGCCGGGTCCAGGATGTCCGGGCGGTTGGTGGCGGCGATCAGGATGATGCCGCCGCGCGAGTCGAAGCCGTCCATCTCGACCAGCAGCTGGTTGAGGGTCTGCTCCCGCTCGTCGTGGCCACCGCCGAGACCGGCACCCCGCTGGCGGCCGACCGCGTCGATCTCGTCGACGAAGATGATGCACGGCGCGTTCTGCTTGGCCTGCTCGAACAGGTCGCGCACCCGGGAGGCACCGACGCCGACGAACATCTCGACGAAGTCGGAGCCGGAGATCGAGTAGAACGGCACCCCGGCCTCACCGGCGACCGCGCGCGCGAGCAGCGTCTTGCCGGTGCCGGGCGGGCCGTAGAGCAGGACGCCCTTCGGGATCTTCGCCCCGAGGGCCTGGTAGCGGCCAGGGTTCTGCAGGAAGTCCTTGATCTCGTGCAGTTCCTCGACGGCTTCGTCGGCACCCGCGACGTCGGTGAACAGCGTCTTGGGCATGTCCTTGGTCAGCTGCTTGGCCTTGGACTTGCCGAAGTTCAGGACGCGGTTGCCGCCGCCCTGGACGTTGTTCATCATCCACATCAGCAGCAGCACGAGCAGGCCGATGGGCACCAGGTAGAACAGCATCTGCACCCAGAACGAGTCCTGGGAGACCTTGGTGTTCCAGGTGGGCACGTGCGCGTTGCGGATCTCCTCGACCACCTGGTCGGTGGCCCCCGCGGGGTACTGCGCGATCAGCTGGTTGCTGCCATCGAAGTTCTGGCCGTCATTCAGGGTCAGCCGGACCCGCTGCTCCTTGTCCTCGATGGTCGCTTCCTTGACCTTGCCCTGAGCGATCTGCTCGAGTGCCTGCGACGTGGAGACCTCGCGGTAGGCGCGGGTCTCGTCGAAGAGCACGTTGAACGACAAGATCAACAGAAATGCGATGAGGATCCACAGCAGCGGGTTGCGGAGCAGGCGCTTTCGGTCCATTCACTTGCGGCCGACGGGCGGCCTCGACCCTCCCTGACTGTCACTTCGGGCGACGGCTGCTCGGCAGACACAGTTCATCGTCGCCGTCAACCCCTTCAGACCAGCGTACCGGCCGATGTGCGGGCCCGACCACGCCGCGCCCGGCACAGGATGAACAGCGTATCCGGTCGCCCCGGCCCCGTGGGCCAAGAGGGTCGAACCGGACACCCGTCCACCACGAACCCACCTCACGCAGCGGCGAGCGGGACTTGACCGAGTCAGACGCCCGTCGTGTAAACCCTCGGGTCGAGCGTGCCGATGTAGGGCAGGTCCCGGTAGCGCTCGGCGTAGTCCAGGCCGTAGCCGACCACGAACTCGTTCGGGATGTCGAAGCCCACGTACTTGACCGGCACGTCGACCTGCACCGCGTCCGGCTTGCGCAGCAGCGTGCACACCTCCAGCGAGGCGGGATTGCGCGAGCTGAGGTTCTTCAGCAGCCAGGACAGCGTCAGCCCGGAGTCGATGATGTCCTCGACGATCAGCACGTGCCGGTTGGCGATGTCGCGGTCCAGGTCCTTCAGGATGCGCACCACGCCGGACGAGGAGGTCGACGAGCCGTAGGAGCTGACCGCCATGAACTCCAGCTGGGCGGGCTGCGGCAGGGCCCGCGCGAAGTCGGTCATGAACATCACCGCGCCCTTGAGCACGCCCACCAGCAGCAGGTCCCCGCTGGCCTGGTGGTAGTCCTCGTCGACCTGCTTGGCCAGCTCGGTGACCTTGTCCTTGATCTGCTGCTCGCTGATGAGCACAGAAGCAATGTCGCCGTCGTACACGGCCCGGCTTCCCCTCTTCGTCTGATCGACAGTTCCCCCGGCGCGGCAAGGCCCCGGTTCCGACAACGCGTCGCCCATCAGCCATTCGGCGGCTTGCGACCCGCCGCTTCGACTTGAAGCGTGCCATGCGCGCGACGAAGCACAAAGTCGCCCGGCAACCTCGGCCCGCCCTGCCCGCGCCAGTCCGCCAGCAGCGCGTCGGCCGCCCGCAGGTGCGCGTCGGACAGCTCCGGCACGCCGCGGTCCAGCAGCCACGCCTTGAGCACCCGGCGCCGCACCGCGGCCGGAATCTCCTTCAACGACAAGGCATCAAGCCCCTCCCCCACCTCGACCCGACGGCGTTCCGCGGCGGCCACCGCGTCCAGCGCGTCGGCGTCCTCCCGCAGCTGTTGAGCGGTCCGGGCCAACGCCTCGTGAACACCACCTTGCAGCACGTCTTCCATCAGGGGAAGGACTTCTGTGCGCAACCGCACACGGGTGAAGCGGGCATCGGCGTTGTGCGGGTCCCGCCAGAAGTCGAGCCCGAGCTCCCGGCAAGCCGCCTCGGTGGTCTCCCGGCGCACCCCCAGGAACGGCCTCGCCCACGGCGGGTCCAGCGGCCGCATCCCCGCGATCGACCGCGCGCCCGACCCCCGCCCCAACCCGAGCAGCACGGATTCGGCCTGGTCATCGAGGGTGTGCCCGAGCAGCACCAGCGAACCGGGCGGGCGGCGCT
>NZ_JBEPDU010000047.1:0-59017 GCF_040300525.1 Saccharopolyspora sp. NPDC000359 | reverse complement strand
GCCCCGGCGCAGCCGGGAGGACCCCGGAGGCCCCGCGCCAGCGGGGACCGGAGGGGCCAGCGGAGCGCCCGGCTGTTCGCGGACCGGCGAAGCCGGACGCGCCGGAGCGGCGCGCACCAGGCGGCGAGGCCGGACAGCGTCCGGCCGCAGCACACCGCCCCGGAGGCCCGGCGCAGCCGGGACGGCCCGAAGGGCCGGTGCGCCCCGGAGGGGCGGGGAGCCCTGGAGGGGCGGGGAGCCCTGGAGGGGCGGGGAGCCCTGGAGGGGCGGGACGGCCGGAGGCCGGCCCCGGGCGGCCGGAAGGCCCGGGGCGGCAGACGCCGCACGGCGGAACGCCGCCCGGACACCGGGACGGCCCAGCCAGGCAGAACACCCCACCACCAGCGGGTTCGCGCCCCCAGGGCACCCCACCGCGCCCAGACGCACCCCCAGCGCCGAACCCGCGCTCTGGCCACCCCGAGGGCGGCCCAGCACGCCCGAACCCACAAAGCCCGAACGGCCCGTCTCGCCCAGACACCCCGGCGCACCAGGCCCCGTCGCACTCGAACGGCTCCGGTCCACGTCCGGATGGTCCTGCTCGGCAGGACTCGTCACGTCCGGACATGCGTCCGGCTGGCCCCGGCCCACGTCCGGATGGTCCTGCCCGCCAGGACTTGTCGCGTCCGGACATGCGTCCGGCTGGCCCCGGTTCGCGTCCGGATGGTCCTGCTCGGCAAGACGGTCCGCCGCACCCGGACCACCAGCGTCAACAGCCGCGCCCAGATGCCCCGGCCCCTGACCGGCCGATGCGCCCGGATGGCCCGATGCGCCCGGATGGCCCGGATGGCCCGTCGCGCCCGGATGCTCCGCACCGCAACAGCGACCCGGACACCCCGCGCCAGCGCCACCCGGAACCCCAGCCCGATGGTGTCCGCCCCCAACGGGCGGACGCGCCGCACCACAACGCCCCCACCCCGCACCAGCCGGGACCGCGCCACGCAGGGGCCGACCTCCACCAGCACGGCACCGTGCACCCCGACTCGTTCTCGAACGTCAGGCACGACGAGGGCCGCTGGGGCCTGGGGCAACAACAGCGGGCGGCCGAGGAACGTCCCGGCCACGACCGGAGTTCGGACGCTGCGAACAGCCCGGACCAGGGAGCGCAGAAGTACTCCACCGCGGAGTCGATGGCCGCCGAGCGCCCGCCGGCGAACCCGTCCGAGCACCGGTGGGACATCGGCCGCGCAGGCGAGTTCGAGCGGCTCGACGTATCCCCCGAGCTGCGGCAGAAGCTCGCGGGCGACGACGGCTACACCGGCATCCGCAACACCCCGTCCGGCCTGTCGGTGGTGCACTACCCGAAGTCGATGATCGGGGACCGCGCCTACTACGACAGGGTCCCGAAGCCAGCGGTCGACCCGAAGCGCTTCACGGTCGAGGTGCACGGCAGCCCGGACGGCGTGGAGTTCCGCGGCCAGCAGCTCTCCGCCAAGGAGCTGGCCGAGATCATCAAGGCCGCCCCCGGCTACGACCCGGGCACCCCGATCCGCCTGCTGTCCTGCAAGACCGGCGCGGACACGCCGGACGGCTCCCCGAACTTCGCCCAGCAGCTCTCCAAGGAACTGGGCGTCGAGGTCCTGGCGCCCAACAAGGACGCCTGGGTCGACAACTTCGGCAACATGTACGCGAGCGACTCCCGAGCGAAGTTCGAACCGGACGCAGCGGGAACGCCCCAACCGAAGCTCGACGAACCGGGCCAGTGGATCAGCTTCGCCCCCGACGGCACCAAAGCAACCCACGACAGCCCCTTCCCCCCAGGCCACGAACCAGAATTCACCCGCCACGGAGTCCAAGCCCACAACGCCGAACAACGCGGCATCGGCGACGTGTTCCGGAAGATGTTCGGCCTGGAGAAGAAGCCGGACACGTTCGAAACGGACCCGGTCACGGGAGAAAGACACCCCGCCCCGCACCAGGCCTACACCCAACACCCGCAGAACGGCCAACCACCGTTCCAACAGCCCCAGCCCGGCCAATCACCGAACCTGCCGCAGGAGTGGCAGCGCCAGCCCCAAGCTCCTGCCCAACAGGGCCAGATGCCCTACCAGCAGGGCCAGCAGCCTCCGGCGGTCCAACAGCAGCAAGCGGGCCCGTACCCCCAGCAGCAGCCCGGCCCGCAGTCCTACCCTCAGCAACCCCAGGGTGGCTACCCGCAGCAGCAAGGTGGATACCCGCAGCAGTCTCCCCAGAACGGCCCGGGATTCGGCCAGCAACAACCCGGACCGAGCCCGCAGGGGATGAGCAACCAGCCCGGCGGTCCGCAGTACCAGCAGGGCGTCGGCAACAACCAGGGCGGCCCGCAGTACCCGCAGGGTGCGGGTAATCAGCCGGGTGGCCCGCAATACCAGCAGGGAGGCGGCTACCCGCAGCCCCAACACCCAGGAGGCATGCACCAGCAAGCCCCGGGCCAACCACAGCCCCCGGTGGCACAGCCTCCACGAGGTCCGCAGCAGTCCGGGCCGACCCCGCCACCTGCGGCTCAGCCCCCACGCGGCCCGCAACAACCGCAGGGCATGCCCCAGCAGAGCGGCCGCCCGACCTTCAACGGCCCTGGCCCCCAGGGACCGCACACCCCGGCCCACGGCCCGCAGGGCCCACGGTCCCAGCAAGCACCTGGACAACCGGCCCCGAGGCCGTACGACGTCTCGGACCCCCGCCAAAACCAGCCAGGCCCCACACAGCCTGGCCCATACCCGAACGTCGGCAGCCCACGCCGTCCAACGCCTCCGCTGGACGTCTCGGGCCCGAGGATGGACGGCCCGTCGCCAAGTAGCCCGAACTCGCCAATTCCGGTTGGCCACCACACCACGCCGTCCACCGGGAGGACAGCCGAAGCCCCGCAGCAACCGGAAGCAGCGCACGTTCGCTACGAGCACGAGGGAACGCAGCAAACCGGCGACCCGGATAGACCCGGTCACAGGAGCGAGGTCGAGGGCGACGGCACCCTTGCAGACACCTCTGGGCCTGCGCCACTGGTGAACAAGGAGCCGGATTATGACGATCCGCTAGGCCACGTATCACGCGACACCGAGCTGGACCAGAGCAGGATCGAGCAGTCCTTGGTCCAGGGCGGATACGAACGCCGCCAGGTGGTGTGGCGCACCGACCGTGATCTGCTGTACCGACATGACAACCGCCCTCCTGAGGAGGTCTTCGCGGAGGCGAGAGGGTTTCAGGGGAGGGGTGACCGAGTTAACCTGCATCAGCACCTGGATATGTCCCAAGGGCAGATCGTTGCGACCACTCGAAGCTATGAACACGCTCGTGACCGGGCTATGGCCGGACCATCCCGGGAAGAGTCGTACGTGTACGAGATCGACGCGCCCGGCGGCGTAGATATCGCCGCGATGAATTTGGGAACCAGAGGCGAGGACGAAGTCGGCTTCGTCAGGGAAATCGATGTCCGGTTCATCAAGACGTGCATCATCATCGATCCGAAAACCGGTGACGTCATCGCCCGGGTCCCTAACCCGCATTACTGGAAAGGTCACAGCCGATGAGCATGCCGGACGACGGGCGGCCAGAAGTGCCTCCGATCACGCCTGCGATGCGGGAAGAAGCAAGGCTCCGGGCTGGCGGCTACATATATGTGATCGATTCCGCGTACGACCCGAACGGCGACGTTCCAGCGCATGCGATCAAGGGCGCCTTCGCGGTTGACGAGAACGGCGAGATCGGTGACTACCAGGCCAATCCCAACTACCGGCCATCGCAGATCGAGTTGGGGGAGCCGCCCGCGAGCATGACCGACCAAGGGATGCGCGCGGCGATGGCTGGTCGACTCGGCCAGGACGAGCTCCTCGGGCTCGTCGCCAGGGCGGTGTTGCCCGTTCTCGTAACACCAGAGGGCCATGTGATGCTTCTCAACTCGGAGAACGGTCCTTGCCTGGTGGCGTACACCACACGAAGTGTGGTGCCCGGGGACGTGCACGTGGAGGTGCTGTACCTCCCGAGAATCCTGCGCAACCTCCCCCCGGACGTGTCTGTTGTCCTCAACGGGAGTGCTGGGTTGCAGGCGCGGTTCCCGGTAGGGGAACTGGTAACTGCCCTGCGGGGTCGCCAGTTGCTCGTGGAAAACTCCGACGGCGGGCTTGAGGTCGGCCCTCCGGCATGGAGGCGGCAGAGCGCACGTCTTGCCCAGCTGGTGGACGAAACGACCTTCGCCGCGGTTGAACAGGCATTGGCCGAGTGGGGCGGTCTGAGCACCGATGTTTCACCCCGTCAAGCCGTTGTCACTGATCTTTCGATCACCGCTGTTGAGGTTCTGCTGCGAGGTGGCATCGCAGATCCGGATGTCCTCGCCGCGGCAGCGGCCTTCCACGGTGTCGACCCGATGTTCGCTGCTATGCGGACCAAGGTGACCACGTTCCCCGACGACGGCGCCGTGGTGGCGAAGCTGCTGAGGTCGGCAACGAGTCCGGAGCCGCCGGAAGGGGCTCGGAAAGCGCTTGTGTTTTCCGTCTACCTGGAGCACTTGCGTGCGATGCCCTGGCAGGTGCGGGCGATCGTCCTTGCCAACAGGATTGCGGAGATCACCTCTCCGGACATCCCGGAGAAGCGTCGTGAGAACAAGAAGTATGAACTGGCCACGTCGCTGCTGTCCTGCGCGAGTGACATGCCGGAGGCGTTCAAGGCGCAGGTAGCCGAGGTTGCCGGTGTCGATCCGACAGCCCTGGACCAGGCTCACCCGAAATCGGAGCTGCGGTCCGCTGTCGTCTCTCGTGAACAGGCTGTCGACCGCGTGCGCGCAGCCGTCGGCGAATTGGGTTCCCCGCTCAATGTGGACGACATCGGGTTGGCGTACGTCGTGCACACGACCGATCGCGGATACTTCGTTCACAAGCTGTGGGATGTCGTCACCAGCGAGCAGTCCATCGAGGAATACCGCGCGAAGTACGACGTGTTCCCCTTTGAACTGGGAGAGCAGCACCGGGAAGCCAATCGCCCAGCGGCGCCCCAGAACCCCATTGACCCCCGTGAGCGGTTCGTGGGGTCGATGCTTGCCGGGGCCGTTGGGGATGCTCTCGGGTATGCGATCGAGTTCCACGACATCGGGACGATTCGACGTGATCACGGGGACGCTGGCCTCACAGCTCCGGTGCTTCGGGATGGCGTTGCGCAGATCTCCGACGACACGCAGATGATGCTGTTCACGTTGGAAGGGCTCATTCGGGCGCACGTCGCTCGGCGGATGAATCCGGTGGACAACGATCCGGTTCCCGAGGTGCAGCACGCGTATCAGCGGTGGTTCCACACGCAGGGGCATCCGTGGCACGAGGTTGGTGGGCCGTATGCCCGGCAGCTCCAGCAGCCTGATGGTTGGCTGATCACGAACCGCGGGCTCTTCCAGCAGCGCGGCCCGGGGAGAACTTGCATCTCGGCGTTGCGGACGTTCGCGCAGACGCACCAGCACCCCACTCCGCAGCACCGGGTCAACGATTCCAAGGGCTGCGGCGGCGTGATGCGTGCTGCGCCGGTCGCTGTGTGGTCGAACGATCCGGCTGAGGTGTTCTACGCCGCTGTGGGCACCGCTGCGCTGACGCACGGCCACCCCAGCGGGTTCTTGTCGGCCGGTGTGCTGGCCGTGATCGTGCACCAGCTGATCCGGGACGTTTCGTTGCCGGACAGCGTTCGGCTGGCGCGGGATCTGCTGTTGCGGTGGCGTGGGCACGAGGAGCAGCTGCGAGCTCTCGACAATGCGGTGGAGCTGGCCAGGCGGGGGCCGGTCAGCCCGGAGGAGATCGAGAGCACTTTGGGCCGGGGCGCGGTCGGCGAGGAAGCCCTCGCGATCGGCCTCTACGCCGTGCAGGCCACCGACAACCTGCGGGACGCGCTGCTGCTTTCGGTGAACCACTCGGGCGACTCGGACTCGACCGGGATCGTGGCGGGCAACATCGGCGGAGCCCTGTACGGAACTCGCGCGATTCCGCAGGAGTGGCTGAACACGCTGGAGCTCCGCCAGGTCATCGAGACGTTGGCCAACGACGCGCTCGCCGAGTTCAGCCCCGGGCCGCCCAACGACCAGGCGTGGCTGCAGCGCTATCCGGCGTGGTGAGTAGCGGATCACCAGTTGGGACTCGAGAAGAAGGCAACGTTGTGCTCGATGCGGCCGAATGACCGCTTTCAGCGCCGGTTTCGTGGTTCGCGGGTGGGGAGACCTGAATGACGTTTGAGGGCGGAGCGCGTGAGGAGCCCGGCGCCGTGCAGGTGGCATTGAACGTCGACGAGGTCGAGTTCATCGCGGCATGGCGCATGTACCGCTCCGGGTACGTCAGCCTGTCACCCGCGACTCGCGAGTTCCTGGGCCAGCTGTCCGAACGCATCGGACTCGCACCGATGGGCGAAGAGGCCTCGCCGGTCGCGACGACAGTCCGTGATCTACCGGTTTACAGCCCGGAAGCCGCCGTGCGAATCAAGGAGGCTCTGCCGGGAGTCGTGTTCGGAGGTGCGGTCGCGGACTCGATCGGCGCTCCCGTCGAGTTCGATGACTGGGTCGCTATCAAGCAGAAGGCCGGTCCGAACGGGGTGGCGGGGCTTGGGTCGGCGTTCGGGGTGCCCGGGAGCTTCACCGATGACACCCAGCTTCTCGCCTTCACCTTGGAGGGGCTGATCATCAGCAGGATTCAGCTCCGCCGGCGACGGTTCGAGGAGTACTTCCACACGCGGGGCGGACTGCAGATGTCTTACGCGCGGTGGCTACACACCCAGGGGATGGAGTGGCGGGAAACCCTCCCCGCAGCCTTTCGCAAGTCGATTCCTGACCCCGGTGGCTGGTTGGTCACCCAACCCGAGCTGCGTGCGCAACGGTCGCCGGACCGTGACAACCTCGAAGCCATCGCTGCGTTCGCGCGGGCCACCGATGAGAACGCGTCCCAGGGGATCAGCAACTTCGACACGCCGCTGAACCAGTCCAAGAGCACCGGCGCGCTTCTCCGGTCCGCACCTGCGTTCTTGTGGTCGGATGTGCCTGAGCGAGTCTTCAACCTGGCAGCGGACATCGCGGCCATGACACACGGTCACCCCACCGGGTATCTGCCCTCTGGTGTCCTCGCGATCTTGTGCGGTGAGCTGGCTCGGGGCGTCTCGCTGAGGTCGGCGATCGACACTGGTTTGGCTCAGCTGCAGCGCTGGGAGGGCTGCGACGAGACCCGGGCATCTATTGAACGAGCCCTCGACCTGGCTGAGGTCGGGCGGGTGACGACGCAGACGATCGAAGATCGGCTCGGGCTCGGGTGGCGGGCTGACGAAGCGTTGGCCATCGGCTTGGCCGCGGCTCTGGCGGCTCCGGATGATTACGCGCAGGCCGTCAGAATCGCGGTGAACAGGTCCGGGAACAGCACAACGCCTGCCGCGGTCTGCGGGGCGATTATGGGTGCGGCCCACGGCGTCCGCGTCGTTCCCGAGGATTGGCTCGCCGGGCTCCAGTGGAGAGAGGGGCTCGAAGCATTGGTCCGCGATGTGCTGGTGGAGTTCACCAGCGCCGAAGCTCCGGAGAACGACGCATGGCTGAGGAAGTACCCGCAACAGCTTTGAGTGAGCGGCGATCTCGGATGAGGGCTGACTGAGTGGCGCGATTCAGGACGATCCAAGTGCTTCTTGAGCCGGACGAGCAGCGGGCGTTGCGGGTATGGCGCGGTATGGCGCGCGGCTTGGCCGGCCGCAGAGCACTCGTGTGGATCAGGCGAGTGGTCCCGCGCGTTCGCGGGCTTGCTCCTGAGCGCGCCAACATCACGAAGTTGAGCTCGTCGGAGCTGGTAGCGCTGACCGCTTGGCGGCAGGTCAGATCCGATGTCACCAGTCAGTCGCTGTCCGAAACCCTGGTGCTGCGCGCGATCGAATCCGGGGAGAAGGGGAACATCACGCCGATCGGACACCGAGCGGCTTTCACGCCGATGTTCGCGAGTCCGTTCAACCGCAGTCGGAAGGTTCTCGCGCAGCTGGAGAACCGGTGCGCCGGGATGCTGTTGGGTGCCATGGCCGGTGATGTGCGAGGTGCTGCGGACGAGCGCACGGCTTCGCTTCGCACCGCCGCGGCCTTTTTCGCTGCGGAGTCCGTGATTCGTTCACGCACCGCGCTGCGTCGCACCGGTAGAGCTGATGTCGCAGTGCAGCTGTCAGCGGGCAAACGGCGTTTGGAAATGTTGATCCGCAGGTCCGATGATCTGGCGCTGGACACCTCGTCAGGATGGTTGGCGGCAGACCCTCGTTTGCGCGAAGCGCCTGATTGGCATTCCGATACGCCGGTCGATGCCACTTCGATGCTGGTGGCGGCTGCACCGCTGGCCTTCATCTCGGATGGAGAGGATTCGGCTGGCGAACCTGTGCTGGCCGTTGCGCAAGCTCTTTTGGACAGCGTGGAATTCTCCTTGGCGGCAGTGGCATTCGCTGCGCTCCTGCGGAACCGGCCGTTCGAGCCCCTCTGGGCGACGACAGCCGGACGTGCTCTATCGGAGCTCGAACGATTGCCGGAGAGCCAAGCAGCAGTCGAATGGCTGGAGGCGGCGATCCGACTGGCATCGGCTTCACCTGCTGAGGCAGTGGACAGGGCTGCTCTGGTGAACGAGCACTTCGACCAAGCAGGTCCGGTCGCAGCCCTCGCAGTGGCGCTGTTCGCAGCTTCTTCGAGTGAATCGTGGGCTGAAGCCATCAGCACGGCCGCGCAGTGGCGGCATGACGGCCGCTCCGCCGCTGCGTTGTGCGGTGCGCTTAAGGGCTGGTCCGACGGAGCTTCAGGAATCCTGCGAGACGGTCTCCCAGCGAGTCTCCAAGGTGTCGCTCTCCAGCTTGGCAAGGACCTTGCGGCTGAGTTCGGTCGGCTGCCCATCGACGACGCTGATTGGCATCGCCGCTATCCGACGGGGTACGTCTCAGAACTCACGCCGATGCGACCTAAATCGCCGGGTGAGACGTCGATCGCCTTTGACCAGGACGTCTTCGTTGACGAGAGTGATCAGGACGTGCAGGTGAGCCCGGGTGCCGGGGATGTGGAGGGGGACATGGGTCAGCCGCTGGAGATGACCGCGCTGGAGCAGGCGATTGGGCGGTTCGCCGCGGAGCAGGGGTCGGTCGAGGACGTTTACCGGGAGTTCTTGGTCGCCGATCTCCTGGTCGTCACCGGGCCGGGGTCTTCGCAGCCCGCGGACTTCCGGTTGGAGGGGCAGGAGAAGGCGCAGATCTGGGTCTGCACGCACAAGAGCGCCGTGCCGGAGCTCGGGGGTGCGGACTTCGCGCCGGGGACCGTGCGGGCCAACGGGTACCGGTTGCTGCCGCTGCTCGTCGAGCGGAACGTGCGGATCTTCACCAAGGGCGAGCAGATGGACCTGCAGATCATCGGGTCGCGGGCCATCGAGATCTCCGCTCCCGAGGTCACCGATGAGATGCGCGCGGCCGCCGCCCGGCAGCCGGGGAGCTGGTTCTCCGTGCCGGACCAGATGTACCGGGAGTCGGCGCGGGAGGAAGTCCCCGAGCAGGCCTGGATCGGCGCCTACTGGGTCGACGAGGACGGCACGCTCACCAGCCGGTACTCGGTGAACGCCGACTACCGGCCGAGCCCCACCACGCTGGGCTTCCCGCGGCCGGAGAGCATGCTGGAAGGCGTCCTGCACATGTGGGCGACCGGGTACGTGTCCGACCGGTCGATGCTGATGACGGTGGCGCGGTCCGAGGTCGCGCTGCTCGCGCACGAGGACGGCGTGCCCTCAGCCCTCAACCTCGGCGGGAAGGCCGCGCTCGTGGCCGGTTCCAGCCCCAAGTACCTCCCCGAGCGGGAGCACAAGGTCAGGGCCTCCGTCGCCCAGCTCAGGAAGGCCTTCGAGGAAGTCGACCTGGTCATCGACGTGGGTGAGCGGCACCAGGCGGACATCGAGGGGAAGGCGCTGCTGAGGGCCTTCGAGGAGCTCGAAGCCGAGGAACGCCAGCAGGATCCGGGCAGCGGAGCAGGGGCCGAGCCTGCATCCGCCCAGCCCCAACAGCCTGAGCAGCAACCGCAGCCCGCCGCGCAGGAGCCCGCGCCGCAGGCAGCGCACCCCCAGCAGCCCGCCCAACCTCAGCAACCCGCACCCCAGGCCCCCGCCCAACCCGCTCCGCCGCCGGACCCGGGTGAGCGGTTCATGGGTTCCATGCTGGCCGGGGCTGTTGGGGATGCTCTCGGGTACGCCATCGAGTTCCACGACATCGACATGATTCGGCGGAACCACGGCGATTCCGGGCTCACCGAGCCGGTGCTTCGGGACGGCGTCGCGCAGATCTCCGACGACACGCAGATGATGCTGTTCACCCTCGAAGGGCTCATCCGCGCGCACGTCGCTCGGCGCATCAAGCCGGTCGACAACGATCCGGTGCCCGAGGTGCAGCACGCCTACCAGCGGTGGTTTCACACCCAGAACCAGCCGTGGCAGCGGGCCGGTGGCCCCTACGCGCAGCACCTGCAGCAGCCCGACGGCTGGTTGATCACCAACCCCGCGCTGTTCGCCGCGCGCGCTCCGGGCAGCACGTGCATGTCCGCGCTCGCGCGGTTCGCGCAGACGCACCAGCACGCCACCCCGCAGGCGGCGATCAACGACTCCAAGGGGTGCGGGGGCGTCATGCGGGCCGCACCGGTCGCGGTGTGGTCGCACGATCCCGCCGAGGTCTTCTACGCCGCCGTCGGCACCGCCGCGCTCACCCACAGCCACCCCAGCGGGTACCTCTCCGCCGGGGTGCTCGCCGTGGTCGTGCACCAGCTCATCCGCGACGTTCCGCTCCCGGAGGCCGTGCGGGTCGCGCGGGAACTCCTGCTGCGGTGGCGGGGGCACGAGGAGCAGCTGGCGGTCCTGGACCGGGCCGTCGAGCTCGCGCAGCGGGGACCGGTCGCGCCGGAGGTGATCAAGGACACCCTCGGGCAGGGCTGGGTCGGGGAGGAAGCTCTCGCGATCGGGCTCTACGCCGCGCTGGCCACGGATAACCTGCGGGACGCGCTGTTGCTGGCCGTCAACCACTCGGGGGACTCGGACTCCACGGGGATCGTGTGCGGCAACATTGCGGGGGCCTTGCACGGGGCTCGGGCCGTTCCGCCGGAGTGGCTCGGCGCCCTGGAGCTGCGCGAGGTGATCGAGACGTTGGCCCGGGATGCGCTCGCCGAGTTCAGCCCCGGCCCGCCGACCGATCCGGCCTGGACGCGGCGCTACCCGGCCTGGTGACCACGAGGGAGACATCGCGATGACCGACGCTCGACCGCCGCAGCTGTCGTGGGCGGAACGCTTCCGCGGAGCCATGCTCGGCGGGGCCGTCGGCGACGCGCTCGGCGCTGGCGTGCGGCACGCCAGCGCCGCCGAAATCCACCAGTGGTTCGGCCCGCAGGGCGTCGTCGACTACCTGGACGGGTACGGGCGGCGCGGCGCGGTCACCGACCTCTCCCAGCTCACCGCGTTCACCCTGGAAGCCATGCTGCGGGCGAAGGCGGCCAACCCGGTCAGCGGCGGGTGGCTGCCGAAGGAGCTCGTGCTCGCCAACTACCTGCGCTGGCTGCACACGCAGGGCGTGCCGTGGGACCACGCGATGGCCGCCCACCTGGCCACCGAACCCTCGCCCACCGGCTGGCTGCTCGGCCGACCCGAGCTGTACTCGACCCGCAACCCGGACGGCTCGGCGATCGCGCTGCTCGGGCGGCTGGCCCGGCTGGCCCCGGTCGGCCCGGACGGCCTGGTGCACCCGCCGACCGATGTGGACGGTTCGGCGGAGTACGCGGTCCTGGCCGCGCCCGCCATGGTGTGGTCGAACATGCCCGGGGTCGTCTGCTCGACTGCTTCCGCGATCGCGCACATCTTCACCTCCGGTCGCAACGCGGTCGCCGCCGCGGGGCTGCACGGCGACGTGCTGGCGCAGCTGATCCGCGGGGTGCCGCTGTGGGACGCGGTGGCCGCCTCCGACCGGGACCGGCTCGGCACCGCCGCCCCGGGCGAGGTCGCCGCCGACGTCCGGCGGACCGTGCACGCCGCGATGTTCGTCGGGCAACGGGGCGTGCGCCCCTCCCCGGCCGACGTGGACATCGAGTTCGACACCGAGAACAAGCCCGGTGAGCTCGGCATCGCGCTCGCCGCGGTGGGCAGCACCCGGAACTTCGCCGACGCGCTGCGGGTCGCGGTCAACCACTCCAGCGACAGCGCGGTGGCCGGTGCACTGGCCGGGCAGCTGGCCGGTGCGATCCACGGCGTCGGCGGGATTCCCGCGCGCTGGCTGGACGAGCTCGAACTGCGCGAGGTCATCGAGGTCCTCTGCGCCGATGCGACCGAGGCGTTCGCGCCGCCACCGCCGCCGCAGTGGGCCCAGCGCTACGTGCCGGGCTCCCGGCCCGGCCCGCGCGAGCTCACCGCGCCGCACACCGTCGAAGGCGCCGCCGAGCAGACCATGATCCTGCCGCCCGTGCAGGACGACGTCGACACGCCCCCGCAGGGCCAGCCGCAGCAGGGCCCCCGCTCGTCGGGCATCGGCGCACCGACGTTCCCGTCCGCCCGCGCGGACTTCGCGGTGGGCGACCCGTCGAGCACCGGGCCGATCCCGGTCCCGAACCTGCGCTCCGCCGAAACCCCGGCGGAGACCACCGCGGTGCTGCCCGCCATCGACGACCGGGACGCGCCGCAGGTCGGGGCCTTCCCGCCACCGAACGAGGCCCGCAGCACCGCAGGGCGCATCGTCGTGCCGTCCGCGGCGGAGGTCGCCGGGGCACCGGAGCCGGTGGCCGAGCCGGAGACCTCCGCCCAGGCCGCGGAGCGGGCCGCTGGTGCGGACGAGTCCGCGGAGCGGGCCGCTGGTGGGGCGGCGGAGGCCGTCCCGGACGTCGCCGCGGTCGCTGCCGTGCCGGAACCGGCTGCTGACCTGGACGACTTCGGCCGCGAGTCGGCGGACCTCGAAGAGGCTGCGGAGCCGGAGGCGTTCGCGGAGCACTTCGACGGCGTGGCAGGCGGGCGGAGCGGCGTCCCGGTCACCGACCTCGCGCCGGTGGAGGAGCCGCAGGAGGACTTCGAAGTCGAGCCTGACGGCCTGGAGGAAGCTTCGCCCGCGCCGAACTCCGGTGCTGCGGTGGACGGAGCCGCCGTCGACCAGGCGCGAGCGGGGCTTGGCGTTGGCGAGGCTGCGGAGCCCGTCCCGGCGGAGCCGGTCTCCGGCGCGGAGCTGGACGACGAGGTGGGTGAGCAGGAGACCGCGGAGCCGGTCGATCGCGGGGCGGCCGATGACGGCGATGCCCCGGAGTCGAACGGCGCGGCGGAGTCCCAGGACCACCAGGAGCTCGCGGAGCGGATCGTTCGCGCATCGGCGGAGGTCGGGCGGATCACCGTTCCGGACGCCGGTGCCGTTGCCGCCGCGTCGCAGTGGGCCGAGCAGGACGACACCGCTGACCGGGAGCTCGCGGAGCGGGTGGTTCGGGAGTCGGCTGGTGCGAGCCGGTTCGCGGCCCCGGACGTCGACGAAGCCCCGGAACCGGACACCGACCCAGACCCGGCGGAACCGACAGACGAGCCCGTTCCCACTGCTGCCGCGCCGGAATCGGCCACTGACGACCCGGCAGACCACGACCCGGCGGACCACGAGGTCGCGGAGCGAGAGCCTGCGGACCGTGAGCTGGTGGGCCGTGAGTCTGTGGATCGCGGGCTTGCGGATCGTGAGTCTGCGGGTCGTGAGCCTGTGGACCGTGAGGTTGTGGATCACGAGCCTCTGGACAGCGAACTTGTGGACCGTGAGCTGGTGGGCCGTGAGTCTGTGCGTCACGAGCTTGTGGATCGCGAACCTGCGCTTTCGGGTCGTGAGCCTTCGGATCGCGGGCTTGTGGATCGCGAGCCTGCGGACCAGGAACCGGCCGACCGCGGGCCCGAGGCCGATGAGCCGGAACGCGTCACCGGTGTGACCGCAGCGCCGGTGGAGGACGACGCCGCCTCGGTGGAGGAGGCTTCGGCCACCTCGCAGGTCACGGTGGAACGTGAGCCGGTCGACCTGGAGCCGCCCGCGCGTGCCCCGATCGACCTCGAACCGGCCGAGCCCGACGAGGACGTCGCGCTGGCGGCGGAACCGGGGACCCCGGCGGACGACGTCGATCCGCCCGACCGCGACACCGACCGGTCCGAAGTGGACGACGACCAGGGCTCCGACCAGGACGACGACGCCGGAACCCCAGGGGAGCCGTCGAATGCCGCCTCCTCGACCGGGGAATTGGCGTCCCCCGCGCCGAGGCCCCGTGGCGGGCACGCCAAGGCCGACGGCCCGGGGGACAGCGCCCCGTCGCTGACCGAGCGGGTGCTGGGCTGCTTCCTCGGCGGCGCGCTGGGCGACTCGCTCGGCTCCGACCTGGAGTTCATCACCGCCGAGGCGATCACCGCGCGCTTCGGGCCCGACGGCCCGTCCGGTCTGCGGGAGGCCTACGGCGTGCGCGGGGCGATCACCGACGACACCCAGATGACGCTGTTCACCGCCGAGGGGCTGATCCGCGGCAGCATCGCCAACCGGATGCTCGGCAGCGACGACCCGCTGCCCGAGGTGCAGCTGGCCTACCAGCGCTGGCTGCACACGCAGGGCGTGGAGTGGGAGGCCGCGGCCGGTGCGTTCCTGGCCGACTACCCGGCGCCCGACGGCTGGCTGATCGAGGTGCCCGGCCTGTTCGCCACCCGCGCGCCCGGCAAGACCGTGTGGCGCGCGCTGGCCCGCTTCGGCGACGGGGGACCGGCCGGGTCGTTCACCGAGCGGATCAACGACTCCAAGGGCTGCGGCGGCGTGATGCGCGCCGCCCCGGCGGCGCTGTGGTCCACCGACCCCGCCGAGGTGTTCCGGCTCGCCGCCCGCACCGCCGCGCTGACGCACAGCCACCCCGCCGGCTACCACTCCGCCGGGGCGCTGGCGGTCATCGTCCAGCAGGCGCTGCTCGGCCGCGGCCTCGACGACGGCGTGTGGCTGGCGCTGCAGGTCCTGGAGACCTGGGAGGACCACGAGGAGACCACCGCGGCGCTCAAGGCCGCGGTGGACCTGGCCGAGGCGGGCGAGCCGACGCCGGAGGAGGTCGCCGAGCGGCTCGGCGGCGGCTGGGTCGGGGAGGAGGCGCTGGCCATCGCGGTCTGCGCGGCGCTGGTGGGCGAGGACGTCGAGCAGGCGCTGCGGATCGCCGTGCACCACGGCGGCGACAGCGACTCGACCGGTGCTATCTGCGGCAACATCGTCGGCGCGCTGCACGGCGTCGCGGCGCTGCCGGTCGACTGGCTGGCCGACCTGGAGCTGCGCGACGTGGTCGAGCAGGCCGCGCTGGACTGCGTCGCCGAGTTCGGCCGGGACGCCTTCCAGCCCGGACCGGCCGCGATCGAGCCGCCCACCAGCGAGGACTGGAACGAGCGCTACCCGGTCCGCCCGCACTGGTCCGCGGCACCGGAGCCGGTCGCCGCCGCGCCGGGGCCGGAGTTCCCGGCGCCCAAGCCGGCGCCGCGGCGGTTCACCGGAGTCAGGCACGACGAGTTGTCCGAGGGGGAGGACGAATGATCCTGGGGGTGCCGGTCCCCGGCGCGCACGCCCTGGTCGACGGGGCGCACTGGCCGTTGCGCGAGCTGGGCGAGCAGGGCGCGGTGCTGGCGGGCCGCGACCAGCCGGTGCCGCTCGACCAGCTCGGCGAGGTGCTGGTGGCGCTGCACGAGGACCCCGCGCCGGTGCGGCCGGAGTTCCCGGCCCCGGCGTCCTACGGGGAGTTCCCGGACCGCGCCGAGCAGCAGCGCGACCTGGAGTGGGCACTGCGCGAAGCGGTCGTCGCCGGGTTGCCGGACGGCTGGCAGCGCGTGGTCGTCGACTGCGCCGCGCTGGGCACCCGCATCGAGATCACCGCCACCACCGACGCCGAGCACCGGTGGATCCCCACCCAGGACGTCGTCGACGCGCTCCGGCGGCACCGGGACATCACCTACCGGCCGGATACCGGGGCGTGGACCACGGCGCGTCTCCAGCTCGACCAGGACGGCGCCGACCTGAGCACCGGGCACGACGAGCCCAGCTGGCTCATCGGTCCGGAGGACGGTCGCGCGCACTACGAGGAGCTGCGCTACTACCCGCGGACCACCGCGCCGGGCTGGCTGCTCAACCCGGCCTGGGAGCACTACGGCCAGCACCGCGAGTCCGCACGCCCCGCGCCGGTCCGGATGGCCCAGGTGTTCGACGGCCGCGACGCCGACGGCCGCCCGCTGGTGCACCGGCCCGCGCTGACCTCGGTGGAGAAGCGGCTGGTCGCGCACTACCTGCACGGCGGCGAGATCCTGCTGCGCGCGTACAGCAGCGACCCCGACGAGCTCGACCCGCAGCGCCCGCCAGCGGTGCCCAAGCAGTTCCACACCGACGGCACCTGGGTGTGGCCGCTGGCCCTGGCCTACTACCTGGACGAGCACGACGTCGCCCCGCCGCGGGAGTTCCTCGACCACATCCGCGGCCGCAACCACCAGCCGCCCGGGCAGGTGGCCGACCGGGCGGCCGCCGAGGCCAAGGCGCTCGTGCTCGGCGGCGACCCCGACGCGCTGCAGCAGTACGACCCGGCCGAGGCCATCGACATCGCCCGCGGCTTCATCAGCGCGATGGGCATGAGCACCCGCTTCTACAGCTTCGAGGAGCCGCTGGAGGGCGGCTGGAGCATGCTGCGCGGCTCCGACGGCTGGTGGGTGGTGTTCTGCGTGGACGAGGGCGAGGTGCGGAACCGCTCGACCTTCCCGGACCCCTACGCCGCCGCCGCTCACCTGATCGGTGCGATGTCGCTCACCCGCAAGCGCTTCCTGCGCGAGCCGGACGAGCCGCTGCAGGACTTCGAGTGCCGGTACGAACCGTTCCCCGGCGAGCCGCCGCTGGCCGCCTACGACAACAAGCTCCTGGTGACCCTGCGCACCGGGGACGAGGTCGACCGGTTCGGCGAGCCGACCGGCAACACCGTCTTCGTGGCCGGGACCACGCTGCCGCAGCGGTCGGTCCCGCCGCAGCAGCAGCCCGGGGAGTACCACCGGTACCGGGTGGTCAGCGGCTTCGAGGTCATCTCCGGGGTGGCCAAGCCGGACTTCGGCCAGGTCGGCGGCGGCACCGCCTTCGTGCTGCCCAACGACGTGCGGACGCTGGTCGCCGACGGCTGGCTGGTCGAGGTCTGAGCACCGGCACCGGCCGAACTGTGATCCATCTCGCCCACCGGGACGCCCTTGTCCCGGTGGGTACAGTGGCGGGGAAACGCAGACGCGAGCTCGCACTCCGAGGTGGCGCAGCGGCAGCGCCGGGTGATCGAGCAGGTCAAGGGGGACCCCGTTTTGACCCTCTGAGAACGGGGCAGGTATCTTTGTTTATCGGACCCGACACCCATCGGGTCGATCCGCATGCCCGTGCATGACGTGGTCCCCGCCCCCGGGCGACTGCGCCAGCGCCGAGGATGTGTGGAACTCCTCTCGACAACCCCTCCGGGGTCGTTCCCGTCGGGGCGCATCAGCGCCGCAGAGGCCGAGGAGAGGGCGACACGCCCGACCTCGTGGTGCGGGGGGAGTCCCGAAACACAGTGCCTGACAGGTGCTCGACGCCAGGGCACGCCGAAGCTCGAACGAGCGGCCGCTTGGTCGAGTACCAGAAGACGCGAACGCTGACAGAAAGCCGGTCCATGCCCACCATCCAGCAGCTGGTCCGTAAGGGCCGCCAGGACAAGGTCGCGAAGACCAAGACCGCGGCGCTCAAGGGGAGCCCGCAGCGGCGTGGCGTGTGCACCCGCGTGTACACGACCACCCCGAAGAAGCCCAACTCGGCCCTGCGCAAGGTCGCCCGTGTCAAGCTGAGCAGCGGCATCGAGGTCACGGCCTACATCCCCGGTGAGGGTCACAACCTGCAGGAGCACTCGATCGTGCTCGTTCGTGGCGGCCGTGTGAAGGACCTGCCCGGTGTGCGCTACAAGATCCTCCGCGGTTCCGCTGACACCCAGGGTGTGAAGAACCGCAAGCAGTCTCGCAGCAAGTACGGTGCGAAGAAGGAGAAGAGCTGATGCCCCGCAAGGGTCCGGCCCCGAAGCGGCCGCTGCACGCCGACCCGGTGTACGGGTCGCCGCTGGTCACGCAGCTGGTCAACAAGGTCCTGGTGGACGGCAAGCGTTCGCTGGCCGAACGGATCGTCTACGCCGCGCTGGAAGGCTGCCGCGAGAAGACCGGTACCGACCCGGTCGTCACGCTCAAGCGTGCCCTGGACAACGTGAAGCCGACCCTGGAGGTCCGCAGCCGCCGCGTCGGTGGCGCGACCTACCAGGTGCCGATCGAGGTGCGTGCCGGTCGTTCGACCACCCTCGCGCTGCGCTGGCTGGTCTCCTACTCGCGGCAGCGCCGGGAGAAGACCATGGTCGAGCGCCTGATGAACGAGCTGCTGGACGCCAGCAACGGCCTCGGCGCGAGCGTCAAGAAGCGCGAAGACACGCACAAGATGGCGGAGTCCAACAAGGCCTTCGCGCACTACCGCTGGTGACGTCCGGGTGGCTCTTGCCCGCCTTGGCGCACCGATTCACGACAGCTTGCACCTGCTGTAGGGAACGGGGAAGAAACTCGTGGCACGCGACGTGCTGACAGACCTGACCAAGGTCCGCAACATCGGCATCATGGCCCACATCGATGCGGGCAAGACCACCACGACCGAGCGGATCCTGTTCTACACCGGGATCACGTACAAGATCGGCGAGGTGCACGACGGCGCCGCGACGATGGACTGGATGGAGGAGGAGCAGAAGCGGGGTATCACCATCACCTCGGCTGCTACCACCACCTTCTGGGGCGACACCCAGATCAACATCATCGACACCCCCGGCCACGTCGACTTCACGGTCGAGGTGGAGCGCTCGCTGCGCGTCCTGGACGGTGCCGTCGCGGTGTTCGACGGCAAGGAAGGCGTTGAGCCGCAGTCCGAGCAGGTCTGGCGCCAGGCGGACAAGTACGAGGTCCCGCGCATCTGCTTCGTCAACAAGATGGACAAGCTGGGCGCGGACTTCTACTACACGGTCCGCACCATCGAGGAGCGCCTCAACGCCCGGCCGCTGGTCCTCCAGCTGCCGATCGGCGCCGAGTCGGAGTTCGAGGGCGTCATCGACCTGGTCCGCATGAAGGCGCTGACCTGGCGTGGTGAGGTCCAGAAGGGCACCGACTACGCCGTCGAGGAGATCCCGGCCGACCTCGCCGAGACGGCCGCGGAGTACCGCGAGAAGCTGGTCGAGGCCGTCGCGGAGACCGACGAGGCCCTGATGGAGGCCTACTTCGGCGGCGAGGAGCTGTCCGAGGACCAGATCAAGGCCGGCATCCGCAAGCTCACCAACAGCCGCGAGGCCTTCCCGGTCCTGTGCGGCACCGCGTTCAAGAACAAGGGCGTGCAGCCCATGCTCGACGCGGTGGTGGACTACCTGCCGTCGCCGCTGGACGTCCCGCCGGTGCAGGGCACCCTGCAGGACGGCGAGACCCCGGCGGAGCGCAAGCCGAGCATCGACGAGCCGTTCGCCGCGCTGGTCTCCAAGATCGCGGTGCACCCGTTCTTCGGCAAGCTGACCTACGTCCGCGTCTACTCGGGCAAGGTCGCCTCCGGCTCCCAGGTCATCAACTCGACCAAGGGCAAGAAGGAGCGCATCGGGAAGATGTTCCAGATGCACTCCAACAAGGAGAACCCGGTCGACGAGATCCAGGCGGGTCACATCTACGCCGTGATCGGCCTCAAGGACACCACCACCGGTGACACCCTGTGCGACGCGGCGAACCCGATCGTCCTGGAGTCGATGACCTTCCCGGCGCCGGTCATCGAGGTGGCCATCGAGCCCAAGACGAAGGCCGACCAGGAGAAGCTGTCCACGGCGATCCAGAAGCTCGCTGAGGAAGACCCCACGTTCCAGGTCAAGCTGGACGAGGAGACCGGTCAGACCATCATCAAGGGCATGGGTGAGCTCCACCTCGAGGTCCTGGTCAACCGGATGAAGACCGACTTCAAGGTCGAGGCGAACATCGGTAAGCCGCAGGTGGCCTACCGCGAGACGATTCGCAAGTCGATCGAGAAGTACGAGTACACGCACAAGAAGCAGACCGGTGGTTCCGGTCAGTTCGCGCGCGTGATCATCGCCCTCGACCCGATCGAGCAGACATCCGACGCCCCGACCTACGAGTTCGAGAACAAGGTCACCGGTGGCCGGGTGCCGCGGGAGTACATCCCGTCGGTCGACCAGGGTGCGCAGGACGCGATGCAGTACGGCGTGCTGGCCGGCTACCCGCTGGTCGGCGTGAAGGTGACCTTGCTCGACGGCCAGTACCACGAGGTCGACTCGTCGGAAATGGCGTTCAAGGTCGCGGGTTCGATGGCGCTCAAGGAAGCCGCTGCGAAGGCCTCCCCGGCGCTGCTCGAACCGATGATGGCGGTCGAGGTGACGACGCCCGAGGACTACATGGGCGACGTCATCGGCGACCTGAACTCCCGCCGTGGCCAGATCCAGGCCATGGAGGAGCGCAGCGGTACCCGCGTCGTCAAGGCCCTCGTGCCGCTGTCGGAGATGTTCGGGTATGTCGGCGACCTGCGGTCCAAGACCCAGGGGCGGGCCAACTACTCGATGGTGTTCGACTCCTACGCCGAGGTTCCTTCGAACGTGGCTAAGGAGATCATCGCCAAGGCAACGGGCGAGTGAACCGCTGCTCGGTCCCGGGTCACCGGGGCCGAGCTCGGGCGACGCCTCGCGAAGGCGACCCGGGGGAGCAATCCCCTCCAGTTCGGCGGCGTGCGGGCCACCACCCGCGAGGGAAGCGGTCCGCACGTCACCTACCCGACAGGACTCCGCCTGGCACACCAAGTCGTACGGCGGAAAGTTAACAAGTCCAGGAGGACAATCCAGTGGCGAAGGCGAAGTTCGAGAGGGACAAGCCGCACGTCAACATCGGGACCATCGGTCACGTTGACCACGGCAAGACCACGCTCACCGCAGCCATCACCAAGGTTCTGCACGACAAGTACCCGGAGCTGAACCCCTTCACGCCGTTCGACGAGATCGACAAGGCGCCGGAGGAGCGCGAGCGCGGCATCACCATCCAGATCGCGCACGTCGAGTACCAGACCGAGAAGCGTCACTACGCCCACGTCGACGCTCCGGGTCACGCCGACTACGTGAAGAACATGATCACCGGTGCCGCGCAGATGGACGGCGCGATCCTGGTGGTCGCGGCGACCGACGGCCCGATGCCGCAGACCCGCGAGCACGTGCTGCTGGCCCGCCAGGTCGGCGTGCCCTACATCCTGGTCGCGCTGAACAAGTCCGACATGGTCGACGACGAGGAGATCCTCGAGCTCGTCGAGATGGAGGTCCGCGAGCTGCTGTCCGCCCAGGAGTTCCCGGGCGACGACGTGCCGGTGGTCCGCGTCTCCGCGCTGAAGGCGCTGGAGGGCGACGACGAGTGGGCCAACAAGATCGTCGAGCTGATGGACGCCGTTGACGAGAACGTTCCGGACCCGGTCCGCGACGTCGAGAAGGCGTTCCTGATGCCGATCGAGGACGTCTTCTCGATCACCGGCCGCGGCACCGTGGTCACCGGCCGCATCGAGCGCGGTGTCATCAAGGTGAACGAGGAGGTGGAGATGGTCGGCATCAAGGACAAGCCGATCAAGACCACCGTCACCGGTGTCGAGATGTTCCGCAAGCTGCTCGACGAGGGCCAGGCGGGCGACAACGTGGGTCTGCTGATCCGCGGCGTCAAGCGCGAAGAGGTCGAGCGCGGCATGGTCGTCGTGAAGCCCGGCACCACCACCCCGCACACCGAGTTCGAGGCGCAGGTCTACATCCTGTCCAAGGACGAGGGCGGGCGGCACACGCCGTTCTTCAACAACTACCGTCCGCAGTTCTACTTCCGCACCACCGACGTGACCGGTGTGGTGACCCTCCCCGAGGGCACCGAGATGGTCATGCCGGGCGACGACACCGCCATGTCGGTGCAGCTGATCCAGCCCATCGCGATGGACGAGGGTCTGCGCTTCGCCATCCGCGAGGGTGGCCGCACCGTCGGTGCCGGTCGCGTCACCAAGATCATCAAGTGACGTGGCGAGGACCCGCCTCCGCTCCGGCGGGGGCGGGTCCTCTGCGTTCTCGGTGACCTCGGTCGCCGAAAGCGACCCCCGATTTTGGCTGGCACAGCTCGTGTGTCATCCTGTATGGGTTGCTCGTTCAGGGCGGCTGGAAATTCGAAGCAGTTCGAAGGTCCGGCCGCCTTGCTGCGAGGGCCTCGGGCCCTTGTTCCGGTTCAGGACCGCGCTCCCGCGGTGCTGATGCCACCGGTTCCCGGTAGGCGGACCGAACAGGGCGAAAGAAGGTGTACGGGCCGCGAGGCCCACCCCATCGGCGACGTTCGAGGGGACCGGTGTGCGGTAGCTGGGCGACACGCCCGACCGCGTGTACCGGGCACCAGATACCTGAACAGGGGCGGACTGAGAGCTGTGGCGGCTCCCGGATCGGGGACCACACCAGGCTGAGGCCGCGTGGGGCACCGGTGCGGTGCACCCGCACCCAAGACCAAACCGCGGCACGAGACTAGAGGAACGGCAAGCCACTATGGCGGGACAGAAGATCCGCATCCGGCTCAAGGCCTACGACCACGAGGCGATCGACGCGTCTGCGCGCAAGATCGTCGAGACCGTGACGCGCACCGGCGCTCGGGTCGTTGGGCCGGTGCCGCTGCCCACGGAGAAGAACGTCTACTGCGTCATCCGCTCCCCGCACAAGTACAAGGACTCGCGGGAGCACTTCGAGATGCGGACGCACAAGCGGCTCATCGACATCCTCGAACCGACGCCGAAGACGGTTGACGCGCTGATGCGCATCGACCTGCCGGCCAGCGTCGACGTGAACATCCAGTAAGGCGCGGCGACGAGGTAGCGGAGAGAACGAGACTCATGTCTGACAGGCAGATCAAGGGGATTCTGGGCACCAAGCTCGGCATGACCCAGGTCTTCGACGACAAGAACCGGGTCGTCCCGGTGACCGTCGTGCAGGCCGGGCCGAACGTGGTGACCCAGATTCGGACCCCCGAGAAGGACGGCTACTCGGCCGTGCAGCTGGCGTTCGGCGCCATCGACCCGCGCAAGGTGAACAAGCCGCGGAGCGGCCACTTCGCCAAGGCCGGTGTCACCCCGCGCCGCCACGTCGTCGAACTGCGCACCGTGGACGCCGGCGAGTACGAGCTGGGCCAGGAGATCAGCGCCGACCTCTTCGAGGCGGGCGCCGTGGTCGACGTGGTCGGCACCAGCAAGGGCAAGGGCTTCGCGGGCACCATCAAGCGCCACGGCTTCCGCAGCCAGGGCGCGAGCCACGGTACCCAGGCGGTGCACCGCAAGCCCGGTTCCATCGGTGGCTGCGCCACCCCCGGTCGCGTGTTCAAGGGCATGCGGATGGCCGGGCGCATGGGCCGTGACCGCGTCACCACCCAGAACCTGAAGGTCCACAAGGTGGAGGCCGAGACCGGCCTGCTGCTGATCAAGGGCGCAGTGCCCGGCCCGAAGGGCGGCCTCGTCCTGGTGAAGAGTCCTGCGAAGGGTGGTGCGTGATGAGCCTGACGCTCGACGTCCGTACCCCGGACGGTAAGACCGACGGCACCGTCGAACTGCCCGCCGAGATCTTCGACGTGCAGGCCAACGTGGCGCTGATGCACCAGGTCGTGGTGGCCCAGCTGGCCGCCGCGCGCCAGGGCACCCACGCCACCAAGACGCGCGGCATGGTGTCCGGCGGCGGCAAGAAGCCGTACCGCCAGAAGGGCACCGGCAACGCCCGCCAGGGCTCCATCCGCGCCCCGCAGTTCACCGGCGGTGGCACCGTCCACGGCCCGCAGCCGCGGGACTACTCCCAGCGGACCCCGAAGAAGATGAAGGTCGCCGCGCTGCGCGGTGCCCTCTCCGACCGGGTTCGCGCCGGCCAGCTGCACGTGGTCACCGGTGTGGTCGGCGGCGAGCAGCCGTCCACCAAGTCGGCCAAGACCGCGCTGCGGAACTGGACCGAGGCCAAGAAGGTTCTGGTTGTGCTCAACCGCAACGAGGAGGAGACCTCGTGGCTGAGCCTGCGGAACCTGCAGAACGTGCACCTGATCGACCCCGGTCAGCTGAACACCTACGACGTGCTCAACAGCGACGACGTGGTGTTCACCAAGGCCGCGTTCGAGCGCTTCGTCGCGGGCCCGGTCAAGGGCCGGTCGGTCAAGGCCGCCGCGTCTTCCGCAGAGGAGGCAGAGCAGTGAGCGCCGACCCGCGAGACATCATCCTTGCGCCGGTGATCTCCGAGAAGAGCTACGGGCTGCTCGAGCAGGGGCAGTACACCTTCCTGGTGGACCCGCGCTCGAACAAGACCGAGATCAAGATCGCGGTCGAGAAGATCTTCGACGTCAAGGTCACCAGCGTCAACACGATCAACCGCGAGGGCAAGCGCAAGCGGAGCCGCACCGGCTTCGGCAAGCGCAAGAACACCAAGCGGGCGATCGTCACCCTGTCGCCGGAGAGCAAGCCGATCGAGATCTTCGGCGGACCGGCCGCCTGAGGGCTGATGAGGACGAGGTTGCGTTAACCATGGGCATTCGCAAGTACAAGCCGACGACGCCGGGTCGTCGCGGCTCGAGCGTGTCCGACTTCGCCGAGATCACCCGGTCGGAGCCGGAGAAGTCGTTGGTGCGGCCGCTGAACCGCAAGGCGGGCCGCAACGCTCAGGGCAAGATCACCACGCGGCACAAGGGCGGCGGCCACAAGCGGGCCTACCGCCTGATCGACTTCCGCCGCAACGACAAGGACGGTGTGCCGGCCAAGGTCGCGCACATCGAGTACGACCCGAACCGCAGCGCTCGGATCGCGCTCCTGCACTACGCCGACGGCGAGAAGCGGTACATCATCGCGCCGAACGGGGTCAAGCAGGGCGACGCCATCGAGAGCGGTGCGCGGGCCGACATCAAGCCGGGCAACAACCTGCCGCTGCGCAACATCCCGACCGGCACCGTGATCCACGCGATCGAGCTCCGCCCCGGACAGGGCGCGAAGATCGCTCGCTCGGCCGGTGCCCGGGTGCAGCTGGTGGCCAAGGACGGCCCGTACGCCCAGCTGCGGATGCCCTCGGGCGAGATCCGCAACGTGGACGCGCGGTGCCGGGCCACCGTTGGCGAGGTCGGCAACTCGGAGCACGCCAACATCAACTGGGGCAAGGCCGGCCGCATGCGGTGGAAGGGCAAGCGCCCGACCGTCCGCGGTGTCGTCATGAACCCGGTGGACCACCCGCACGGTGGTGGTGAGGGCAAGACCTCCGGTGGTCGCCACCCGGTCAACCCGAAGGGCAAGCCGGAGGGCCGCACCCGCCGCCGCAAGCCCAGTGACAAGCTCATCGTCCGCCGCCGTCGCACCGGCAAGAAGCGCTGAGCAGGGAGGTAAGCAAACATGCCACGCAGCCTGAAGAAGGGCCCGTTCGTGGACGACCACCTGCTCAAGAAGGTGGACGCGCTGAACGAGTCGGGCAAGAAGACCGTGATCAAGACCTGGTCCCGCCGGTCCACGATCATCCCGGACATGCTGGGCCACACCTTCGCGGTGCACGACGGCCGCAAGCACGTCCCGGTGTTCGTCACCGAGGCGATGGTCGGGCACAAGCTGGGCGAGTTCGCCCCGACCCGAACCTTCAAGGGCCACGTCAAGGAAGACCGGAAGTCGCGCCGCCGCTGAGCGGGTCTGTGACACGAACGAGTAAGAGCAAGGGGTAGCAGGATGACAGCCCGTACCGACTCCACTGCTGCGGAGGAATTCCCGCACGCAGTGGCGCGGGCCCGGTTCGTCCGCGTGTCGCCGATGAAGGCGCGCCGCGTGGTCGAGCTCATCAAGGGCCGGAGTGCCGCCGACGCCCTGGCCGTGCTCCAGTTCGCGCCGCAGACCGCCAGCGGTCCGGTGTCGAAGGTGCTCGCCAGCGCGATCGCCAACGCTGAGAACAACCTCTCCCTCGACCCGGAGACGCTGGTCGTGCGCCACGCGTACGTGGACGAGGGGCCGACGTTGAAGCGGTTCCGGCCGCGTGCGCAGGGCCGCGCGTACCGGATCCGCAAGCGGACCAGCCACATCACGGTCGAGGTCGAGTCCCGGCCGAAGGCGGCGACCAAGTCCCGAAAGAGCCAGAAGGGGAGTGCCCGGTAGTGGGTCAGAAGATCAACCCGCACGGCTTCCGACTCGGCATCACCACGGACTGGAAGTCCCGCTGGTACGCCGACAAGCAGTACTCGGAGTACGTCGCGGAGGACGTCAAGATCCGCCGGCAGCTGTCTCGCGGCATGGAGCGCGCTGGGATCTCCAAGGTCGAGATCGAGCGCACCCGCGAGCGGGTCCGGGTGGACATTCACACCGCTCGGCCGGGCATCGTCATCGGCCGCCGCGGTGCCGAGGCGGACCGCATCCGCGGTGCGCTGGAGAAGCTGACCGGCAAGCAGGTCCAGCTCAACATCCTCGAGGTCAAGAACCCCGAGGCGGACGCCCAGCTGGTCGCGCAGGGCGTGGCCGAGCAGCTGTCCAACCGCGTGTCCTTCCGGCGCGCGATGCGCAAGGCCATCCAGTCGGCCATGCGCTCGCCGCAGGTCAAGGGCATCCGGGTGCAGTGCGGCGGTCGCCTGGGCGGCGCGGAGATGTCCCGCTCGGAGTTCTACCGCGAGGGCCGGGTTCCGCTGCACACGCTGCGCGCGGACATCGACTACGGCTTCTTCGAGGCCCGCACCACCTTCGGCCGCATCGGTGTCAAGGTGTGGATCTACAAGGGCGAGCTGGTCGGTGGCCTGAAGCAGAAGCAGCAGGAGTCCGAGGTCCGTCCGCCGCGCGGCGGCGACCGCGGTGAGCGCGGTGGCCGTTCCGACCGCGGTGGTCGTCGCCGGGGCTCCGGCGGCGCGGACCGCGCTGCAGCTGACAAGTCCGCCAAGGCCGACAAGGCCGCGGAGGGCGAGCAGCCGCAGGCTGCTGCGGCTGAAGAGAAGACGGAGGGCTGAGACGTGCTCGTCCCACGCAGGGTGAAGTGGCGCAAGAGCCACGCACCGAAGCGAAAGGGCTTCGCCAAGGGTGGCACCAAGATCAGCTTCGGTGAGTACGGCATTCAGGCGATCGAGCACGGCTACGTGACCAACCGCCAGATCGAGTCGGCCCGTATCGCGATCACCCGGCACGTCAAGCGTGGCGGCAAGGTGTGGATCAACATCTTCCCGGACCGCCCGCTGACCAAGAAGCCCGCCGAGACCCGTCAGGGTTCCGGTAAGGGTTCGCCGGAGTCCTGGGTCGCCAACGTCAAGCCCGGACGCATCATGTTCGAGCTGACCTTCCCGAACGAGAAGACGGCGATCGAGGCGCTGACCCGTGCGGCGCACAAGCTCCCGATGAAGTGCAAGATCGTGTCCCGCGAGGGTGGTGACTTCTGATGGCAGCGGGTGTCACCGCTTCCGAGCTCCGCGAACTCAACGACGAGGAGCTCGTCCAGCGGCTGAAGGAGGCGAAGGAGGAGCTGTTCAACCTCCGCTTCCAGATGGCCACCGGTCAGCTGAGCAACAACCGGCGGCTGCGCACGGTCCGGCAGGACATCGCCCGGATCTACACGATCATGCGAGAGCGCGAACTGGGCCTGACGGTTTCCCCCGAAGGCGCTGAGGAGGGCGCGGCATGAGCGAGAAGGAAGGTCAGGGCGTGGAGCGCAACCGCCGCAAGGTGCGCGAGGGCTACGTCGTCTCGGACAAGATGGACAAGACGATCGTGGTCTCCCTCGAGGACCGCAAGAAGCACGCCCTCTACGGCAAGGTCATGCGGCAGACCAGCAAGGTCAAGGCGCACGACGAGGCCAACACGGCCGGTGTCGGCGACCGCGTGCTGCTGATGGAGACTCGGCCGCTGTCGGCCAGCAAGCGCTGGCGGCTCGTCGAGATCCTCGAGAAGGCCAAGTAAGACGAAGGTGTGCGGCCCGGTCGGCCGCGGGGGAGACCCAGCGGCCGGCCGGGCCTCGTGCCGGAAGTTGACCGCGCGCGTCAGGTCGGCAATTTGGCGCGCCAGAGTGTGCTCGGGCAACCGAGCCCGAGTACTTAGGGTCAGGAGAAAGACGTGATCCAGCAGGAGTCGCGACTGCGCGTCGCCGACAACACCGGGGCCAAGGAGATCCTCACGATCCGTGTCCTCGGTGGGTCGGGTCGCCGCTACGCGGGCCTCGGGGACATCATCGTGGCCACCGTCAAGGAGGCCATCCCCGGTGCCAACGTCAAGAAGGGCGATGTGGTCAAGGCCGTCATCGTCCGGCAGAAGAAGGAGAAGCGTCGTCCGGACGGGTCCTACATCCGGTTCGACGAGAACGCTGCGGTGCTGGTGAAGCCGGGCGGTGAGCCGCGCGGTACCCGCATCTTCGGGCCGGTCGCCCGAGAGCTGCGCGACAAGAAGTTCATGAAGATCATCTCGCTCGCGCCGGAGGTCTTGTGATGAAGGTCCAAGCAACACGGCGCGACACGGGGTTCGACAACCGGACCACCGCACTGTCCCCGGAGGTGTCGATCTGATGAAGGTCAAGAAGGGCGACACGGTCGTCGTCATCTCCGGCAAGGACAAGGGCGCCAAGGGCAAGGTCATCAAGGCCATGCCGCAGGAGCAGCGGGTCCTGGTCGAGGGTGTCAACCGGATCAAGAAGCACACCAAGGTCTCGCGGACCGAGCGTGGCGCGCAGTCCGGTGGCATCGTGACCCAGGAAGCGCCGATCCACGTGAGCAACGTGATGGTCGTGGACTCCGACGGCAAGCCCACCCGAGTCGGCTACCGCATCGGTGAGGACGGCAAGAAGGTTCGCATCTCTCGTCGTAACGGTAAGGACATCTGATCATGACGACCGCTGAGAAGATCGTCCCGCGGCTCAAGACCCGTTACCGCGAAGAGATCCGCCAGGCGCTGAACGAGGAGTTCCAGTACTCCAACGTCATGCAGGTGCCCGGCGTGGTCAAGGTCGTGGTCAACATGGGTGTTGGCGACGCCGCTCGGGACAGCAAGCTGATCGAGGGCGCGGTCCGCGACCTGGCCACCATCACCGGTCAGAAGCCGGAGATCCGCCGGGCCCGCAAGTCCATCGCGCAGTTCAAGCTGCGCGAGGGCATGCCGATCGGCGCGCGGGCCACCCTGCGCGGCGACCGGATGTGGGAGTTCCTGGACCGCCTGGTCACCATCGCGCTGCCGCGCATCCGCGACTTCCGCGGCCTGTCGCCGAAGCAGTTCGACGGCCGGGGCAACTACACGTTCGGCCTGAACGAGCAGTCGATGTTCCACGAGATCAACCCGGACAGCATCGACCGTCCGCGGGGCATGGACATCACCGTCGTGACCACGGCCACCAACGATGAGGAGGGCCGGGCGCTGCTGAAGCACCTGGGCTTCCCGTTCAAGGAGAACTGAGCGATGGCCAAGAAGGCGCTGGTTATCAAGGCTTCGCGCAAGCCGAAGTTCAGCGTTCGCGGCTACACCCGCTGCCAGCGCTGCGGGCGTCCGCGAGCGGTGTTCCGCAAGTTCGGGCTGTGCCGGGTGTGCTTCCGCGAGATGGCGCACGCGGGCGAGCTGCCCGGCGTGAGCAAGTCCTCCTGGTGACGTGCCCGCCTGCTGGGGTGATGCCGGCTACCGGTACCCTCAGCAGGCGTTACCAGGGCTGATGCCCACGCTCCGCGGCTCTGAGCCGTGCTTGCACGCGAAATGACTAGGAGCTGGCCCCCGGGCCGGGCTCCCGAACTTCGTCCAGGCCAGGGCCCAGACGCGCCACCCGCGGGTGGTGTCCGGTCGGGGCCCATCGGAACCAGACGAGAAAGGTTGAGCAGGTCATGACGATGACCGATCCGATCGCAGACATGCTGACGCGTCTGCGCAACGGAAACTCGGCATACCACGACGAGGTCGTGATGCCGCACTCCAAGCTGAAGGCGAACATCGCCGAGATCCTCAAGCGGGAGGGCTACGTGTCCGGCTCCCGCGTCGAGGAGGGCGACAAGGGCAAGCAGCTCGTCGTCGAGCTCAAGTACGGCCCGAACCGCGAGCGGAGCATCGCGGGCCTGCGCCGGGTCTCCAAGCCCGGTCTGCGGGTCTACGCCAAGTCCACCAACCTGCCCAAGGTGCTGGGTGGCCTGGGCGTCGCCATCATCTCGACCTCCGGCGGTCTGCTGACCGACCGGCAGGCCATGAAGAAGGGCGTGGGCGGGGAAGTCCTCGCCTACGTCTGGTAAGGGAGGAGGAGCGGCAATGTCGCGCATCGGAAAGCTGCCGATCACCGTCCCCTCCGGCGTCGAGGTGACCATCGACGGCCCGGCGGTGACGGTGAAGGGCCCCAAGGGCACGCTGCAGCACCAGGTCGCCGAACCCATCGTCGTCGAGCGGGACGAAGATGGTGCGGTGCTGGTCAAGCGCCCGGACGACGAGCGGGAGAGCCGTTCGCTGCACGGGCTCACCCGGACCCTGGTGAACAACATGATCATCGGGGTCAGCCAGGGCTACGAGAAGGCCCTGGAGATCCACGGCGTCGGTTACCGCGTGCTGCTGAAGGGATCGAACCTCGAGTTCTCCCTCGGTTACAGCCACCCCATCGTGATCGAGCCGCCGGAAGGCATCCAGTTCGCCGTTGACGGCCCGACCAAGCTGTCGGTCAAGGGCATCGACAAGCAGCTGGTCGGCGAGATCGCGGCCAGGATTCGCAAGCTGCGCAAGCCCGACCCGTACAAGGGCAAGGGTGTCCGCTACGCAGGTGAGAACATCCGCCGCAAGGTCGGGAAGACGGGTAAGTGACCATGAGCGAGACGACAGCTACCAAGCGCAAGCCGGTGGGCAAGGACATCTCGACCAAGCGTCGGCTTGCCCGCGCCAAGCGGCACACGCGCATCCGCAAGAAGATCCTCGGCACGGCCGAGCGCCCGCGCCTGGTCGTGACCCGGTCGCTGCGCCACATCGTCGCCCAGGTCATCGACGACACCAAGGGGCACACCCTGGCGTCGGCGACCAGCCTGGAAGCCGACGTCCGCGCGTTCGAGGGCGACAAGAAGGCCAAGGCCACCAAGGTCGGCGAGCTCGTCGCCGCCCGGGCCAAGGACGCCGGCATCGAGAAGGTCGTCTTCGACCGCGGCGGCAACGACTACCACGGTCGGGTCGCTGCGCTGGCGGACGCCGCGCGTGACGGCGGACTGGAGTTCTGACAAGTGGTTGAGAACGAGAACGGAAGGGACGCCTGATGCCTGGACGCACTCGGCGTGAGGGCGGGGAGTCCGGCGGCAAGGACCGCCGGGACCGCCGCGACGGCGGCCGTGGCGGGGCGGCCCAAGAGAAGACCCCGCAGTTCGAACGCGTCGTGACCATCAACCGTGTCGCGAAGGTCGTCAAGGGTGGTCGGCGCTTCAGCTTCACCGCGCTGGTCGTCGTCGGCGACGGTGACGGCATGGTTGGTGTCGGCTACGGCAAGGCCAAGGAAGTTCCGGCGGCCATCGCCAAGGGCGTCGAGGAGGCGAAGAAGAACTTCTTCCGCGTCCCGCGCCTGGGCGGCACCATCACCCACCCGGTGCAGGGCGAGGAGGCGGCCGGTGTCGTGCTGCTGCGCCCGGCCAGCGCCGGTACCGGTGTCATCGCCGGTGGCCCGGTGCGCGCGGTGCTGGAGTGCGCCGGCATCCACGACGTGCTGAGCAAGTCGCTGGGCAGCGACAACCCGATCAACATCGTGCACGCCACGGTCAACGCGCTCAAGCAGCTGCAGCGGCCGGAGGAGGTCGCGGCTCGTCGTGGCCTGCCGCTCGAGGACGTCGCTCCGGCGTTCATCCTGCGCGCGCGTGCTGCCGGGCAGGGGGTCTGACCGACATGGCACAGCTGAAGATCACCCAGGTTCGCGGTCTGGTCGGCAGCAAGCAGAACCAGCGCGACACCATGCGCTCCCTCGGGCTGCGCAAGATCCGTCAGTCCGTGGTGCGTCCGGATGACTCGAACGTGCGCGGCATGATCAACGCCGTCCGTCACCTGGTGACGGTCGAGGAGGTCGACTGACATGGTCATCAAACTGCACGACCTGCGTCCGGCCCCCGGTGCCAAGCGCGACAAGATCCGCGTCGGCCGCGGTGAGGCCTCCAAGGGCAAGACCGCCGGTCGCGGTACCAAGGGCACCAAGGCCCGGAAGAACGTCTCCCCCCGCTTCGAGGGTGGGCAGATGCCGATCCACATGCGGCTCCCGAAGCTCCGCGGCTTCAAGAACCGCTTCCGCACCGAGTACCAGGGTGTGAACATCGGTCGGCTGGCCCAGGCGTTCCCGGAGGGTGGCACCGTCGGCATCGACGAGCTGGTCGCCAAGGGCCTGGTCAAGAAGAACGAGCTGGTGAAGATCCTCGGCGACGGGGACCTCGAGGGCGTCAAGCTGGAGGTGACCGCGCACGCGTTCACCGGCAGCGCCCAGGAGAAGATCACCGCTGCGGGTGGTTCGGTCACCAAGCTGGACCGCTGACGAAGCAGCACCGATGAGGGCCGGTCGACGTCGAGTCGACCGGCCCTCACCGTTTTTCCCACCGATCAGGTGAAAAGATCTCGGCCTGCACCGTCCCCTGTGGACCACAGCCCCGGTTGGAACTGTGGTGAAACCTGTTGCAGGGGCCGGGGTTCGGCGGAAGGTGCAGGTCGCCGGGGGTTCGCGGTTCCAGTTGAAACTGTGAATGCCCAGGTGTTCGCCGTCGGCGTACCCCGTGATCAGGTGTGAGGCTTCGGTCGCCGAACGTGGCGGGCTCCCGGCCTGCTAGAGTCGCCCCGGCAGTGCCGTGATGAACGGGTGCTGCGGAAATTTGCCGCATCTTTCCCCGGCCGGTCTCGACCGGCTCGCGTACAGGAGGTTCGCGTGCTCGGCGCCTTCCGCTCGGCTCTGGCGACGCCGGACCTGCGCCGCAAGATCCTGTTCACGCTCGGCATGGTGGTGCTCTACCGGCTCGGCGCGACGATCCCCTCTCCCGGGGTGTCGTACCCGAACATCCAGCAGTGCATCGAGCAGATCGAGGGCAGCGGCTCGCAGAGCGTCTACTCCCTGCTCAACCTCTTCAGCGGTGGCGCGCTGCTGCAGCTGTCGGTGTTGTCGCTGGGCATCATGCCCTACATCACCGCGAGCATCATCATCCAGCTGCTGCAGGTGGTCATCCCACGCTTCGAGCAGCTGAAGAAGGAAGGCCAGGCCGGGCAGGCGAAGCTGACCCAGTACACCCGGTACCTGACGATCGCGCTGGCGATCCTGCAGGGCACCGGCGTGGTGGCGCTCGCGGTGCGCGGCCAGCTGTTCCAGGGCTGCTCGGTCTCGCCGATCCCGGACGACTCGGTGCTGAACCTCATCACCATCGTGGTCGTCATGACCGCCGGTGCGGCGGTGCTGATGTGGATGGGTGAGCTGATCACCGAGCGCGGCATCGGCAACGGCATGTCGCTGCTGATCTTCGTCTCCATCGCGGCCCGTATCCCGGCCGAGGGCGGCGCCATCCTGCAGTCGCACGGCGGCCTGGTGTTCGCCGTGGTCTGCGGCTTCGCGGTCGTCATCATCGGCACGGTCGTGTTCATCGAGCAGGCCCAGCGCCGGATCCCGGTGCAGTACGCCAAGCGCATGATCGGCCGCCGGATGTACGGCGGCACCTCCACCTACCTGCCGCTGAAGGTGAACCAGGCGGGTGTCATCCCGGTCATCTTCGGCTCCTCGCTGCTGTACCTGCCGCAGCTGATCGGCCAGCTGGCCGGCAACCAGGACACCTGGTGGGCCCGGTTCATCCAGACCTACATCGTCGACCCGTCCAGCTGGGTGCACATCCTGCTGTACATGGCGCTGATCGTCTTCTTCGCGTACTTCTACGTGTCGATCACGTTCAACCCGGAGGAGCGCGCCGACGACATGAAGAAGTTCGGCGGCTTCATCCCGGGCATCCGCCCGGGGCGGCCGACCGCCGAGTACCTGAACTTCGTGCTCTCCCGGATCACCCTGCCCGGCGCGCTGTACCTGGGCATCATCGCGATCCTGCCGAACTTCTTCCTCGGCCTCACCGGTGGTCAGGGCCAGAACCAGAACTTCCCGTTCGGCGGCACCGCGGTGCTGATCATGGTCAACGTGGGCCTGGACACCGTGAAGCAAATCGAGAGCCAGCTCACGCAGCGCAAGTACGAGGGATTCCTCCGGTAAGCTGAGCGGTCCGGGCGCGGCTTCGCCGTGCCCGGAAACCGCAGGTTCCGGCATGGCTGGTGCGACCCAGGTCCATGCGTGGGGTTGAGGAGCAGCGGTCGCTCGCAGGCAGGTGGGCGCCGCGCAGCGCTCGTCAGGAGTTGGCGTGCGATCGGATTGATTCGGAGGCAGACCCTTGGTGCGATTGGTTCTCGTCGGCCCGCCGGGTGCGGGCAAAGGCACCCAGGCGGCCGTGCTGAGCGAGCAGCTCGGCGTTCCGCACATCTCCACCGGAGACCTGTTCCGCGCCAACATCGGCAACGAGACCCCGCTCGGCCAGAAGGCCAAGAGCTACATGGACGCGGGTGAGCTGGTCCCGGACGAGGTCACCAACGAGATGGTGCGCGACCGCCTCGCCGACGACGACGCCGCCAAGGGCTTCCTGCTGGACGGCTACCCCCGCAACACCGCGCAGGCCGACGTGCTGCGCGAGATGCTGGCGGAGCAGGGGGCTGAGCTGACCGCCGTGCTGCAGTTCGACGTGCCGGAGGAGGAGCTGGTCAAGCGCATGCTGGCGCGCGGCCGCTCGGACGACACCGAGGACGTCATCCGCCGCCGGCTGGCCGTCTACCGCGAGGAGACCGAGCCGCTGCTGTCCTACTACCAGGACCGGATCCTCAAGATCGACGCGGTGGGCTCGATCGAGGAGATCACCGCCCGGGCGCTGGACGCGCTCCGCGACCGCGGCTGAGCCGGACGCGGCAGCCCGGGCCGGCAGCGCCGCGTCCGGGCAATCCGAAGATTCTTTGCGAAGGTGAGTGCGTTGTTGCGTCGGGGGAAGGGCATCGAGCTCAAGTCTCGTGGCGAGATCGAGGCGATGCGCGCGGCGGGCCTGGTGGTTTCCCGCGCGCTGGCCGCGGTGACCGCGCAGGCCAAGGCCGGGGCGAGCACCGGTGAGCTGGACGAGCTCGCCGAGCAGACCATCCGCGACGCGGGGGCGGTGCCGTCCTTCAAGGGCTACCACGGCTTCCCGGGGTCCATCTGCGCCTCGCTGAACGAGAAGGTCGTGCACGGCATCCCGTCGCGCGACGAGGTCCTCTCCGAGGGCGACCTGCTCTCGGTGGACTGCGGCGCGATCCTGGACGGCTGGCACGGCGACTCCGCGGTGACCCTGGCGATCGGCGAGGTCGGCGCGGCGGACCGCGCCCTGTCGGCTGCCACCGAGGCGTCGATGTGGGCCGGGATCGAGCAGGTCCGGGCCGGTAACCGGCTGACCGACATCTCGCACGCGGTGGAGTCCGCGGCGCTCGCGGCGGCGAAGGCCGACGGCCGGTCGTACGGGATCATCGCCGAGTACGGCGGCCACGGCATCGGCACCCAGATGCACATGGAGCCGTTCCTGCCGAACCTCGGCAAGCCGGGGCGCGGGCCGAAGCTGCGCGTGGGCATGGCGATCGCGGTGGAGCCGATGCTCACGCTGGGCACGGCGGAGACCGAGGAGCTCGACGACGAGTGGACCGTGGTCACGGCCGACGGTTCCCGAGCTGCTCACTGGGAGCACACGGTCGCCATCACCGAAGACGGCCCCTGGGTCCTCACCGCCCCCGAGGACTGACGCCCACCCGGGACCCGTCCAGGAACCCGGTCGGCTCAAGACCACTCCAACCGCGATTTCCGTTGAAGTGGGACATCCAACCTCAGTAAAAATCGCGCGGATGAGCCACCAACCCCGGAGTGCCCCCTCGGACGCCCACCGGAACCCGCGCACCGGAGTCCCGAAGTCCGTGCGCCGGAGTCCCGGCCCTCGGATTCCTGTGCGTCGGGATCACGCGTGGGTGTCCGGGCCGGTGGGGTGCGAGGTGCGATTCCATCGAGGTGATCTCACCGGACCCGCGCAGGCGAGTCGCCGGATGATTCACAGTTCCAACTGAAACTGCAACCCCAGGCAGGCGCCGATACCGCCTCCACCGACACCCAGCGCCGATCGCGGGCGTTGGTGAAGAGCGCCTTCTCCGGCTGGGCCGGTGAAGGGTGCCCTCACTTCGGGTGCGCAAGAGTGGCGACGCGTCGTCGGAGGGGTGGGGGACGGTTACAGTTTCAACTGAAACTGTAATCACCGGTGTGTCGGGCACCCGACACGCCGGTGATGCGTCGGGACGCTTGCTGAGATCACCTCAATGGGAACCGGATGCGTGGATTCCATTGAAGTCGCAGGTCGCGGGTCACTTCGGGCGGCGGCAGGCGTAGACCCTGGCCGGGGGGACGTTGCGCCAGATCGTGGACCTGGGCATGACCTCGTCGAACGTGTCGTGCAGGGCGTTGACGAACTCGCGGGTCGAGGACCGCCACAGCGTCGTCGAGTAGGTGACCGTGGTGAACACCGCGTCGGCCGACATCACCGAGGCCGCTTCGTGCAGCAGCTCCCGCTGCTTGTCCGGGGGCAGCAGCGTCCAGGGGATGCTGCTGATCACCGCGTCGACCCGGTCCGCACCCGCCGCGTCGAGAAGTTTGCGCAGGTGGGTGGCATCACCCTCGATCACCTCCAGCCACGGCTTGGTGCGCTCCAGGAACTGGACCATGTTCGGGTCGATTTCGACGGCCAGGTGCCGGGCGCCTTCCCCGAGGCGCCGTTGTATCGGTCCGCTGAGCGCCCCGGTGCCCGGTCCTAGCTCCAACACGGTCGGTGTGCCCGAGCTGGGCACCACCGAGGCCACCGCCTCCGCGACGTACCGGGACGTCGGCAGCACAGCACCCACCGTGGACGGCTGCCGCGCTGCGCTGTTGAGGAACGTCCAGTACTCGCGCAGCTTCCTTCGCTTGCTCACGCCTTCTCCTACCATCCAGTGGAACGCCGCGACGTTAACCCCTCCACGCACCGCAGCGGGCAACCGTTCACGGCCAGTCGCCGTGTATGGCGGAGCGGAGTCGGGTCGTCGCGCTGCGTGGTTGACTGTCGTGCCGGACTCATGCCCCGAGGATGCGCCGACGGGCGCCCGGGAGCCTCCGCTAACAGGGGTGGGGCAGCGGTCACTGCAGTGGGCGTCGGCAGACGTAGTGCAGGATCGGCGGCAGGTTCCGCCACGTGGTGTGCGTGAGCACCTCGTCGAAGACGTGCTCCAGGCGGTTCCGGAACCGGCGGCCGCCGGGGGTCCGGTCGGCCGGGAGGTAGGTCAGCGCGGTGAACGCGCCATGCGGGGCGAGGGCCTCCGCGGCCTGGCGCAGCAGGTGGTCCTGGGCACCGCCGGGCATCAGCGACCAAGGGATGCTGCTGATCACCGCGTCGACCCGGGTGATGCCCCGCTTGTCCAGCAGGGCCAGCAGGTCGCTGGCGTCGGCGTGCACGACCTCCAGCCACGGTTTGTGCGCCCGCAGGTGCTCGACCATGCCCTCGCCGAGCTCGATGCCGAGGTGCCGCGCCCCCTGCGGCAGGCGGGCGTGGATGCCGTCGCTCAGCGAGCCGGTGCCGGGGCCCAGCTCGACCACCACGGGGGTGCCGGTGGTGGGCACCACCTGGGCGACGGTCGCCGCGACGGCGGCCGAGGTTGGGGTGGCGGCGCCGACCACCCTGGGGTTGCGCACCGCGCTCCGGAGGAAGGTCCGGTACTCGCCGAGCTTGCGGTGGGCGGTCCGGGTGGCCTGGTCCAGCCACGGCGCGGTGCGCGGATCGCGTCGGTCCTGCTGGGATGTCACGCTGCTCCTCGGTTCTGCCGGGTGGGGGGCCTCGACCGCGGTTTCGTCTGATTGATCGAACGTAGTGAGGCCGGGAGCACCCCCGCAAGCCAGCGCGGTGGCGCCGCGGACCGGGGGCGAGGGCCGGTTACGCTGGGTGTGCGGAACCGCCTTGAGCTGCCCCGATGTGGAGGGGTGAATCGGCGGCGCGTACGATGGAACATCGGCGCGCTCCTGACGTCGGTTCGTTGTGCCTGGTTAACCGTTCCCGAGTGTGCGGGACGGGGCTTCCGCGGGTTCCGGACCGGGGGCAGGCGTGCGTCCGTCGCGGGTGCCGGGTCCTCCGGTGCCGGCGGCAGGGACTTAGGTCCGCAAACCGTCACCGTCACGAAACGCGGAGGACATGGGCAAGAAAGACGGGGCCATTGAGGTCGAGGGTCGGGTGATCGAGCCACTCCCCAACGCGATGTTCCGCGTCGAGTTGGAGAACGGCCACAAGGTCCTCGCACACATCAGTGGCAAGATGCGCCAGCACTACATCCGCATCCTGCCTGAGGACCGGGTCGTGGTGGAGCTCTCGCCGTACGACCTTTCCCGTGGGCGCATCGTCTACCGCTACAAGTGACCTCCACGGTGTTCGGGGGATCCCGGACACGCGTTCGAGCAGGAGAGCACGACCGTGAAGGTCCAGCCGAGTGTGAAGCGAATCTGCGACAAGTGCCAGGTCATCCGCCGTCACGGGCGGGTGCTGGTGATCTGCGACAACGCCCGACACAAGCAGCGTCAGGGCTGACTCGCGCCAGTCGCGAAAACGACAACGGAGGAACTCCCGCCGCCAATCGACCCGTGAGTGGGTCGGCTGACCCCCGGACCAGGCCGGGGCCCCGCTGCTGCGGGGACGGGGCGGGAGCAGACCTGGACTGACAGAAGGAGAAGGAGCCGCATGGCACGGCTCGTCGGAGTCGACCTCCCGCGCGAGAAGCGCATGGAGATCGCGCTCACCTACATTTTCGGCATCGGCAAGACCCGGGCGAAGGAGATCCTCGCCGGGACCGGCGTCTCGCCGGACGCCAAGCCGCGCGACCTCGATGACGAGCAGCTCACCAAGCTGCGCGACTTCATCGAGGAGAACTACCGCGTTGAGGGTGACCTCCGCCGCGAGGTCCAGGCCGACATCCGCCGGAAGATCGAGATCGGTTGCTACCAGGGGCTGCGGCACCGCCGCCACCTCCCGGTGCACGGGCAGCGGACGAAGACCAACGCCCGCACCCGAAAGGGCCCGAAGAAGACGGTCGCCGGCAAGAAGAAGGCCAAGAAGTAAGCCTCGCTAGGAGTCAGCTAAAGCTATGCCACCCAAGCAGCGCGCTGGTGCCGTCAAGAAGGTGCGGCGCAAGGAAAAGAAGAACGTCGCTCACGGCCAGGCGCACATCAAGAGCACGTTCAACAACACCATCGTTTCGATCACCGACCCCACCGGTGCGGTGATCAGCTGGGCCTCCGCGGGCCACGTCGGGTTCAAGGGCTCCCGCAAGTCCACCCCGTTCGCCGCGCAGATGGCCGCCGAGAACGCGGCCCGCAAGGCCGCCGAGCACGGCATGAAGAAGGTCGACGTCTTCGTCAAGGGCCCGGGTTCGGGTCGCGAGACGGCGATCCGGTCGCTGCAGGCGGCCGGTCTCGAGGTCGGCACCATCCAGGACGTCACCCCGCAGCCGCACAACGGCTGCCGCCCGCCGAAGCGTCGTCGGGTCTGAGTCGCGGGAAAGGAGTAAGGAACAAAGATGGCTCGTTACACCGGTCCCGCGACCCGCAAGTCCCGCCGTCTGAAGGTTGACCTCGTCGGCGGTGACCAGGCGTTCGAGCGCCGCCCGTACCCGCCGGGGCAGCACGGTCGCGCGCGCATCAAGGAAACCGAGTACCTGCTGCAGCTCCAGGAGAAGCAGAAGGCCCGGTTCACCTACGGCGTGCTCGAGCGGCAGTTCCGCAACTACTACGAGGAAGCCAACCGGCGCCCGGGCAAGACGGGTGACAACCTCCTGCAGCTGCTGGAGTCCCGGCTGGACAACGTCGTGTACCGCGCTGGCCTGGCCCGCACCCGCCGCATGGCGCGGCAGCTGGTCAGCCACGGCCACTTCACGGTCAACGGCAAGCGCGTGAACGTCCCCAGCTTCCAGGTCTCGAAGTGGGACATCATCGACGTCAAGCCGAAGTCCCTGGGCACCACGCCGTTCATCATCGCCAAGGAGACCCTGGGCGAGCGTCCGGTCCCGGCCTGGCTCCAGGTCGTGCCCTCGAACCTGCGAATCCTGGTGCACCAGCGCCCGGAGCGCGCGCAGATCGACACCCCGGTCACCGAGCAGCTCATCGTCGAGCTCTACTCGAAGTGACGCGTCCCGCCGACGGCCGCCGCTGCGGTCGTCGGCGGCTCGCAGCCAGCGGTGGCGGTGCAGGAATCCGCCACCGGCCCGCGCAACGCGGGCACGCCATTCCATCGGCGTCAAATAGCGGGCGCCGTGAGGAAAGGAAAGTCAAGTGCTCATCTCCCAGCGACCCACACTGTCCGAAGAGGTGGTGTCGGAGACGCGCTCCCGGTTCGTCATCGAGCCGCTGGAGCCGGGTTTCGGCTACACCCTGGGCAACTCGTTGCGCCGCACGCTGCTCTCCTCCATCCCGGGGGCGGCGGTCACCAGCCTGCGCATCGACGGTGTGCTGCACGAGTTCACCACGATTCCGGGTGTGAAGGAGGACGTCACCGACGTCATCCTGAACATCAAGGAGCTGGTCGTCAGCTCCGAGGAAGACGAGCCGGTGACGATGTACCTGCGCAAGCAGGGCCCGGGTGAGGTCACCGCCGCGGACATCGTGCCGCCGGCGGGTGTCACGGTGCACAACCCCGATCTGCACATCGCCACGCTGAACGCGAAGGGCAAGCTGGAGATCGAGCTCGTCGTCGAGCGTGGTCGTGGCTACGTCCCCGCGATGCAGAACAAGCAGACCGGCGCCGAGATCGGCCGCATCCCGGTGGACTCGATCTACTCGCCGGTGCTGAAGGTGACCTACAAGGTCGAGGCGACCCGTGTCGAGCAGCGCACGGACTTCGACAAGCTGGTCCTCGACGTGGAGAGCAAGCCGTCCATCACCCCGCGGGACGCGGTGGCGTCGGCCGGTCGCACGCTCGTCGAGCTGTTCGGGCTCGCGCGCGAGCTCAACGTCGATGCCGAGGGCATCGAGATCGGCCCGTCGCCCGCCGAGGCGGACACGATCGCGGCCTACGCGATGCCGATCGAGGACCTCGACCTGACGGTGCGCTCCTACAACTGCCTCAAGCGGGAGGGCATCCACACCGTCGGCGAGTTGGTCTCGCGCAGCGAGGCCGACCTGCTGGACATCCGCAACTTCGGTGCGAAGTCCATCGACGAGGTCAAGATGAAGCTGGCCGGCCTTGGGCTCGCGCTCAAGGACAGCCCGCCCGGGTTCGACCCGTCCGCGGCGGCTGCCGAGTACCCGTCCGAGGGCTGGTCCTCCGAGGAGGCCACCGTCGGTTCGGTCGGGCCCGTCGAGGACAACGGCTACGACGACGGTCAGGACTACGCGGAGACAGAGCAGCTGTAGCTGTGTTGCGCGTCCGGGGTTCCGGCGCGCCCTGAGAGGAGCAACCGATGCCCACCCCGACCAAGGGTCCGCGTCTCGGCGGGTCGCCGGCGCACGAGCGGCTCATCATGGCCAACCTGGCCACCGCGCTGTTCGAGCACGGTCGGATCACCACCACCGAGGCGAAGGCGAAGCGGCTGCGGCCGCTCGCCGAGCGGCTGATCACCAAGGCCAAGAAGGGTGACCTGCACAACCGTCGCGAGGTCCTGAAGACCATCCGCGACAAGGACGTCGTGCACAAGCTCTTCGCCGAGATCGGCCCGCACTTCGCGGACCGCCCCGGCGGCTACACGCGCATCATCAAGGCGATGCCGCGCAAGGGTGACAACGCGAAGATGGCCGTCATCGCGCTGGTGACCGAGCAGCTGGTCACCACCGAGGCGGAGGCCGCTCGCGGCACGAAGTTCGCCAAGGACGAGCCGAAGGTCGAGGAGGCCCCCGCGGCCGAGGCGACCGAGGCTGCTGAGGCCCCGGCGGAGTCCGCCGAGACCGAGGCCAAGGCCGAGGACACCGCTGCCGAGAAGAAGGACGAGTCCTGATTCAGGCACGCAGTGCTGTGCACGAGCCCGCCGTTTCCGCTGGGGACGGCGGGCTCGTTCGCGTGCGCCTCGACGTCTCCTACGACGGCACGGACTTCTGCGGCTGGGCCAAGCAGCCGGGTCAGCGCACCGTGCAGGGGTTGTTGGAGGACGCGCTGGCGAAGCAGCCGCCCGGCCAGGCCGTGCCGCGGTCGGTGGTGGTGGCTGGTCGCACGGACTCCGGTGTGCACGCGACGGGGCAGGTCGTGCACCTGGACGCGGTGCCCCACGAGCCCGGTGCCGGGCGGGTTCCCGTTGACGCGCAGGGTGTTCCGGACCTGGCGCGGATGGTGCACCGGTGGAACCGGATCCTGCCCGCGGACGTGCGGGTGCTGGGCGCGCGCGTGGTCCCGCAGGCCTTCGACGCCCGCTTCTCGGCGCTGCGGCGCCACTACCGCTACCAGGTGTCGGACGCGCCCTGGGGTGTTGATCCGCTGCGCCGCCGCGACACGCTCGCCTGGAACCGCCCGCTGGACGTGGCCGCGCTCAACGCGGCGTCCCAAGACCTGCTGGGCCTCAACGACTTCGCGGCGTACTGCAAGCCGCGCGAGGGCGCGACGACGGTGCGCGAGCTCCAGCGCTTCGAGTGGGAGCGCGTCGACGACCACCTGGTCGTCGCGCACGTGAGCGCGGACGCCTTCTGCCACTCGATGGTCCGGAGCCTGGTGGGCACCCTCCTGATGGTCGGCGACGGCCGCCGGAGGACCCCCTGGCCCGCCGAGGTCCTCGGCTCGGAGACCCGCACCACCGCAGTGGCCCCCGCCCACGGCTTGACCCTCACGGCGGTCGACTACCCGGCGGACGAGGACCTCGAAGCCCGCGCCGCCCAGACCCGAGCGGTCCGCACCCGCCCCTGACCGGCCCCGGGACTGCCCGTGGTGGGCCGCCTTGCCTGGATGGCCTGCGGTGGTACGCGATTCAGTGGAACTCCGCCTCCAGCGCCCACTTAGGACGTGCGTGGGTGCGCGGCCATGGCGGCCAGGTGTTCGGCCAGGTGCTGGGCTGTTGTGCGGAGTTCCGGGGGTTCGAGGACCTCGGTTTCGAGGCCGAGGGCGGCGATGTGCATCGCCAGCCAGGTGAGGTCGTTGCCGCCCGCGGTGAGGGTGCACCAACCGTCCTCGGCGTCCTCGACCTTCGCCACCTGCGGCGGGACCCGGTCGCGGACCTGGGCGGCGGTGGCCCGCAGCCGCACCCGGGCCAGGTGCTGGTACGGGGCCTCGGAGGTCGCGTGCTGGACGTAGGCGGCCGGGTCCGGGTGCTCCCGGGGGTGGAAGTGCCAGGTCGTGGCCGTGACGTCGTGCATCCGGTCCAGGCGGAAGGTGCGCCAGTCGTCGCGGTCGACGTCGAAGGCCATCAGGTACCAGCGGTGGCGGGTGGCGACCATGCGGACGGGTTCGACCGCCCGCTCGCGTTCTCCGCTGCGGGCGGCGTAGCGGAAGCGCACGCGGACGCTGTCGCGGCAGGCCCGGGCGAGCGTCACCAGCAGGTCCGCGTCGATCTCGGTGCCGGGGCCGACGAGGGTGTCAGTGGCGCTGTGCACCGCGCGGACCTCGGCGCGCAGCCGCGGCGGCATCACCTGGTCGAGCTTCGCCAGGGCGCGCAGCGCCGCCTCACCGGCGCCGGCGACCGTGCCGCCGGAGGCCATGCGCAGCGACACCGCCGTCGCGATCGCCTCCTCGTCGTCGAGCAGCAGCGGGGGCAGCCGGGTTCCCGCGCCGAGCTGGTAGCCGCCGCCCACGCCCGCGGTCGCGTGCACGGGGTAGCCGAGGGCCCGCAGGCGCTCCACGTCGCGCCGCACCGAGCGGTCGGTGACGCCGAGTTCGGCGGCCAGCTCGGTGGCGGTCCAGGACGGCCGCCGCTGGAGCAGCGCCAGCAGCCGCAGGACCCGCTCGGTCGTCCCCGCAACGCTCATGGGCGAATCCTCGCACGGATCGCGGAACGCACCTGTCCGCGATATCGGTGACGATGTCCGCATGACATCCGAGACCTCGGTCCCGGGCACCACTGGACGACGTGGAGAGGTCGACTAGGCATGACCGACCAGCTGTGGAACCCCCTGCTGCGGGACCAGCTCACCTGGCACTGGACCGAGCAGCTGCGCCCGCGCCTCGCCGGGCTCACCGACGAGGAGTACTTCTGGGAACCCGTCCCCGACTGCTGGAGCGTGCGTCCGCGCGGCGCCAGCAGCGCGCCGGTCCAGGGCGGTGCGGGCTCGATGATCATCGAGTTCGCGTTCCCCGCGCCCGACCCGGCACCGTTCACCACCATCGCCTGGCGGCTCGGGCACGTGGTCGTCGGCGTCCTCGCGATGCGCAACGCCTCGCACTTCGGGCGCACGCCCACCGACTACGTGTCGTTCGAGTACGCGGCGACCGCGGCCGAGGCGCTGGACCAGCTCGACGCGGAGTTCGCCGCGTGGCTGGCGGGGGTCGAGTCCCTCGGTGAGGACGGGCTCGCCGAACCGTGTGGGGAAGCGGAAGGCCCGTTCGCCGACCGGTCGATGGCGGAGCTGGTCCTGCACATCAACCGCGAGGTCCTGCACCACCTGTCCGAGGTCTGCCTGCTGCGCGACCTCCACCTGCACTCGAAGGGGAACGTCCGATGAGCCGCGAGGTCCAGGTCACCTTCGACGCGCACGACCCGCGGGCGCTGTCGGTGTTCTGGCGTGACGCGCTGGACTACGTCATCCCCGGTCCGCCGGGCGTCGAGCTGGCGGCGGGCGAAGATCCGCTGGCCGCGTGGGACGAGTTCCTCGCGCGGGTGGGTGTTCCGGCGGAGGAGCGCAACGCCCGGTCGGCGGTCGAGGACCCGGACGGCCGTGGTCCGCGGGTGTTCTTCCAGCGCGTGCCGGAGGGCAAGGTGGCCAAGAACCGTGTCCACCTCGACATCCGCGCGGCACCCGGGTTGCAGGGCGAGGAGCGGATGGCGGCGCTGGAAGCGGAGTGCGCGCGCCTCGTCGCGCTCGGCGCGACCCGGGTCCGCCGCCACGAACCGGCCCCACCGTTCAGCGCCGGGCACATCGTGATGGCCGACCCCGAGGGCAACGAGTTCTGCCTCGACTGACCACTTCGGACACTCCACGCCTTCCAGCAGTTCCGTCTCCCGATGTAGATTTACAGTTTCAATTGAAACTGTAAACACCGGTGTGTCGGGACCGCGACACGCCGGAGGATGTGGACAACACCTCAAAACCTTGGACAAGTCGTCCACCGTGTCCAGGTATCCCGCGATTTCGATGGAATTTGATGCCTGATTTCCACTGGAATCGCATCGCCCCGGTGCAGAGGGGGAGAGACGAAGAAGCCCCGGCCGGGTGGCCGGGGCTTCTTCCGCGGAGTTCAGGGTCAGTCGCCTCGGCGGATGGGGCCGAGGATCTCCTGCTCCTTCTTGTTCGTCACCAGGCGGAGCATGGTCCACGTCATGTTGCCGAGGGCGATGACCTGGTCGTCCTTGAGCTGCGTCAGCTGCTGGACCTGCGGGTTCATCAGGCTCCAGATGCGCTGGGCCAGCTGGGCCTGGTTCAGCGGGAGGCGCTGCAGGAGCACCAGGTCCGCCGTGTTCGCCGCCGTGCCGCTGCTCACCTGCGGGTGCAGGTAGGGCAGGACGTACATCGTCGTCTGCCACGGGGCGCGGGGCGGGAACAGCTCCTGCGGGACCGCGCCGCCGTCGTGGATCACCAGCAGCGGGGTGTCCTCAGAGGACCGCGGCAGGTCGAACGGGGCCAACCGCCGGATCTGCACCAGCGGCACCGGCTTGCCGTCCGGGGTCTGCCCGGCCGCCCGCTCCAGCATCTTCCACGCGCCCGGGCGCCCGGTGGCCACGATCACCCACGCGCCGGTGGCCATCGCGCGCAGCGCCAGCTGCCGGGCGAGGTACAGGCCACCGACGGTGACCATGCGGGTCGGATGCGGGCGCAGCATCGACGCCGCCGCCGCCTCGTTCTGCGGGTCGGAGCCGATGATCACCCCGCCGCGGTCGCCGGACGGGGCGATGGCGTCCAGGGTTTCCGGTGTGACCAGGAACTCCGGTGCCGCCGCCTTGTTGCCGGGGACGTCGATCGTTCTGCTTCGGCTCATGCCGCACCTCCGAGCGGCAGCGTCGCTGCGTAACCGGCCAGTTGCGAGCCGCGCAGCGGGGTCAGGGTCAGCCCGAGTCGGTTGCTGATCGCCTTCAGCCGCTCATCGGCGGTGTCCAGCTCGGCGGGGGTCCGGGCGCTGACCCGCACCAGCCCGCGCAGCCCGACCTCGCCCTCCTCGCCGACCGGCGAGATGGACAGCGCGATGCTGGTGGACAGCGCGCGGATGCCGGTGAGCGCGTTCAGGCTGTCGTTCATCTGGCTCGGCCAACCGGTGATGGCGTAGCTGGAGTGGCCGACGCCGCCCGCGGTCACGCCGTCCCAGCGCTCCTTGAGGCCGACCGGGCGCTGCGAGCCGAGCACGTTGTGCAGCTCGGCCGAGGAGATCCCGGCCTGCAGCAGCTCGTCCGGGTCCAGCGGGCGGCTCGGAATGCCCTGCCGCTCCAAGGCGTTGCGGACTCGCGACATGGCACCGATGAGCGCGCGCTGCGCACCCAGGATGCCGCCGCCGCGCTCGCCGATCGCCTTGGCGCAGCGCTGCGGGTCCAGCCGCACCGCGATCCAGGTGGTGCGCCGCGCCGCCGCGGGCAGCCGACCGAGGACCTCCAGGTACGAGTTCAGCGCCGGGGAGTTCGACGGCAGTGCCGCGCTGCCCGGGTAGCAGTGCCAGATGACCTGGATCGCGTCGAGCACCACGCCGCGGTCCTCCAGGCAGGGCGCGAGCACGCCCAGTGGCAGGTTCGGCGCGCTGTCAACGGGGTTCAGCAGCGACGGCGGCGGCTCCACCATCAACACGCCGGTCCACTTGCCGTTGTGCCAGGACATGCCGACGGGGTTGCGGTCGTGGTCCTGGGTCCGGGCGATCACCAGGTCCTCGACGACCAGCCGCAGCAGCGCGACGCGGTGGTTCTCGTCCGGGCCGATGATGCCGTCCCCGTCCTTGTCCTCGGCCGGTTCCATGGCGTCGACGTTGGCCGGGTGGGAAACCCGGGTGTGGTTGCGGCCGCGGTACTCCAGGACCAGGCCGAACCACTGGGTGAACCAGCGGCCGCGGCGCCGCAGCAGCGCGATGATGATCGACAGCAGCGCGATTCCGCCACCGACCGGGAGCAGCACCTGCACCAGGTCCAGCTTCGCGCCGACGATCGTCAGGATGAGCCCGACGGCGAGGCCCACCTCGATGAGCACGATGTTGGCCGCAGGGATGCCGCCGAGCGTTACGCCGTTGATCCGCCGCCGTCGCGCGCGGATGCGAGCGCGGGGCGGGTTGGCGGGCCCGGGAGCTTTCGGCTGGGCCGGATGTTGCGTGGTCACGGACATCCGTTCGGTCTCTCCCCCTCGCAGGTAGGTGCGGCACTCGGCGCGCGGGACGCGAATCTTCGATGAGCCGCGTGGAGAGAATACTGACGGACTCGGTCGAACCGCACCCATTCGGCATCTCTCTGCGACTATCCTGCGAAACCGTACCTCGGACGGGAGAGCTGTAGGCGAAGAATGGCATCAACACCCACAACGAAGTCACAGGTTCAGGCGTACCGGTTCGTGCTCCGACGCATGGAGTCGGCGCTGGTGCGCAAAGACGCGGTGATGCTCCACGATCCGATGGGTTCGCACAAGCGGGCCACGATCGCCGGGGCGGTGCTCGCGGCGATCGCGTGCATCGGGTTCCTGGTGTGGGGCTTGTTCGGCGGCAAGGGTTCGGTGCCGCAGCCGGGTTCCATCGTCATCGGCAAGGAGACCGGCGCTGTCTTCGTCGTCACCTCGGACGAGCAGGCCGAGAAGCGGCTCATCCCGATGCTCAACGTGGCCTCGGCGAAGCTGCTGGTGATGGCGCAGGGCGGCGGGCAGGGCAGCGGCGCGGTCCCGACCACGGTGGTGAAGGAGTCGGCGCTGGGCGACTTCCCGCGCGGTTCGCTCACCGGCCTGGTCAACGCCCCGACCTACCTGCCGGACGCGAAGAACATCGCCGAGGCGTCGTGGGCGATCTGCGACGTCGGACAGGTCAAGGACACCCTCAACGACGCCCGGGTGGAGGCGGCGACCAAGGTCCAGACGACGGTGATCGGCGGTGACGGCAACCACGGCACCGAGCTGGCGCCGGACCAGTCGCTGTTCGTCAAGGACCCGGCGTCCCAGAACGAGTACCTGATCTACCGGGTGGAGGACCTGCCCGGCAAGCCGCACACCCGCGTGGTCAAGTCGCTGGTCAACCGCAGCGAGACCACCGTGCGCGACATGTACGGCCTGCGGGGCGCGACGCCGCGGACCATCAGCACCAACATGCTCAACGCGATCCCGGACGTCGCCCCGCTGCACGTGCCGAAGATCGAGAACGCTGGTGATCCGCTGCAGGGCTACATGACCAACCGCAAGGTCGGCGACGTGGTGCGCCGGACGGTCCCGGGCCAGCCGGACGAGTTCTACGTGCTGCTGCCCAGCGGCAAGCAGCGGATCAGCGAGGGCGCGGCGGCGGTGCTGCACGCCGACCAGCAGGGCAGCAAGGACATCCCGAACGCGACCGGTGCGATCACCGACGCCGAGGAGGCCGACGAGAACGAGCAGATCAACGTCTCCGGCTACCCGATCGCGGTGCCTCAGCCGGTCAGCTTCCAGCGGGCCGACACCTCGTGCCTGAGCTGGAAGAACGTCAACGGTGACCAGCACATCACGGCGACCCTGAACAAGGGCACCCCGGCTGCCAAGGCGGCCGTGAAGCTCGCGCAGTACGACGGCACCGGCCCGCAGGTCGACTACTTCTACATGCCGGCGGGCAAGGCGGCCGTGGTGCGCAGCACGCCGAACGAGGCAGGCGCCGACAGCGGCCCGATCTTCCTGGTCTCCGACCAGGGCGTGCAGTACGGCATCAAGGACGTCGCCACCGCGCAGGGGCTCGGCGTGATCGGCGGGGGCGGTGACATCAAGGCGGGGCCGTCCTGGCTGACGCAGGTGCTGCCGAACGGGGACTTCCTCGACCCGGCCAACGCCAGCATGACCTACGACGCGGTCCCGGTCGGGCCGGGCGTGAACCGCCCGCCGCAGAACCCGCAGCAGCAGGCCGGGATGGCCCAAGCGGGCAGCTGACCCGCTCCCGGCCCAGCCGGAGGGGAACCGAACAGGCCAGCTCGAACGTCCGAGAGAACAAGCGATCCGCCCGCAGCAACGGTGATGCTGCGGGCGGATCGTCGTAGTAGGGGGTTTTCCGGCGGCGGCATTGCGCTGGGAACCCGGGGCGGGGCAAGTTGGATGTCCGCCTCACGAGCAGGAGCACGCGCTGCTGCCGACGACTTGAAGCGAGCTACGCGGGAGGTGCCGGATGTCGGGGATCCGGGTCGATGTCGAATGGTTGGCCACGTACGCGCGGGAAGTGCGCACGGCGGGTGATGAGATCGCCACCGCACCGCAGGAGCTGGCCGCCGCGGAGCTGGCCCCGGAGTCCTTCGGCGAGCTCGGGCGCAGCGCCGGTGCCGCCGAGTCCTACCAGCGGCTGGTCGAGCTGCTGGTGGACCAGAGCCGCCGCGCCAGCGAGGCGCTGACCCGCGCCGGGGACGAGCTGCGGGAGGTCGTGGACTTCCACACCAGCGGCGACGACGACGGCGCCGTCGAGATCCGGAAGCAGGGGAGCTGAACATGGCGCGCGACGAGAACGCGGTGGCCGAGCACCTCGACTACCTGAGGCGGTCCGCACGCGAGCTGGACTTCGCCAACTCGATCCCGGCGCAGCTCGCGGACCTGGTCGGTCACCACGAGGACCTGCGCGAGGCGGCCCGCACCTGGCGCAAGACCGCGGACGCGATCGAGCAGGCGACCGGGGACGTGCAGGGCCGCCTCGGTGGCATCGACTCGGCCTGGCAGGGCGCGGACGCCGACGCCTTCCTGGCGCACATCCGGGAGGTCGGGCTGGCGGGCCACGACCTGATCGACGCGATGCGCGCGCTGGCGGATGTGCTGGAGCACACCGTCGAAGGCGTGCAGGAGCAGGTGGACGACCTCAGCGATCTGGTCGCGGAGGCGGCGGACTCGGTGTCCGCGGCGCTGCTGGACCCCGAGGCCGGACCTGAGCGCGCCCGCAAGCACCTGGGCGAGCTCGCCAAGCCCGCGCTGGAGCTGGCGGAGTCCATTTCGGACACCTATCGCGCGTTCGCCCGGTTCTGCGAGGACCTGCAGGCGGGCCGCTCGACGGGATCGGTCCAGTTCGACAACCGGATGCCCGCGCAGGCCTGGGACTTCAACGCCCCCACCCCGCCCCCAGCGGCGACCGAGGCGGAAGCCGTCGGAGCAGTCGGTGACCCCGGAGCAACCGGCGGTGGCGAGACCGGGGCCGGTCCGGACGGTGGCGAGGCCGGGACCAGTCCGGATGGTGGCGAGGCCGGGGCCGGTCAAGTTGGCGGCGAGGCCGGGACCAGCCCGGGTGGTGGCGAGGCCGGGGCCGGTCAAGTTGGTGGCGAGACCGGCGAGGGCGTGACGGGAGACGAGGCCGAGACTGGTTCGCCTGGCGCCGGGTCGACTGGCGGTGGCGCTGGCGCCGGTGTGGCTGGCGGTGGTGGTGCTGGCACGGTCGGTGGTGCTACCGCGGCTACCGCTGAAGCGCCGCTGCCGGAAGGCGGCCGAACCGCGGCCGGCGAGCCCTCGGCGGCCGCGCCGCCTGCTGCTGCGGTCGCCGGTGGCGCGGTCGCTGGCGGTGCAGTCGCCGCAGGTGCGGGTGCCTCAGCGACCGGCGGGATGTACGGCGGCATGATGCCGATGGGCGGGATGATGGGCGGCGCGCAGGGCGCGGGCCAGGACCGCAAGAACCAGTCCCGCCTGAAGTCCAAGCCGGAGGAGCTGTTCGGCACGCCCCCGGAAACGGCCCCACCGGTCTTCGGCGCCTCCCCGCAGAACCAGAATCAGCCGCCGCAGGAGCCGGTGGCCCGCAAGGGCAAGCTGGACCTCCCCTCGGTCTTCCAGTCCGACAAACCGCGCAAGTCCATCGACGACGCCCTCCACCCCAAGACCGCTGACGAAACCCCCAAACCAGCCCCGGCACCAGCCACCGACGTCCCCCAGCTCAAGCCACGAACAACCACGGCATCAGCAGGCGAAACCCCACCCCCCAAGCCGAAGACGGCCACGGCCTCGGTGGGCGACGCGCCCCCGCCCAAGCCCAGAACCGGCACGGCATCGGTCGGCGACGCCCCACCTCCCAAGCCCAGAAGCAAAAGCTGATCTGAACCGCACCAGAACCTCGTGAGCGGTGACGGTGGCAAGAACCACCATTGCCACTCACGAGGTCGTGCTTCGAAGTCGTGAGTGGGGATGGTTGTTGGGGCCACCGTTGGCGCTGACGAGAGGGTGTGTTCGGGTCGTGAGTGGGGATGGTTGTTGGGGCCACCGTTGCCGCTCACGAGGGGTGGGTGCAGAACGGCCCGGTGTCCGGAGTGGACACCGGGCCGTTTCCTGTCAGGAGGTTAGCCGTTGCCTCGGGTTCGGGCTCGGACGTTGCGGACCGCGTTGGTCAGGAAGGCCGTGAAGACGATCGCTGCGATGCCCGCACCCGCACCGCCGAGGGCGACGATCAGGGCCGGGTAGTCCTTCTGCGGGATCACGTCGGCGCCGAGGCGGGCCTGCTTCTGCGGCGGGTCCTTCTTGCCCCACTCCGCCGGGACCACGTCGCTCAGTGCGGCCTCAGCGTCGACCATGCCGTAGCCGACGATGTCGTTGCGCCCGTCGGGACCACCGGGGTGCAGCGCCGTCTGCTTGATCCGGTCCATGATCTGCTGGGCGGTGAGGGGCTTGCCCTGCTCCTCGTACTTCTGCTTGATCAGCACCGCGAGCCCGGCCACGTACGGGGCGGCGAAGCTGGTGCCCTCGATCGGACCCATCTGCCCGTCCTGGCCGTGCGCGATCTGGCTGGCCAGCCCAGTGCCGCCGGCCCCCGGGTCGAGCGCGATGAGGTTCTCGCCCGGTGCGGCCACGTCCACCCACGGCCCCGGCACGGTGAACTCCGAGGGCGCGCCCTGCTCGTTCACCGAGGCGACGGTGAGCACCCAGTCGTCGAACCAGGCGGGCAGCACCGCCGTGGTGGGGCTGCCGGTCGGGTTCTTCTGGCAGGTGCCGCCGACGTTGCCCGCCGCGGCGACCACCACGATCCCGGCGTCGTACGCGCGCTTGACCGCGGTCTGCAGCTGCTGGTTGCCGGAGTCGCCGGGGTTGGAGGCCCGCGCGATCGGCTGGCAGGACGACTGGGAGATGTTGATGACGTCGACGTCCTGTTCCACCGCGCGGTTGATGGCCTGCGCCATGGTCTGGGTGTCGCCGATGGTCTTGCCGGACTCCTTGTCGGCCCACAGGGCGGACTGCTGCCGGATGGAGACGATCGCCGCGTCCGGTGCGATCCCGACGAAGCTGGTCTGGTGCGTCGGGTTCGCGTCGGCCCCGATCATGCCCGCCACGATGGTGCCGTGCCCGTCGCAGTCCTGGAGCGCACCGCCCGGGACGCTGCTGCCACCGTCGCGGAGGTTGCCCAACCAGCGGTGCTGGTTCACGCCGGTGTCGATGACCGCGACGGACCTGCCCGCGCCCGTGAGCCCCTCATCGTGGAACCGCTCGAACCCGAGCACGAGCTGGGCCCACGACTTCTCCTCGATCAGGCCGCCGCCGGGGTTGCCCTGCATGCACTGCTGCGTCTGCTCGTAGGTGGGGTAGCTCTGCAGGCCGGGCGGGGCCTGCTGGGACTCGTCCAGCTCGGGCGGACCGACCGTCTGCGCCATCGCGGGTGCCGTCGGCCCACCGACCGCGAGGACACCGACCGCGGCGAGCAGCGCGGAAGTGCGCAGCGTGCTGCGGGAGAACCTTGAGCGCATCGAGCCGCTCCTCAGAAGAAGTTGATGTTGAGGTCGCGGATGTACATGTAGAGGTCCATCGCGGCCAGGGCCAGCGGCAGCACCAGGGCGATCAGGACCGCCTCCAGGATGTCCACCATGCGGCGCTGCACCGGGGAGAACCGCTTGTTCGGGAACACCACGCCGAAGATGATCGACAGCACGCCGAGCAGCAGCAGCGGCGGGAACACCCAAGCCACCGCGATCGGCATCGTCCCGACCTGCGCCAGCAGGCCGATGGTCACGCCCAGCGAGGACAGCAGACCGCTGAACAGCAGCGCGATCGCCTGGCTGCCGTTGGCGTAGTTGCGACCGCGCAGCAGCAGCACCGCGGAGACCACGACGGCGAACGCCGCGCCCCAGATCGGGTTGAACGCCGCGGCGGCCACGGCGCCGATGGCGGCGACCACGCCGCAGCCGACGATCAGGCCGGTCATGTACTGGTGCGCCAGCCCGGTCTGCTTCTCGATCATCCGGTAGTCCGGGAAGCCGGTGTCTTCCTTCAGGTCCTCGGCGCTGCCCGGCACGTGCGGCAGCGGCAGCTTCGCGAGCTGGATGGTGATGCGCGGCAGCAGCGAGATGCCCGCCAGGCCGATGGCACCGGCACCGGCGGCGATGCCCGCCGAGTTCGCCTGCGGCACCAGCGTCGCGATGATGAAGGCCACGGTGCCGAAGGCGCCCGCGGTGGCCGCGGCGATGAACGTCACGATGCCCGCGCCGATGACCATGATGGCCACCGAGGCGAAGATCAGCGTCAGCGCGCTGGCCAGCAACAGCCGTGGTTCCAGCGCGTTGCCCGGCACGATGTTGAAGCCCGCGACGAAGGCGAACGGCAGACCGCCCGCGGCCGCGATCACGGTGCCGGTGGTCGGCGCGGCGTACGCGCGGGTCACGATGGAGCCGACGCCGGTCGCGAAGATCGCCACGACCACGCCGATCACGGCGGCCACGATCTGGTAGACGACGGAGGTCGTCAGGTCCATGCTGTGCAGCAGCCCGGCCGGTCCGGCCAGCCCGAGCGCCGCGGCCGCGCCGATCATCGCCAGCGCACCGGCGGTGTGCCCGACCTTCGCCGCGGTTTCCTTGGTCCAGGGCCGGTAGCTGCCGGGCTCGGCCTCGGCGAGCGCGTCGACGACGTCGTCGTACAGCGGCGGCGGCGGGTTGTCCGCGCCGCGCCGCAGCTGCAGCATGTCGCCGTCCACGATGCCCTGCGCGGACAGTGACTGGTTCGGTTCGAGCGGTTGGCTGTCGCCAAGCCTGGCCAGGACCCAGCCGCCGTGCCGCGAACCGCCGTCCGGGGCCGTCTCGCGGGCCATTTCCAGCAGCATCGGCAGCAGGTCTGCCACCGACACGTCGGAAGGCAGCGCCAGGTCGATGCGAGTTGTAGGCGCCACCACCGTCACGCGGCTGAACACCGTGGTCCCGGTCGCCACTTGGGCCCCCTACTCCCTGAGGTTGATTGCCTTGCGTTCATTTGTCGGTCTGGGGCTCGATCCAACCAAGACCGGTTTTTCTTCCGAAACCCACCCGCCCGGTCGGAGAGCGCCCCTAGTATGGCCACACCGACCGTCGAGGGGTGGCGGGTTTGGCGGAACTCGTGCCAACGACTTCGTATCTGCTTGGTCACGTCCGACTCCCACCCCGCCGCCGGTGGCGCCGCAGCTGTGCAGAATGCTGGGCGCGACATCGAGAGCACGTTTGACACGGAAAGGTTGTTGCGTCCGGTGAGCACGCTGCAGTTCAAGCGAACGCCACGCCTGGCCGCTCCCAGGCCACCGGGCGGGGAGGTGCACCTCGAACCACCGCCGGAGATCCCGCGGACGATTCCGGGCAACATCGTCCAGAAGGTCCTCCCGGCCGTCATGATCGTCGCTTCGCTGGGAATGATGGTCTTCATGCTCCAGCGGGCGCAGAACAACCCGATGATGATGATGATGCCGATGATGATGCTCATCTCAACCTTCGGGATGATGGCTGGTGGCGGCAAGGAAGGCAGCCAGAAGAAGGCTGAGATGAACGAGGACCGCAAGGACTACCTGCGGTACCTCGGTCAGATGCGGGACCGCGCGCGGGAGGCCGCCGACGAGCAGCGGCTGGCGCGCGAGTGGGTGCACCCGGACCCGCAGACCCTGTGGTCGCTGGCGGCCGGTCCGAGCCGCCGCATGTGGGAGCGACGCCCGAACGACAACGACTTCTGCCAGGTGCGCGTGGGTCGCGGTTCGCAGCGGCTGGAGACCCGCCTGGTGCCGCCGCAGACCGGCCCGGTCGACGAGCTGGAGCCGATCACCACGCTGGCGCTGCGCCGCTTCGTCCGGGCGCACTCGCTGGTGCCGGACCTGCCGATCGCCACCTCGCTGCGCGGTTTCGCCGCGGTCGGCCTGCAGGGCGACAAGGAACTGGTGCGGTCGCTGGCCCGCGCGATGGTGTGCCAGCTGGCCGCCTTCCACACCCCCGACGACGTGATGATCGCGGTCGCCAGCAGTGGTCGCGCGCGCACCGAGTGGGAGTGGGTGAAGTGGCTGCCGCACGCGCAGCACCCGACCGAGACCGACGGCATCGGCCAGATGCGGTTGATGGCCGGTTCGCTGGCCGCGATCGAGCAGATGCTCTCCGAGCAGCTGGCCGAGCGCCCGCGCTTCCAGCGCAACGCGGCGCCGCCGGACGGCCAGCCGCACATCGTGATCATCATCGATGACGCCGAGATCAGCCGCGAGGAGGCGCTCTACGTCGAGGGCGGCCTCGCGGGTGTCACCATGATCGACCTGTCCGACCTGCTCGGCCAGCTCACCGCCCGCCGCGGCATGCGGATGGTCGTCGAGGAGGAGCGGATCGGTGCCCGCGGCGGCAGCGGCGTGGAGTGGTTCGGCAAGCCGGACTCGCTGACCATGGAGGAGGCCGCGGCGCTGGCCCGCCAGCTGTCCCCGTACCGGGTCGCCGGTGGCGCGGGCGCGTCGGAGGCGGACAGCGGCGGCTACGAGCCGCTGACCACGCCGCTGAACTACATCGAGCAGCTGGGCCTGGCCGGTGACGTCGTCACCTTCGACCTCAACGAGGCTTGGCGGCCGCGGTCCCGCGACGACCTGTACCGCGTCGCGATCGGCCCCGGCGAGCAGGGCGAGATCGTCCACCTGGACATCAAGGAGACCGCCTCGGGCGGTATGGGCCCGCACGGCCTGTGCATCGGTGCGACCGGTTCCGGTAAGTCCGAGTTCCTGCGCACCATCGTGCTCGGCCTGATCGCCACCCACTCGTCGTCGATGCTCAACTTCGTGCTCGTCGACTTCAAGGGTGGTGCGACGTTCAACGGGTTCGACCCGGCGCCGCACGTGTCGGCCAACATCTCCAACCTGGAGGGCGACGGCTCGCTGATCGACCGCATGCAGGACGCGCTGGCCGGTGAGATGAACCGCCGCCAGGAGGTCCTGAACAAGGCGGGCGCGAAGAACGTCTGGGACTACCGCAAGATGGGCGAGGCTGGCGACGAGCGCTGCCAGGAGCCGCTGCCCGCGCTGTTCGTGGTCATCGACGAGTTCTCCGAGCTGCTGGCCCAGCAGCCGGACTTCGCCGAGCTGTTCGTGATGATCGGTCGTCTGGGCCGATCGCTGCAGGTCCACCTGCTGCTGGCCTCCCAGCGGCTGGAAGAGGGCAAGCTGCGCGGTCTGGACTCCCACCTGTCGTACCGGATCGGTCTGAAGACCTTCAACGCGGCCGAGTCCCGCGCGGCGATCGGCGTGCCGGACGCCGCGGACCTGCCGGCCACCGGTGGTCACGGGTACCTGAAGCACCCCAACGGCATGGAGCGGTTCCGCGCCGCGTTCGTGTCCGGTCACCTGCACCAGACCAGCGGTCGGCGCCCCGCGCTCAAGGGTGCTGCTTCGCCGGTCACCGGTGACAAGATGCCGCGCTTCTTCATCCCGGACTACGTGGAGAAGCCGAAGGAGCCGGAGAAGCCGGTCGTCGAAGAGGTCAAGGAGGAGAAGAAGAGCGACCTCGACCCGACCGACTTCCAGATCGTCATCGACAAGGTGCACGGCCAGGGCCCGCCCGCCCACCAGGTGTGGCTGCCCCCGCTGGACACCCCGCCGACGCTGGACAGCCTGCTGCCGCCGCTGCAGCAGACCGACGACCGCGGCTACACCGCCGCCGGTTACGCGGGCAGCGGTCGCCTGCAGGTCCCGGTGGGCCTGATCGACGTGCCGTACAACCAGCGCCAGGACCCGATGATCCTCGACCTGAGCGGTCAGGGGGGTCACGGCGCGATCGTCGGCGGTGTCGGTGCGGGCAAGTCGAACACGGTCCGCGCGATGATCGCCTCGATGGCGCTGACCCACACCCCGCAGGAGGTGCAGTTCTACTGCATCGACCTCGGTGGTGGTTCGATCGGCGCGCTGCGTGGCCTGCCGCACATGGGTGGCTACGGCACCCGCCGCGACGCGGACACCGTCCGCCGGTCGATCGCCGAGCTCAAGACGATGCTGGCCGAGCGGGAAGCCCGCTTCGCCCAGCACGGCGTCGAGGGCATGAACGACTACCGGAACAAGCGCCGCCGCGGTGAGTTCGAGGACGACCCGTTCGGCGACGCGTTCCTGATCATCGACGGGTGGCGGACGTTCCGCGAGGAGTTCGAGGCCCTCGAGCAGGACGTGCTGAACCTGGCGGCGAACGGTCTGGCCTACGGCGTGCACGTGTTCGTCACGGCCGCGCGTTGGGCGGAGATCCGCCCGGCGATGAAGGACCTGATGCAGACCCGCATCGAGCTGCGGCTGGGTGACCCGAGCGAGTCGGAGGTCGACCGCAAGTTCGCGGTGAAGGTGCCGCAGGGTCGGCCGGGCCGCGGTATGCACAGCTCGAAGCTGCACTTCCTGACCGCGCTGCCCCGCGTGGACAGCGAGAAGATCGGTGACCGCGTCGAGGCGGAGATCGAGCAGGTCAAGCGGGAGATCGACGAGGGCAAGCCGGTCCGCGCCCCGCGGATGGGCTGGGAGCTCTACAACGACGACGTCTCCGACGGTGTCGCGGACTTCGTGAACCGGGTCAAGAGCTCCTGGAAGGGCCGTCCGGCGCCGCAGGTCCGCCTGCTGCCGGAGCTGCTGCCCTACCAGCAGCTGCCGCGGCCGGAGCAGCAGCCGAACCCGAAGCTGGTGCCGATCGGCATCAACGAGGACGGCCTGCACCCGGTGTACCTGGACTTCGCCGCCGAGCCGAACTTCTATGCGTTCGGCGAGCGGGAGTCCGGCAAGACGGCCCTGCTGCGCACGATCGTCAAGGGCATCACCGAGCGGTACACGCCGAAGGAAGCGCTCATCCTGCTGGTGGACTACCGCCGCACGATGCTGGGCTTCCTCAACACCGGCCACCTGCTGGAGTACTCGGTGGGTGCCGACCAGCTCAAGGGCAACGTCAAGGACGTGGTCGGGTCGCTGAAGAAGCGCCTGCCGGGTCCGGACGTGACGCAGGAGCAGCTGAAGAACCGCTCCTGGTGGAAGGGTCCGGAGCTGTTCGTCATCGTCGACGACTACGAGCTGGTCGCACCGCAGGGCAACAACCCGCTGGCGCCGCTGGCGGAGTTCATCCCGACCGCCAGCGACGTGGGTCTGCACATCGTGCTGGCCCGCAACTCCGGTGGCGCTGGGCGTGCGTTGTACGAGCCGCTGATCGGCAAGATGCGCGAGACGTCGGCTCCGGGCCTGGCGATGAGCGCGAACAAGGACGACGGCCAGCTGGTGGCGAACATCAAGTCCCGCCAGCTCCCGGCGGGCCGCGGCACCCTGGTGAGCCGCAGCCTGCGGGGCGGCCCGCAGATGATCCAGACGGCGTTCATCCCGCCGGAGTGATCGTCACGGCATGAAGAACCCTCCTCGCCTCGGCCGAGGAGGGTTCTTTCGTTTTCTGACCGGGTTCGGTTGTAGGGGTGGTGGCCGGGCGTGGGGAGGGGGTCGCGCCCGGCCACCGGGGTGGGCCGGTGCGGCTGGTGGCGGGGGGAAGGTGTGCCGCACCGGCCCGGCTTGGG
>NZ_JBEPDU010000046.1:0-61470 GCF_040300525.1 Saccharopolyspora sp. NPDC000359 | reverse complement strand
GGCGGGCGCCCCCCCCCCCTGGCGTGCGGGAGCGGGCGCCGCCGCCGGGGACGCCCCGGGACCCCGCCGCGTCGCGGCTGAAGGAATCAACGTCCAGCACCGGCCGGTGCCCCCGGACCCGAAATGAGCGTGCGATGGTCGAGACGATCACCCTGTCCGTTCCCGCGGTCGACCTGCTCGGTGAGCAGCTGAACCTCACCGTGCGGCAGTACCCGTTCGAGCTGCCCCGGCTCGGTGAGCTGGGCGAGGACCGCAACCGGTTGGTGCAGCAGGTCTGGCAGGAGCTGGAGTCCACCGGGCTGGCCCGCAACGGCCGCCCGGAGCCGGAGGTCGAGGACGCGCTCTACCTGCTGTGCAGCTCGGAGGTGTCGATCGCGGCGGCCGGGCTGCTCGACGTGCGCGCCGGGCACCGGCTGGCGGCGCGGGTGGTGGCGACCGGCGAGGTCGGCGTGGTGGGCGTGCTCGACGGTCGCGGCCTGCGGATGAGCTTCCTGGCCCCGGACGCCCTGCCGCGGGCGTGCGCCGACCTGCTGCCCGACGCCCCGCCCGGGGTGGGGGAGGCGGTGCGCGCGGTGGCCGACCGCAGCAACGGGCACCCGGCGGACGCGGACATCGAGGGGCTGGCGGGCCTGCGCGCGATCACCTCGCGGCAGAAGTTCCGGCTCGGGCACTTCGTGGTCAGCGGCGACCGCCGCGGCGGCCCCCGCCTGCCGAACCTGATCTGGTTCGACAACGACCAGGGCCGCTACGCCCTCCAGGGCGAACGAGCCGAGGGCCAGGACGTGGTCACCTGCCACCCGGCGGACAAGCGAACCATCGCGGCCCACCTGGCCACCCTCCTCGACCGAACCCGCCAGAACCCCCTCTGACCCCCAAACCCTGCAACCCGCGGCCGCCACCAACCCGCAGTTTCAATTGAAACTGCGACTCCCAGGCACGCCGAACCGCAGTTTCAATTGAAACTGCGAACCACGGGACCGTCGGCCGGGCGCCCACGGCCTGGCCGATCCACGGGTTCCCCTGGAACTGCGGTCTCCGGGCGGTGGGGGTCCTCCTGTGTCGGTATGTCCGATTCCGCAGTTTCAATTGAAACTGCGGGCATGCAGCTGCGCGGCCTCGGGGGCGGGGTTTCCGATCTGCAGTCTCAATTGAAACTTCGGATCGCGGGGACTCCCGGGGTCCTGATTGGTCGTCCTCCGGTGGGGGCTCGAGTTACAGTTTCAATTGAAACTGTGGTCTGTGGGTGTGTCGGGTGCCCGGCATGCCGGGGTGTGCGGGGCCTTCGCCGGATGTTCATTCGTGCGGTTCCAGTTGGGAAGCAGGTGTCCGGCATCGCGTGGCGTGGGGTGTTGGGGCTGGTCAGGGTGGGGTGGCGTCGGGTCCGGGGTGGGGGTTCGGGAGGTTCGTGCCACGGCTGGGTGCGAGGGAGGCAAGCCTTGGGGCAGGCTGGGGGCGTGACGCAGGACCGGCAGGTGGAGATCGTCGAGCACCAGGACGACCGCGATTCGTTCATGCGCTTGCTCGGTGGTTGGGGCAGCGCGATCGACGCGATGCTGCCGCCCGTCGCCTTCGGCCTCGGGTGGTTCCTCAGCGGCGAGTCGATCGCCGTCGGAGGGCTCGTGGCTGTGGTCGTCGGGGCGGCGCTCGCGGGGTGGCGGCTATCGCAGCGGGCGCGCCCGCTCGCGGTGCTGATCAGCCTGCTGGCCGTCGCGCTCGGCGCGCTCATCGCCCTGTACACCGGGGACGCGGTGGACTTCTTCCTGCCGCGGCTGGTGACCAACGCCCTGAGCGCGCTCGCCTGGATGACCAGCATCGCGATCCGGTGGCCGCTGCTGGGCGTCGTGGTCGGCGCGGCGCTCGGGCAGGCGCGGCGGTGGCGCCAGGACCCGGACCTGCTGCGCGCCTACAGCCGGGCGAGTTGGGTGTGGGTCGGCCAGTACGTGGTGCGGCTGGCGGTGTTCATCCCGCTCTGGCTGCTCGACGCGGTCGGTCCGCTCACGGTGTCGCAGGTGGTGCTGACCTGGCCGCTGGTGGCGGTGTGCGTGGCGGGCAGCTGGTGGGTGGTGCGCCGGTCGCTGCCCGCGCAGCACCCGGGCCTGCGGCACCCGCGCGTCGCGGAGCACAGCACCCCGGCGTGACAGCCGGAATCGGCGCGCGCAGAATGCGCACATGTCTCTCGGCAGCGTGATCACCGCGATCGTCACCCCCTTCGACGAGCAGCAGCGCGTCGACGAAGAAGCCTTCCTCGGCCTGTTCCGGCACCTCGTCGACCACGGTTCGGACGGTGTCGTGGTCTGCGGCACGACTGGCGAGGCGCCGACGCTCACCGCCGACGAGCACCTGCGGCTGATCGAGCTCGCCTGCGCGGAACGCCCGGCGGGGACCTCGGTCATCGCCTCGACCGGCTCGAACGACACCGCGCACGCCTGCGCGATGAGCGCCCGGGCGGTCGAGCTCGGCGCTGACGCGGTGCTCTCGGTGACCCCGTACTACAACCGCCCGAACCGGCGGGGCCTGGTCCGCCACTTCACCGAGATCGCGAAGGCCACCGAGAAGCCGGTGGTGCTCTACAACGTGCCGTCGCGGATCGGGCTGGAGCTGCCGAACGACCTGCTCGCCGAGCTCGCCCAGGTCGAGCACATCGACTACGTCAAGCAGGCGGACAACTCCGCGCTCGCCCAGGTCGACGGCCTCGGCCTGTACGCGGGCAACGACGACGGCTTCGCGCAGGCGCTCGACCTCGGTGCCTGCGGCGGCATCCTGGTGGCCAGCCACCTGGTCGGCGAGCGGATGCGCCGGATGGTCGACGAGCCGGAGCGCCGCGCGGAGATCGACGCGGAGCTCAAGCCGCTGTACGCGGCCCTGTCGGTGACCACGAACCCGATCCCGGTCAAGGCGGCGCTGAACCTGGTGGGCCAGCGAGTCGGCGGCGTGCGCCTCCCCCTGGTCGAGGCCGACGAGGCGGAGCAGGAAGTCATCCGCAAGGCTCTCACCGAGCTCGGCCTCCTCTAGTCCCTCGAACCCCCACCCGCACGGTCCCCTGGAACGTCGTTCCCTGGCGCGGGTCAGGCGGGGAGGATCGGTCACCCCGAGGGGCCGCGAGCTTCGAGGTCTCCAGTGGCGCGGTCCCCGGAGGACGTGGTGCCCAGGGGCCACGCGAAGGTTCCGGGTCAACTGGTTCCCGTAGACCGTGAGGTTCCGGACCGATTGGGTTCCCGGAGACTGCGAGGTTCCGGAGCAACTGGTTCCCGGGGACTGCGAGGCTCCGGAGCAACTGGGCCCCGAAGACCACGGCATCTTGGGGCAACTGGCCTCCGGGGGCCGCGAGATTCCGGGCACTGGTCCTCGGAGACCGCGGGGTCCAGGCCTTTCGCGGGGTCCTCGGATTCGTGGGGGAAGGCGATTCCCAGTTGAGGTGATCTCAGTGAAGGCGTCCTGACGCATCACCGGTGTGTCGGGTGCCCGACACACCGGTGGTTACAGTTTCAGTTGAAACTGTAACCGTCCCCACCCCTCCGACGACGCGTCACCACTCTCGCGCGCCCGAAGTGAAGGGCACCTTTCACCGGCTCGGTTGGCGAAGGCGTCCTTCGTCAACGCCCGAGATCGGCGCTGGGTGCTGGTGGAAGCGGTTTCGGCACTCACCTGGGGTTACAGTTTCAGTTGAAACTGTGGATCATCCGGCGACTCGCCTGTGCGGGTCCGGTGAGATCACCTCATTGGGATCAGATGTCCGCTTCCCACTGGAATCGCGTCCTCACCGAAGCGTTCGCCCGGGGCGTCGGCCCTGGCGGGGTCAGGCGGGGAGGAGATGGTGGTGGAGGGTTGTCGGGTCTGGCGTGAGGTCGTGGGCCGCCAGCCAGGCCGCGCCTGCCGCTCCGGGACCTGCGGTGTTCGGCGTGGGGAACCCGCGGGACGTCAGCTCCGCGCGGAGCGCTTCGCCGACCGGGTTCTCCGGGGTGACCAGTCCGCCCGCCAGGACGATCGGGGTCGTGTCGTCCGGGGTGCGGGTCTGCTCGGCGGTGTCGGCCAGCACCTGGGCGGCGCGCTCGATGATCGCCGTGGCCGTCAGGTCGGAGGCCTTGGTGACCAGCGGTGCGAGCTCGGCGAGCCGGATCGGGGGTGCCGCGTTGACCGCGGTGATGAGCTGCTTGCGCTGCGCGTCCGGGACGTTGGGCAGCAGGGCCTCGCGAACCGCCTCGGTGAGGCCGTGCAGCGGCTCGCCGCGGTCCAGCGCGTCGAGCGTGGCTCGGACGGCTTCGCGCCCGAGCCAGTAGGCCGAGCCCTCGTCGCCGAGTAGCCAGCCGTAGCCGTTGACGGTCCTGGTGAGCTGGTGCTGCTCGATGCGCGCCGCGATCGACCCGGTGCCCGCGATCAGCACCGTCCCGTTCGGCTCCGGGCTCCCGGCCGCGAAGGCCACCTCGCAGTCGCTGATCGGCCGCACCGCGCAGGTCAGGCCCAACCCTGCCCACGCCTGCTCGAACAGCTCGCGGAACTGCGGATCGGCCATCTTGCTGACCCCGGCCATGCCGACCACGGCCGCGCGCACCCGCGCCGGGTCGACGTCGCGCAGGGCGGTGCGGGTCGCGGTGGCGATCTGCCGCACCGCCTCGTCGGCCGGGTGCGAGTTCGGGTTGCCGCCGTCTGCCTCGCCCTGGCCCAGGACGTGGCCGGACAGGTCGCTGACCAGTGCGCGGCTGCTGGTGCCGCCCACGTCCAGACCGAGGACGACCGCTGTGGTGTCGAGCATGCGCCATTTCTACGCGCCCAGGGGTGATGCGCACGACAGAACCCGTGAACATGACTGTTCTCGCCATCCGCTGGATTCCGCGTCCGCGACCGGCTATACATCGAGGCGCTCGCGTGATCAGTCGGGGAGAAGCATGATGGTCGACCTTGCCCAACCGGGTTCGTCCGATGTGGACCAGGAGGGCCGATGACCGTCGACACCCACCACCACCTGTGGGATCTCGACGTCCGCGACCAGCCGTGGATCACCGGACCGGAGATGGAGCCGCTGCGCCGCGACTTCCGGCCCGCGGACCTGCAGGCCGCGCTGCGCGGCACCGGGGTGGACGCCACGGTGCTGGTGCAGACGGTCTCCGACCCGGACGAGACCCCGGAGATGCTGGTGCTGGCCGACTCGGTCGACCGCATCGCGGCGGTGGTCGGCTGGGTCGACCTGACCGCGCGCGACGTGCGCGAGCGCATCGGCGGCCTGCAGACCCACCCGTCCGGCCGCTGGTTGAAGGGCATTCGCCATCAGGTCGAGGACGAACCCGACCCGGACTGGCTGGTCCGGCCCGACGTGCTCAAGGGGTTGGCCGCGGTCGAGGACGCGGGTCTGGTCTACGAGCTGCTGGTCCGGGTGGACCAGCTGCCCGCGGCGATCAAGGCGGTCGGCCAGTTCCCGCAGCTGACCTTCGTCCTCGACCACTGCGCGAAGCCCCCGGTGGCCAGCGGTGAGCTGGAACCCTGGGCGGAGCGCATCCGCGCGCTCGCGGCGCACCCGAACGTGGTGTGCAAGTTGTCCGGTTTGGTCACCGAGGACGACTGGTCGGAGCAACCTGATCCGGTGAGGCTCCGGCCCTACGTGGACGTGGTGCTGGAGGCCTTCGGGCCGCGCCGCCTGATGTTCGGCTCGGACTGGCCGGTGTGCCTGCTCGCGGCCGAGTACGGGCAGGTCATGGACGTGGCCCGGCAGCTGGCGGCGGACCTGGACGAGCGGTCCCGTTCGGCGGTGTTCGACGCGAACGCCCGAGAGGTCTACGACATCTGAGGACTTTGGCCTCTTCCCGGCCCGAGCCCCGACGTTTGCGCCCTGCTCCGTTCGGCGTAACCTGGCGATGCCCGCCTTACCCCGCCCCCTCGGTGAGGCGGGCCCTTACATGAAAACCCCAGCGCAGCAGCGCTTGCGAAGATTCAGCGGCTCGCCAGCCCCGCGCCCACGGCACGCCAGGACCCGCCAGGCACCACACCCACGTGGAACGTCAGCTCAACGCCCTGCAACGGCGAGGGCGAAGCATCACGACCTGCGGCGCAGCGGTGAGGATTGCGATTCCGATTGATATCGCACCACCCGAAGCAACCACCCACCGCTCCGGCTGCCACGCAACCCCGCGGAACCGCACCCAACCTGCCCAACCCCGGCAGGGCGCAACGCGGTGAGTGGTCCCGGCGGGAGCCACTCACCGCGTTGCGCGCGATCACCGGGTCCGGGTGACCTTGTTCAGCCCCCGTGGGTTGTCCGGGTCGAAGCCGCGGGCCAGGGCCAGGCCGAGGGCCAGCTGCTGGACCGGGAGGATCTCCAGCACCGGGGCGAGCTCCTCGGCGCAGGTCGGGACCGGGATGCGGTGGGCCGCCGGGATGTCCGCGGCCGCCGAGCCGATGGCGCAGATGTCCGCGCCGCGCTCGGCCACCGCTGCCAGCGGTTCGCGCATCGCCGCGCCGCCGCGTCCCTGGCTGGCCAGGGCGAGCACCGCGGTGTCCGCGTCGACCGCCGCGACCGGACCGTGCAGCAGGTCCGCGCCGCTGTAGGAGCGGGCCGACAGGTAGCTGGTCTCGGCCAGCTTCAGGGCCGCTTCGTGCGCGGTGGCCAGCGAGTAGCCGCGCCCGGTGGTGACCATCCGCTCCAGGAAGCGGTAGCGGCTGACGGCTTCGTCCACCGCGCCCTGGCCGCTGGTCAGGGTGGTCTCGGCCAGTTCGGGCAGCTTCGCCGCCTGCTCGCCGGTGCCGCCGCGCACCGCGTCGACCAGCAGGTAGAGCGCGAGCAGGGTGGCGCCGTAGGTCTTGGTCGCGGCGACCGCCTGCTCGCGGCCCGCGCGGACGTCCACCGACAGCTCGGCGGCCGAGTTCAGCGGGGAGTCGGCGGTGTTGGTGACCGCGACGGTCAGCGCGCCCTGCTTGCGGGCGGCTTCGGTGACCTCCAGCAGGTCCGGCGATCCGCCGCTCTGGCTGACCGACACCAGCAGCACGTCGGTCAGGTCCGGCTGCGCGCCGAACAGCGTGGTGGTGGACGGCGAGGCCAGCCCGGCGGGCAGCTCCAGCAGGGTTTCGACCAGGTACTTCGCGTAGAGGGCGGCGTGGTCGCTGGAGCCGCGGGCGGCCAGCAGCGCGAAGCGCGGGCGGCGTTGCGCGACGGTGGCCGCGACCTGGGCGATCGCGTCCCTGGTGGCCAGCAGGTCGGCGAAGATCGCGGGCTGCTGGCGGATCTCGTCGGCCATGTGCTGGCCATGGGTGGCGGTCATCGGGCCCATCCCTTCGATTGAGGTCTAGACCAATCGTACTCGGGGATCGCCCCTCGGCTCAATCGTCGCGCGGAACGACGACGGCCGCCTCGCCGAACCGTGCCCGGACCGACGAGGCGGCCGTGGTGGCGGGTCAGCCCTTGACCGCGCCCGAGGTGATGCCCGAGACCATCTTCCGCTGCACGATCAGGAAGAACACCAGGACCGGCAGGGTGAACAGGGTGGCCGACGCCATCGTCGCCCCCCAGTCGGTGCCGAACGCCGTCTGGAACGTCTGCAGGAACACCGGCAGCGTCTGCAGGCTCTCGGAGCGCATCAGCACCAGCGCGTACAGGAACTCGTTCCACGCGGTGATGAAGGCGAACACCGAGGTGGCCACCAGGCCCGGGCCCAGCAGCGGCAGGGTGACCCGGCGGAACGCCTCGGCGCGGCTGCAGCCGTCCACCATGGCGGCCTCCTCCAGGTCGACCGGGATGCCGTCGATGAACCCGCGCAGCGACCAGATGGTGAACGGCAGCGTGGTGATCCAGTACACCAGGACCAGCGCGGGCAGCTTGTTCAGCAGCCCCAGGTCCCGCATGAACAGGAACATCGGCACCATCAGCGCCTCGAACGGCACCATCTGCGCGACCAGCACGAGCATCAGGAAGCCCTTGCGCCCGCGGAACCGGAACCGGCTCATCGCCAGCGCCGCCAGGGTGCCCGCCACCAGCGAGCACGCCACCGCGGTGAGCGTCACCAGCAGGCTGTTGCCCAGGTAGCGCAGGAAGTCCGAGCTGAACAGCGCGGTCGCGTAGTTCTCCAACGTCGCCGAGCTGGGGACCAGGTCGTAGGACGTGGACAGCACCTCGCCGCGCGGCTTGATCGAGCTGGTGAACATCCAGTACGTGGGGAAGGCGAACACCAGCGCGATGACCACCGCCACCGCGGACAGCCCGATTCGGCGGATCGTCACAGCTCACCCTCCTGAGAACGCAGCAGCAGCCGCAGGTACTGCGCGCAGACCACCACGAGCACGACCACCATCAGCACGCTGACCGCGGCGGCCACGCCGAAGTGCTTGCCCGCGATGCCCTCCAGGTACTGCAGCACCGGCAGCGTGGTGCTCTCCCCGTTCGGGCCGCCCTCGCGGATCGCCCACACCTGCGAGAACACCTTGAAGTCCCACAGGATCGACAGGAACGTCACGATCATCAGCACCGGCTTGAGGTGCGGCCAGGTGATCGAGGAGAAGGTCTGCCAGCCGTTCGCGCCGTCGATCCCGGCCGACTCGTACAGGTCCTTCGGCACGCCGACCAGCGCGGCGTAGAGCGTCATCGCCACGAACGGCACGGCCTGCCAGACGATCAAAATGCCGACCACGGTGAGCGTGCTGGTGCCGCTGGCGAACCAGGAGGCGCGCTCGAAGGAGTCGAAGCCCAGCAGCACCAGGGTCTTGTTCAGGATCCCGAACTGCTGGTCGAAGATCCACTGGAAGACCGTCGTCGCGGCCAGCTGCGGCATCGCCCACGCCAGCAGCAGGCTGATCTGCAGGACCACGCGCGGCACCGCTGGGATGTGCCGCATCAGCAGCGACAGCAGCAGCGCGATGCCGACCGTGGCACCGACGATGCAGGCGGTGAACACCACGGTCCGCAGCGCGACGACCCAGAAGTCCGATCCGCTGAGGACCTCCACGTAGTTGTCGAAGCCGGTCCAGACGACCTCGCCGCGGGTGAGCTCGCCGAGGTCGAGCTTGCGGAAGCTGGTCACGATCACGTTCACCGCGGGCCAGCCGAGCAGCACGACCAGCGCCAGCACCGCGGGCGCCATCAGCAGGTAGGGCAGCGACACCGATGTTCGGGGGCGGCGCCGAGCGCCGGGCACCACGGGCGGACCCGCGGTGCCCGGCGCCGGGCGGGTGTGCGTGGCGGTCATGGTCAGTTCTTCGCCGCCAGCAGCTCATCGAGTTTGCCGTTGGCCTCCATCGTGGCGTCCACGATGGTCTTCTGGCCGGTCAGCACGGACGTCATCATGTCCTTCAGCGGGTTCTGCCCGGACTCGACGGCGGCCCACTGCGGGATGGCCGGCGGCACCTTGCCGGACTTGGACGCGATGGCCATCGCGGCGCTGACCGGGTTGGCCTCCAGCGCGCTGGTGTCCTGCGAAGCACCCGGCACCACGCCGCTCTCGGCGATCTTGGTCTGGTACTTCTGGCTGGTCAGCAGCTTCAGGTAGTCCTTGGCGGCGTCGGCGTCGGCGCTGCCCGCCGGGATGGCCAGGTTGGAGCCGCCGAGGAAAACCGGCGCGGTCTTGCCCGGGTACTTCGACGGGATCGGGAAGGCGCTGGAGACCTCGGCGATCCGCGGGTTGTTCTCGGCGGCGGTCTGCACCTCCCACGGCAGCGCGATCATCATCGCGACCTTGCCCTTGGCGTAGACCTCGTTCTGCTGCGGCTCGGCCTCGTCGGTGTCGGCCGGTGCCTGGGTGGCCGACTTCTCGACCAGCTGCTGGTAGAAGGCGATGCCGTCGCGGGCCTGTTCGGTGTCCAGCGCGCCCTTGTGGTCCGGGCCCTCGGGCACCGCGATCTCACCGCCGGAGTCCCAGATGAACGACAGCAGCGCGTACCAGGACTGGCCGGGCAGGTACAGCGACTGGAAGTCGGGGTCCGAGCCGTGCTTCTGCTCCAGCTTGTCGATGACGGCCAGCAGCTCCTCGCGGTTGGTCGGCAGCTGGGTGATGCCCGCCTGGTCGAACAGCTCCTTGTTGTAGACCACCACGCGGTTGGCGGCGTAGAACGGCACGCCGTACTGCTTGCCCTCCCACGCGCCGGACTCGCTGAGCGCCGGTACCCACTGCGACTTGTTCAGGGCTTCGGCGTCGGCGGTGAGGTCGAGCAGCGTGCCCTCGGCGGAGAACTGCGGGTTCTGGCTGTTCCCGAGCTCGATCACGTCCGGCGGGTCGTTGCTGGCCAGCGCGGTGGTCAGGCGGTCCTGGATGCCGTTCCACTGCTGGATCTGGTAGTCCACCTTCATCCCGGGGTGGCTCTGCTCGAACTCCGCGTTGAGCTCCTCGACGAACGCGTCCGACGCGGACCCGTCCATCAGCCAGACCGTCAGGGTGTTGTCGCTGGCGCTGGGCCCCCCACCGCACCCGGCTAACGTCAACGACAGCGCGGCAGTGGCCGCGAGCGTTCTCCAGGCCTTCAATTTTCGCCCCTTCCTCCGCACTGGTGCGGAGTTGCAAGCCTTTGGTGTAGACCAATGCGATGAGGATTGTGGTGTTGCACACCCGATGTCAAGACCATGCGGGGTTACTGTTCACCCACGCATAAGGCTGGCTTCAACTTCGGGAGTTGATCGCCGTCCGGATCAGATGCCCCGGTGTCGCTCACCGCACCGCCCGGTTCGGGCATGCTGAAGGTCTGGACGACTTCGGCGAGGCGGCGACCACGGCGCTTCTGGGGTGGCAAGGTTGTGGCGGTAGGAGGAACGATGCTCGAAACGTCCGTGTCCGGCGGGGCGGACTCCACGGGGCGCGCGCAGCGCGAACCGAAGTACTGGGGGCTCAAGCAGCACCTGTTGGACATGCTCCGCTCGCTGCCGCCGGGATCACCGATCCCTACCGAGCGATCACTGGCCGCCGAGTTCGACGTCTCCCGCACCACGGTGCGCCAGGCGCTCGCCGAGCTGACCGTGGAAGGCCGGTTGCTGCGGGTGCAGGGCAAGGGCACCTTCGCGGCCAAGCCGAAGGTCGCCCAGCGGCTGCAGCTGAGCAGCTACACCGAGGACATGCGGGCGCACGGCAGGCAGCCCGCCTCGCGACTGCTGGAGGTCGTCGAGGAACCGGCCGACCCGGAGCTGGCCACGCTGCTGGACACCAAGCCGAGCGCCACCGTGCTGCGGCTGCGCCGGTTGCGGCTGGCCGACGGCGAGCCGATGGCGATCGAGACCACCCACCTGCCGTTGACCCGGTTCCGCGGCCTGACCGGTCGGCTGGAGTCCGGCGGCTCGCTGTACCAGGTGCTGCGGGAGAACTTCGACGTCGAGCTGGGGCACGCCGAGGAGACCATAGAGACCGCGCTGGCCAGCCCGGAGGAGGCCGAGTTGCTCGGCTCCGAGGTGGGCCTGCCGATGCTGCTGCTGTCCCGGCACTCCTTCGACACCGAGGGGCGCCCGGTGGAGTGGGTGCGGTCGATCTACCGCGGCGACCGGTACAAGTTCGTCGCCCGCCTGAACCCGCCCGGCTGAGCCGCGTTACGCGGAGTGGGAGTACTCACGAAACGCGCTGATCAGGAGAAAAGCCGTGCAGTCGGCCGTTCCCCGTTCTGGAGAGAGTGCGTTCGGAGTACGTGGGAGCCATGGTCAGGCAGAAAGAGGATCAGCAGGACGAGCCGGACGGGAAGGACTCGGACGAGGAGCCGAAGCCCAAGAAGATCGACATCAAGCCGGCGCAGGTCGCGGGGGCGGCCACCGCGTCGGTGACGGCCGCCTTCCTGGGGTCCCGGCTCGGGGTGGCCGGCACCGTGATCGGGGCCGGCATGACCAGCGTGATCATCACCGTCGGCGGTGCGCTCTACCAGCGCTCGTTCGAGAACGCGAAGGAGAAGGCGCTGCTCGCGGCGGTGAAGGCCAAGCGGGCAACTCGCGTCCAGGCCCGCGCGGTGGACGCGGGGAAGACCAGCCAGGCGTCGGACTCGGGGGAGTCGACGCGGCTGCTGCCGCCCGAGGGATCCGGTGACGCCACGCGGCGGATCCACCTCGAACCCGGCATGCACTGGCCGGGTGGTGAGCAGGTCGTCGACTCCGAGGGCACCAGGCGGATCGACGTGTCGACCCGCCTGGTGGACGGGGACGCGACCGAGAAGGCGGAACTGCCCGTCAGCCCGCCGGTCGACCCCCGCAGGCGGCGGATGCGCTGGGCGGTGGCCGCCGCCACCTGCGCGGTGGCGTTCGTGGTGAGCATGCTGGTCGTCACCGGCTTCGAGGGCTTCCTCGGTCGCCCGCTGTCCGGTGGGGAGGGCGGCACCACGCTCGGGCAGGTCTGGCACCGGGAGCCCCCCGCGGAGGTGGCTCCGCCGCCGCAGACGACGGAGGTCGAGAAGCCGACCGGGACACCGACCCGCGAACCGGCGCCGACCACCGAGGTCCGGCCGACGCAACCGCCGACCCAGCCGCCGACCCTGGAGAACCCGCCACCCACCGAGAAGCCGACGCAGGCGCCGTCGACGGAGCCGAGCCCGACCCAGCAGCCGACCCGCACGCAGGAGTCGAGCGAACCGGCACCGCCGACGGGCGGACTGCTGGACTGATCCCCAGGCCGCCACCCGGAGCTCCCCGGGTGGCGGCCTTCCTCATGTGCCCGTCCACCGCCGGAAGTGGGAGCTCGGCCCGTTCGGCGGCGCAGTCCGAGATGGTGCGAACGGCCCGCCGCCCTACCTCGATCAGGCCGTTTTTGTGCGGGATGAGGCAAAAGGTGGATGTGGGACTGGTGACGGCCTCTGATACTGGCAGGCGCGACGGGGGCTCTGAGATCCAGCTCACAGAGGGAGACATCAGATGAAGCGCAGACTCGCGGCCCGGGTGGCCGGGACCGTGCTCCTGGCAGCGGGGACTGTCGCCGCGCTCACCATGCCGGCGACCGCCACCGAATCCGCCCCACCGGAAACCCCGGTGGTGACCCAGCTCGACGCGATGCAGCGCGACCTCGGCCTGACCAGGGAGCAGGCGTTGCAGCGGCTCGACCAGGAGGCGGACGCCGCGCGCGCCGAGCACGCGCTGCGCCAGACGCTGGGCAGCACCTACGGCGGCGCCTACTTCGACCCGCAGCTCGGCCAGCTCGTCGTCCTGGTGACCGACGAGGCCCGCTTCGACGAGGTGCGCGCGGCGGGTGCCGTGCCGAAGAAGGCCGACTTCTCCGCCGAGCAGCTCAACGGGGTGATCGAGGGCCTCAACGCGCGCAGCGCGAACGCCCCGAGGTCGATCTCCGGCTGGTACGCCAAGGCCAGCGAGAACTCGGTCATCGTGACCACCCGGCCCGGCTCCGAGGCCCAGGCGGCCAAGTTCGTGCAGGCCACCGGGGTCCTCACCGACGCGGTGCGGGTCGTCGAGTCCCTGGAGAACCCGCGGACCTACGCCGTGGTCGGCGGCAACGCCTACTACATCGGCAGCGGCTCCCGCTGCTCGGTCGGGTTCTCCGTGCAGGGCGGGTTCGTCACCGCCGGTCACTGCGGCCAGGCCGGTGCCACCACCTCCCAGCCCACCGGGCGGTTCGAGGGCTCGACCTTCCCCGGCGACGACTACGCCTGGGTGAGCGTCAGCTCCGACACCCCGCAGCCGCTGGTGAACCGCTACGACGGCAGCACCGTCGGCGTCGCCGGCTCCACCGAGGCCAGCGAGGGCGCGTCCATCTGCCGCTCCGGCTCGACCACCGGTTGGCACTGCGGCTCGCTGGAGGCCAAGAACCAGACCGTCCAGTACCCGCAGGGCACCGTGACCGGCCTGACCCGCACCAACGTCTGCGCCGAGCCCGGTGACTCCGGCGGCTCGTTCATCTCCGACGACCAGGCGCAGGGCGTGACCTCGGGCGGCTCGGGCAACTGCAGCTCCGGCGGCACGACCTACTTCCAGCCGGTGAACGAGATCCTGCAGGTCTACGGGCTGACCCTGCTCACCCAGTGACCCGTCTCCCCTGACGCGGCCCCCGGCTCCGGCCGGGGGCCGCCTCGCGTCCGGGCCACGCCGACCACGTACCCCACAACTTCAATGGAAGTCGCGCACCCCGGAGGGCCACCCGGGGAAACCGCGGAGGCGGGATCCGAGGTGGCCGCGGACGCCAGATCGCGCCCGGCGGAACCGCCGAGGTCCGACGGGGTGCGAGGGATCCTGCGGAGGTCGGACGTCGTGCAGTGGTTGGTGTCCGGGGCTTGTCGAGGTCAGGGGAGGCGGTTGCGGAGTTCCCGGGCCGCTGCGGTGGGGTCCTCGGCCTCGGTGATCGCTCGGACCACGACGATCCGCTCCGCCCCCGCCTTCAGCACGTCGTCGAGGTTGTCCGGGCCGATGCCGCCGATGGCGAACCACGGCCGACCGTGCCCGCGGTGCTCCGCGGCGTGCTCGACCAGGTCGAGTCCGGCCGCCGCGCGACCCGGCTTGGTCGGCGTCGTCCACACCGGGCCGGTGCAGAAGTAGTCCACGCCCGGCTCGGCCGCCGCCGCGTCGGCCTGCACCACGTCGTGCGTGGAGCGGCCGACCGCGATGTGGTCGCCGACGACGCGCCGCGCGACGTCCACCGGCAGGTCGTCCTGGCCCAGGTGCAGGATGTCGGCCTCGGCGGCCAGCGCGATGTCCGCGCGGTCGTTGACCGCCAGCAGGGCGCCGTGCCGGATGCACGCCTCGGCCAGCACCTCCAGGGCTGCGAGCTCGTGCCGGGCCTCCAGCGGTGCGCCGCCGGGCTGCTTGTCGCGCAGCTGCACGATGTCCACCCCGCCCGCGAGCGCCGCGTCCACGAACTCGGCGAGATCACCTCGCTCGGTGCGCGCGTCGGTGCAGAGGTACAGCCTCGCCTCGTTGAGGCGGGCGCGGATGCCGAAGCCGTCCATTCCAGGCATGTCCCACAGGGTAGCTCCAGACGTTCGGTCCCCTCTCGCCTCGAGCCCGCGTTCGAACGCGGGCTCGGAGTCGGCGTTCTCGGCAGGTACGGTGTAAGGCGGTGAGCACGGGAGCCCGGTCGCCGGGCTGAGAGGGGGCGTTGGCCCCGACCGTCGAACCTGATCCGGGTCATGCCGGCGCAGGGAGCGTGGAGTTGTCTGAATCGCGAACCGCACACGTCGTCGTGGTCGGCGGCGGGGTGATCGGGATGTCCGTGGCCTGGCGCGCCGCAGCCGCCGGGCACCGCGTCGAGTTGGTCGATCCGGCCCCGGCGTCCGGGGCGTCGCACGTCGCGGGCGGGATGCTGGCGCCGATCGCCGAGGCCTGGCCCGGCGAGGAGGAGCTGCTGGAGCTGGGCAGCGCGTCGCTGGAGCGGTGGCCCGCTTTCGCCGAGGAGCTCAGCCGCGCGTCCGGGCTGCCGTCCGGGCTGCGCCGCGAGGGCACGCTGGTGGTGGGCGTGGACAGCGCCGACCGCGCCGAGCTGGACGACCTGGCCGACTACCTGTCCCGGCAAGGCCGCACCGTGGCCAGGCTTTCCAGCCGGGAGGCGCGGCGGCTCGAACCGTCGCTGGGGCCCGCGGTGCGCGGCGGCCTCGAAGTCCCGGGGGACCTCGCGGTCGACAACCGCCTGGCGCTGGCCGCGTTGCGCGCGGCGGCGACGGCTGCCGGCGTCGAGTTCGTCGCAGCGGCGGCGAAGGAGGTCCGGGCCGGTGCGGTGGAGCTCGATGACTCCACTGTGGACTGCGATGTGGCGGTGATCGCGGCGGGCGCGCACTCCGGTGCGCTGCACCCCGCGCTGACCGGCCGGATCCGGCCGGTCAAGGGCGAGATCCTGCGGCTGCGCGCGCGGTCCACCGCGCTGCCGCCGCCGAGCCGCACCGTCCGCGGACCGGTGCACGGCCGCCCGGTCTACCTGGTGCCGCGCGACGACGGGGGGCTGGTTCTCGGCGCCACCCAGTACGAGGTCGGCTTCGACACCGAGGTCACCTTGGGTGGGGTGCGCGACCTTATCGCCGACGCCGAGCAGGTGGTGCCGGGCATCTCTGAGTACCAGCTGGTCGAGGCCCAGGCCGGGCTGCGCCCCAGCACCGATGACAACCTGCCCGTGCTCGGCTGGCTGGAACCGGGGGTGCTGGCCGCCACCGCGCACCACCGGGGCGGCTTCCTGCTCGCTCCGGTGACCGCTGACGCGGTGCTCGCGCTGCTGCGCGGCGACGAAGCCGACGCGCTGATCAAGGCCACCGATCCGAACCGATGGGGAGGACAGCAGTGAACGTCGTGATCAACGGCAAACCGCGGCAGGTCGCCGACGGCGCCGACCTCGCCGCCGTGCTGGCCGAGTTCGGCGTCCCGGAGCGGGGCGTGGCAGTGGCCGTGGACGGCGCGGTCGTGCCGCGCGCGAGCTGGCCCGGGACCGAACTGCACCCCGGCGCCACGATCGAGGTCCTCACCGCAGTGCAAGGAGGGTGACATGGACGACCCGTTGGTGATCGCCGGTCGCGAGTTCGGCTCGCGGCTGATCACCGGGACCGGCGGGGCGGCGAACCTCGCGGTCCTGGAACGCGCGCTGATCGCTTCCGGCACCGAGCTGACCACCGTGGCGATGCGCCGCGCGGACGCCGGTGGCGGAACGGGGGTGCTCGACCTGCTGCGCAAGCTCGGCATCGAAGCGCTGCCGAACACGGCGGGCTGCCGCACGGCGGCCGAGGCGGTGCTGACCGCGCAGCTAGCCCGCGAGGCGCTCGGGACGAACTGGGTCAAGCTGGAGGTCGTCGCCGACGAGGACACCCTGCTGCCCGACCCGGTGGAACTGCTGGACGCTGCGGAGCAGCTGGTCGACCAGGGCTTCGTGGTGCTGGCCTACACCAACGACGACCCGGTGCTGGCGCTGAAGCTGGAGGAGGTCGGCTGCGCCGCGGTGATGCCGCTGGGCTCGCCGATCGGCACCGGCCTGGGCATCCGGAACCCGCACAACATCGAGATGATCGTCTCCCGGGCCGCCGTCCCGATCATCCTCGACGCGGGCCTAGGCACGGCCTCCGACGCGGCCCTGGCGATGGAACTGGGCTGCTCGGCGGTCCTGCTGGCCACGGCGGTGACCCGGGCCCAGGACCCGGGGCGCATGGCGGCGGCGATGCGATCGGCGGTCGAGGCGGGACGCCTGGCCTCCCTCGCCGGCCGGATCCCCAAGCGCTTCTGGGCAGAAGCCTCCAGCCCCGGCCGCCCCCTCGGCTGACCCCGGCAGCCCGCACTTCCCGTCGGAACCGCCCCAGTGTCGGCGTGTCCCCACCGACACGCCGACACCAAGGCCCTGCACACGCCGACGTCAATGGAACTCGCCTCGCGACCGGGTTCGTGAGTGGCGATGGTGGTTCTGGCGACCATCGCCGCTCACGAGGGTTCGCAGTACGCGGGAGGCTGGGCCCCGGTGCGGGGTCAGCGGATGTGGAGGCGTTCGGGGCGGACGAAGGAGATCGTGTAGCTCTTCCACGGGTTGTCGTAGCCGAAGGTCCGGTCGATCGCGTGGCGCGCGTGGAGCGCGTTCTCCAGCAGCGAGCTGGCCAGCAGCTCCGTCGCCGGGGCACTGCCCTCCGGCACGTCCGGGATCTTCGCCGTCGGCTTGCCGCCCAGCAGGTCGTCCACCGCGCGCAGCGCCGGAACCGCCACCGCCTGCTCGGCCTCCGGGCGGAACGCCAGCGTCGCGACGTCCTGGCGGAGGGCGTCGAGGGCGATCGCCGCGTCCCGCGTTGCGCGGTCGTCGTCGGTCTCCTCGCCTGTGCCGTCCAGCAGCGCGGGCATGCCCAGGAGGTCCTGGGTGCGCCGCAGCGCCAGCACGTTCGCCGCCTGCAGTGCCGCGGGCAGGTCGACGCCCTGGCCAGCCGCTCGGACGCTGCGCATCAGCTCGGACACCGCCCACACCGTCGAGCGGACCGCGCCCCGGACGTCCGGCAGGATGCTGCTGGGCAGCACCAGGTAGGCGACGTAGCCGACGAACAGCGCGATGGCCGCGCCGACCGCGGTGTTGGCGGCGAAGCTGATCCCGACGTTCACCAGCGGCCGGTCCAGCCGCATCGCCTGGTCCACGACGGTGATCACGATCAGGCAGCCGAGCAGCGTCTGGTACTCGGTGCGCAGCTTCGGCATGCTCAGCAGCATCCCGCCGATCACCAGCGGCACCAGCAGGAACGCGCCGGGCAGCAGGCTGATCAGCAGGGCGAGCGCGGTCACGCCCAGCACCGCGCCACCGGTGCGCTCCAACGCGCCGGTCATGCTGTCGCGGGCCGCGGGCTGCAGGACCACGTACAGCGCGAGCAGCAGGCTCGACGCCGACGGGTCGCGCAGCAGCAGCACGATCACCATGCCGAAGGCGACCGCGAGTGTGCAGCGGATCGCGTGCCGGAACAGCGACGACCGGAACGACAGGTGCGCGCGCACCGCCCCCATCACGCGCTCGCGCCGCGCGCCCGCGGCCTGCGGCGGCAGCGGGGTCTCGACGCGGCGCACCACGGTTGCCCGGATCCGGTCGAGGCCCTGGTTGATGCCCTGCACCGCCTCCGGCAGGTCCTGCCGCCCGCCGCGGGCCAGGACGGCCTCCGCTGGGTCGCGGCGGGCCGCATAGGGGAGTCCGGTGCAGGCGCGGGAGCGCACCGCGCGGGCCAGTTGGGCGGCGACCTCGTCGGCTTCCGCGACGATCCGCTGCAGCCGGTCGGCCTCGATCCGGTCGCTCTGCTGTGCCTGCGCGAGCAGGGTTTCGCGCGCGGCGCGGAAGCGAGCCGCACCGGCGAGCACCTCGCCGAGCCAGGTGCTGGAGCCGTCGGCCCGCCACGCGGCGGCAGCCGACTCGATCACCCCGGGGCCGGGTTCGAGCAGCGTCCGCGCGACCACCACGCGGGTGGCCCGGCCGGGATCGCCCAGCCCGATGATCACCCGCAGCAGCAGCGCGAAGGCCGCACCGGACGCGGCAGCCGCGAGCAGCACCCAGGCCGGTTGGTCGCTGCCGATGCCAGTGGTGGTGGACACCAGGGTCGCCGCGGCGAAGACCTGCCCGCCGATCCGGTAGTGCTCGCCGAGCGCGGGCAGCATGCCGGTGCCGAAGACGACGACCGCCACCACCAGCCCGGCCAGCACCGGGATGCTGGCCAGCAGCGGGCCGATCGCCATCACCAGCACCAGGGCCGGGGTGAACCAGACGAACCGGCGCAGGTCCGAGCGCAGCGACTGGCCGCCGGTGGCGACCAGCGCCAGCACGGCGGTCAGCCCGGCCAGCAGCGCGGGGGTCTGCAGGTCGAACAGCCACCCCACCGCGGTGCCCGCGACCACCGCGACCAGCACCAGCACGGCGTACTGGCGCTGCCGGGGGTCTGGCGCCCCCGCCTCGGTGGCCAGTAGCTGCCGGGCCCGGGAGGCCAACGCCGACGTTGCAGTCCTGACCGATTTAGCCACGCTGTCGAAAACCCCTGTCATCGTCGTTCGCGCAGCGCGCAGCGGACCGCGCGCAGCAGCGGCGTGCGGTCCTGGGAATTACGCGCTTCTCGACCAGTTTGTCGATGAGGCACACCATTCGGGTTACAGATCCGGGATGGAAATCACTCTATTAGGGGCCCCGTTGGGGGGTGTCGGGGCCTCAGATCGAGCGCGGGCTGACCCGCCAGAAGGTCGACACCGGTCCCACCCCGGCACCGAGCGGGTAGGCGTGCGAGACGCTGCGCGTGACGAACCGCTTGCCGCTCCGGACCGCGTCCGGCATCGAAGCGCCCTTGGCCAGCGCCGCCGTGATCGCCGAGGCGAAGACGTCCCCGGCGCCGTGGGTGTGCACCGTGGCGTAGCGCGGACCGGCCAGCGGGACCGCCTCGGTGCCGTCGAAGAGCAGGTCGATGCACTCCGGGTCGTCGGGCAGGTGGCCGCTCTTGATCAGCACCCACTCCGGGCCGAAGTCGTAGATCGCCTTGGCCGCGTCCAGCAGGTCGGCGCGGGTGCGCGCGTCGATGCCGGTCAGCAGCCGCACCTCGTCGAGGTTCGGCGTCACCAGCGAGGCGCGCGGGAAGGCCTCGTTGCGCAGCGCGTCCAGCGCGTCCTTGCGGAGCAGCGGTTCGCCGCTGCGGGATGCGGCGACCGGGTCCACCACGAACGGTGTGCGCCCGCCGCGCCCGATGCCGTGCCTGTCGCAGACCTCCAGCACCGCGTCGATGGTCGCCGCGGAGGCGAGCACCCCGGTCTTGGCGGCGTCCACGCCGATGTCGGAGGCCACCGCGTCGACCTGCGCGGCCACGGTCTCCGGCGGGATCTCCACCAGCCCGGTGACGCCGACGGTGTTCTGCACGGTGACCGCGGTGACGGCGGTCATCCCGTGCACCCCGCAGGCGAAGAAGGCGCGCAGGTCGGCGTGCATCCCGGCGCTGCCCCCGGAGTCCGAACCGGCGATGGTCAACGCGGTCGGTGGGGCGGTGTCGTTCGCGGGCCGTGCTTCGTGCTCCGCCGAGGTCTCGTGCATCCAGTCCATGCTACGACCCCGACCTCCTCGATCTCCCCGGCCGCGAGCCGTCCCGGGGGTGCGCGATCCCAGTGGAAGTTGCGGTCCCCCGGCGCGTCGGCGCACGACGCGCCGGGGGACGCGCTCAGTCGGCCAGCGGCAGGTAGACCTTGCCGCCGGCGCCGGAGAACTCCTCGGACTTCTCCCGCATGCCCGCCTCGATCGCCTCGATGCTGGTCAGCCCGCGCTCCTCGGCGAACTTCCGGACGTCCTGGGTGATCTTCATCGAGCAGAACTTCGGCCCGCACATGGAGCAGAAGTGCGCCGTCTTGGCCGGTTCGGCGGGCAGCGTCTCGTCGTGGAACGCCCGCGCGGTGTCCGGGTCCAGGGACAGGTTGAACTGGTCGGTCCAGCGGAACTCGAACCGCGCCCGGGAGAGCGCGTCGTCCCGCTCCTGCGCCCGCGGGTGGCCCTTGGCCAGGTCGGCGGCGTGCGCGGCGATCTTGTAGGTGATCACCCCGGTCTTGACGTCGTCCCGGTTGGGCAGGCCCAGGTGCTCCTTGGGCGTGACGTAGCAGAGCATCGCGGTGCCCGCCTGGGCGATCATGGCCGCCCCGATGCCGGAGGTGATGTGGTCGTAGGCGGGCGCGATGTCGGTGGTCAGCGGGCCGAGCGTGTAGAACGGCGCCTCACCGCACAGCTCCTCCTCCAGCCGCACGTTCTCGGCGATCTTGTGCATCGGCACGTGGCCGGGCCCCTCGATCATTACCTGCACGTCGTGCTCGCGGGCGATGTGCGTGAGCTCGCCGAGGGTCTCCAGCTCGGCGAACTGCGCGCGGTCGTTGGCGTCGGCGATGGAGCCGGGCCGCAGGCCGTCGCCGAGCGAGAAGGTGACGTCGTAGTCGCGCAGGATCTCGCACAGCTCGCTGAAGTGCGTGTACAGGAAGCTCTCCCGGTGGTGCGCCAGGCACCAGGCGGCCATGATCGACCCGCCGCGGGAGACGATGCCGGTGACGCGCTGGGCGGTCAGCGGCACGTAGCGCAGCAGCACCCCGGCGTGCACGGTCATGTAGTCCACGCCCTGCTCGCACTGCTCGATCACGGTGTCCCGGTAGATCTCCCAGGTCAGCGCGGCCGGGTCGCCGTTGACCTTCTCCAGCGCCTGGTAGATCGGCACGGTGCCGATCGGCACCGGCGAGTTGCGCAGGATCCGCTCGCGGGTCTCGTGGATGCGCTTGCCGGTGGACAGGTCCATCACGGTGTCGGCGCCCCACCGGGTGGCCCACACCATCTTCTCCACCTCCTCCTCGACCGAGGAGGTCACCGCCGAGTTGCCGATGTTGGCGTTGACCTTCACCAGGAAGTTCTTCCCGATGATCATCGGCTCGCTCTCCGGGTGGCACCGGTTGGCCGGGATGACGGCCCGGCCGCTGGCCACTTCGTCCCGGACGAACTCGGGGGAGAGGCCCTCGCGGGTCGCGATGTACTCCACCTCCCGCGTGACGACCCCGGCCCTGGCCCAGCCCAGCTGGGTGCGGTGCTCCCGCCCGTCGGTCCACCCCGCCCGCATCCGGTGGAGTCCGCTGTGGACATCCACGGTGGTGTTCTCGTCGGTGTACGGCCCGGAGGTGTCGTACACGTCGAGGTGCTCGCCGTTGGTGAGCTCGATGCGGCGGAATGGCACTTGGAGGCCGGATTCGGTGCTGCGAAACACCTTCCGCGAGCCGCTGATGGCCCCGGTGGTGATCTCGCTGCCGTTCTCGGACGCGTTCGGACGCACGTCGGCCACTGCCAATCCACTCCCTACGCCGGCATTACCCGGTCAGGTTCATGCGGTCGGCGGCCCCGGAGTTCTCCAGCCGCCCTCTCAGCCCGCTGTTGGTGCGAGCTCCCGCGGTCTTAGGTTGTCGCTGCGAGGCTAGCCGCCGCCCCGGTGCCTGCCAAGCCCCGTTCATCCCGATGGCGGTGGCGCGGTTTGCGAGCAGGCTCGTGACCAGGGCGATCACGCCGATGACGATCGGAAGAAGAAGCTCTGGGCGTACGCGCACGCTGAAGTGCCCCTGTACCTGATCGACCGATTCGCCTACGAGGGGCGGTCGTGTCCCTGCGCTCCAAGCTGCACGGTGGGCGCTGCTGGAATCACGAGGACGTCCCGTTCGGGCAGCCGATCGAGATCCCCGAGCCGTTCGGGTTCGCCTTGGACACCAAGGACTTCTGATCAGTCCTCGTCGTCGAAGGGGTCGCCGTGCTCGGCCGGGTCCCAGGTCAGCCCGGGCACGCCCCAGCCGTTGCGCTTGAGCATCTTCTTCGAGGCGCGCTTGTGGCGGCCCACCAGGCGGTCCACGTAGACGTAGCCGTCCAGGTGGTCGGTCTCGTGCTGCAGGCAGCGCGCGAAGTAGCCGGTGCCCTCGACCTCGATCGGCTTGCCGTCCACATCGGACCCGGTGACCTTCGCCCAGCTGGCCCGGCCGGTCGGGTAGGACTCGCCGGGCACCGACAGGCAGCCCTCCCAGTCCTCGTCCGGGTCCGGCATCCCTTCCGGGACCTCCGAGGTGGTCAGCTCCGGGTTCACCACCACGCCGCGGTGCTGGACGCCCTCGTCGTCCGGGCAGTCGTAGACGAACAGCCGCAGGTCCACGCCGATCTGGTTGGCCGCCAGCCCGACACCGTTCGCGGCGGCCATCGTCTCGAACATGTCCTCGACGAGGGTGCGCAGCTCCTCGTCGAAGCGCTCCACCGGACGCGTCGGGTGGTGCAGCACTGGCTCGCCGTAGATGCAGATCGGGTGAACAGCCATGACAGGGACCTTATCGGCACCGCCGCGGACCCGGGCGGGGTGCTCTTTTCCGGTACCCGCCGGTGTGATCGGCGCCGCCGCGATCGGCGGCCGTGGTGTAATCGGGGGTGGAATCACAGCCGTGTGATTCCGCGAACGCGCCGAAGGCCCGGATCGCGAGGCGAGGAGTCGGATGGACGCCGCCCAAATGCTGACCGCGCAGGAGATCGCTCGCCAGTGCGAGCAGTTGGCGCGCGCGCAGGAGGAGCAGAGATCGCCGGAGGGGCGGCGGTTGCGGCTCGCCGAACCGGTGGTGGAGGTCGCCGAGCCGGTCGCGGAACCGGCGCCCGAACCGGAGCCGGTGCCCTCCGAGGTGCTCACCGACCGGGAGCTGGGGGTGCTGGCGTTCGAAGCGCAGTGGTGGAAGCGGTCGGGCGCGAAGGAGCAGGCGATCCGGGAACTGTTCGACATGTCGCCGTCGCGCTACTACCAGGTGCTCAACGCCCTGCTGGACAGTCCTGCAGCTTTTCGCGCGGACCCTATGCTGATCAAACGGCTGCGCAAGGCACGGGCGGCGCGGCAGCGCGCGCGGGCCGCCCAACGACTGGGAATCGAGTTGCACTGATGACTTCAGGGGAATCCACCGGACCCGCCAAGGCCAAGCTCGTCGGCTTCGGGCTGATCGGGGCCGGTGTGATCGCGGGTGCCATCGGCATCGCCACGCTGGTCTCCGGCGGCGACACGTCGAACTCCGCCCAACCGCTGCCCCCCGAACCGGGGAACTACCCGGCGAAGTCGTCGCTGGTGCAACCGTCGCCCGCCACCTCGGAGCCGGTGCGGCAGCCCGAGGCCCCGCCGCCTGCACCGCTGCCGCCCGAGACCGGCCAGCAGCTGCCGCCCGAGACCGGCCAGCACCAGCAGCGTCCCGACGCGCCGGGCGGCTCCGGCGAGCAGGCCGAAGTCGTGATGGTGCGGGTCTACAACAACAGCACGATCAGCGGGTTGGCGCACCGCGCCGCCGAGGACATCCGCCGCGCCGGGTACGACGTCCCGGAGGTCGGCAACTACTCAGCCGGGCTGATCCCGACGACCACGGTCTACTTCCGGCCCGGCACCCCGGAGGAGGGCCAGGCGAAGGCCCTGGCGGCCCGCTTCGGAGCCCGCGTCGAACCCCGCTTCGACGGCATCCAGGACGCGACGCCCGGCCTGATCGCCATCATCACCAACGACTACAAGGGCCCGACCGCCACCAAGTAGCCCGGGTGGGCCTGCCACCCGGGCGACGTGTCAGGGGCGGTGCGAGTGCGCGTAGGACTCGAGGGCCGCGAGCTGGGCCGGGTCCAGGGACGGGCGGACCGCCTTGCGGGCGGCGGCGAGGTGGTCCGCTGAGACCTCGGCCGCCGCGAGGGATTCGCGCATCGCGGTGAGCGCCGCCTCGCGGACCAGGGCCGCGCAGTCGGCCGCCGAGTAACCGCCCAGCTCGGCCGCCAGCGCCGGGATGTCCACATCGGACGCCAGCGGGGTGTTCCGGGCGGCGGCGCGCAGGATCGCCTCGCGCGCGTCCGCGTCCGGCGGCGGCACGTAGACGAGGCGCTCCAGGCGCCCGGGGCGCAGCAGCGCTGGGTCGACCAACTCCGGGCGGTTCGTCGCGCCCAGCACCACCACGTCGCGCATCGGCTCCACGCCGTCGAGCTCGGTCAGCAGCGCGGCCACCACGCGGTCGGCCACCCCGGAGTCCGAGGACTGGCCGCGGCGGGGCGCCAGGGCGTCCACCTCGTCCAGGAACACCAGCGCCGGGGCGGCGTTGGCGGCGCGCAGGAACAGCTCGCGGACCGCGCGCTCGGACTCGCCGACCCACTTGTCCATCAGCTCCGCGCCCTTGACCGCCAGCACGTTCAGCCGCCCGCTGCCCGCCAGCGCCCGGACCAGGAACGTCTTGCCGCAACCGGGCGGCCCGTACAGCAGCACGCCGCGCGGCGGATCGACGCCGAGGCGGGTGAACGAGTCCGGGTACTGCAGCGGCCACAGGACCGTCTCGGTGAGGGACTGCTTGACCTCGGTCATGTCGCCCACGTCGTCCAGCGTCAGCCCGCCGGTCTGCAGGTTGTCCGATGTGGACATCGAGATCGGGCGGACCGACGCCAGCGCGTCCAGTAGGTCCTGCTGGCGGATGCGCGGGTCGGCCGCATCGCCCTGGTGGCGCAGGGCCGCGCCGACCGCGGCTTCCCGGCACAGCGCGACCAGGTCGGCGACGACGAAGCCCGGGGCGCGCTCGGCGACCTCGGACAGCTGCACGTCGTCGGCCAGCGGCGCGTTGCGCAGCAGCACCCGCAGCAGGTCCGTGCGGGTGGCGTCGTCGGGGAGCCCGAGCGTCAGCTCCCGGTCGACCAGACCGGGTTCGCGCAGCCTGGGGTCAATGGACTGCGGCTGGGAGCTGGTGACGACCACCGCCAGCCCGTCGGTGCTGATCGCGCCGCGGATCGCGTCCAGCGCGACGGTGGCCAGCGGCGGCGGTTCGGTGCCCGGGAGCAGGCTTTCCACGTCGGTCAGCAGCAGGACGCGGTTGCCCGTTGCGCTGGTGGCGCGGTTGATCGCGTCCTGCAGGCGCTGCGCGGCGGCGCCTGGTTCCAGCGCCGCGACGCTCGGGGCGGCCAGCTCGACCAGCTCGGCGCCGACGGCGGCGGTGACCGCGCGGGCCAGCGTTGCCTTGCCGACGCCGGAGGGGCCGCTGAGCAGCACGCCGAGGTGCGGTTCGGCACCGAGGCGGCGCAGCAGCTCGGGCTGCTCGAAGGCCAGGCGCAGCCACTCGCCGAGCCGCTTGGCGGTGTCGCGGGACCCGACCAGGTCGGCGACCGGGACGACCGGCTCCCGCGGCTGCTCCACGGGTGGGGCCGGTGCCGGTGCCGGGGTTGGGGCGGCCTCCGGGGTCTCCGCGTCGCGCCACTCGACCACTGTGGACGGCTGGACGGCGACCGCCCCGGCCGGTTCGGTGGCGGCGATGGTGATCAGCTCGTTGGTCCAGGTCAGGCCGATGGCGTTGGACAGCTTGCGGCGCACCTCGCCAGCGTTGGCGGTGGTGGCCGGGGCCACGTCCTGCGGCAGCAGCGAGACGGTGTCGCCGGTGCCGAAGACCTTGCCGGTGAGCGCCAGCCGCAGCGTCTCCGGTGCGACGGTGGCCCGCGCGATCCGCGAACCGCCGATCACCACCCACTTCGCCGCGCTGACCTGCACCGGGGACACACCGACTTCGGCGCCCTCGGCGAGCCCGAGGTTCATCAGCGCGACGTCGTCGAGCAGCACCACGCCGGTGGGGCTGCTGGCCGGAGCAGCGGCGGCGAGCGCCACGGTCACCCGAGCGCCGGTGAGCTGCACGGCGTTCCAAGCCCGCAACCCCAGCGCATCGAGCACTTCGGGGTGCAACCGCACCACCCCGCGCCGAGCGTCCTTGGCGGAGGGCGAAACCCGAGCGGTCAAAGTTATCGACGACACGCCGCGAGCTTAACCACGCTCACCCCACCCACCCGACTTCCGCCCACGCGGCCCGCCCGAGCTCCCGCCCCGACGGCTCGCCCGAGCTCCCGCCCACGCGGCCCGCCCGAGCTCCCGCCCACGCGGCTCGCCCGAGCTCCCGCCCACCCCAACCGCTCGATCCAGGCCCCACACCGACCGTCCGCCCAGCCCCCCACCCACCGTCCGGTCCGCAGTTTCAATTGAAACTGCGATCCCCACCCACGCCGATCCGCAGTTTCAATTGAAACTGCGACCCCCTCGGCCTCACGTCAACCCACAGTTTCAGTTGAAACTGTGACCCTCTCGCTCGGCGTCGAACCACAGTTTCAGTTGAAACTGTGGTGCCGGCGGTGTGTTGTGTGTCCGACACGGCGAGGCGAGGAGGCGGGGACTCGACCCTTGGGCATGCCGTTGCGGCCCCTCGGCGGGGCGTCGGTCCGGTGGCGGTCGAGGACGTCTCGGTTGACCGGTTGAGGGGGCGGACGTCTGCGTCGGTCGATGGTGGTCTTGGGCGTGGGGCGGGCCCTCCGCCGGTCTCCGGCCGGGGAGGGGTGCGATTCCAATGGAGATCAGACGTCTGGTCTCCATTGGAATTCCGTTCCACGGGACGCCGCAGCGTCGGACGCCGCGGGGTTGGACCAGCTGGCCGACCAGCGCGCGGGCGAGGCCCCCGACGGCACCGAGGTCGGCGGGGCGTGGCCGGAGTGCGCTAAGTCCCACGGGGTCGGACTCCGCGGGGTCGGACGTCAGCCGGGTCGGCGGGGTGGGGTCAGCGGTTGGTGTCGTTGCGGTTCCGGCGGAGTTCCAGGCGGCGCCAGCTGCGGCGGGGGCTGTTGGGGTGGTTGTAGCGGCGGCGGACGCGGCGGGCCGCTCCCGCCACGCTGCGGCGCAGGGGTGGGCGGAGGCCCATGCGCTGGGAGCGGCGGCGGATCGCGCGGCGCTCGCGCGGCGGGGCCTCCCAGGCCTCCGGGTGCTTGGCCAACCAGTTGTGCCGGTACACCGCGTACGGGATGTGCAGCAGGTAGACCACCATCGCGATGGCCAGCGAGATCAGCGGGAACATGATGATCCCGGCCGCCAGCATCGCCACCAATACCAGCAGTGGCGCGACCAGCCGCGGCGGCACCTTGACGGTCTTCAACGACAGCGTGGGGACCCGGCTGACGGCGAGCGCGGCGATCAGCACCATCCAGACCATGAGCACGGTCTGGTTCGCCCACCACCCGGCGTGGTTGAAGTGCGCGGTGAGGATCAGCGGCAGCAGCGCGAGCAGCCCGGCGGCCGGGGCGGGCACCCCGACGAAGAACTCCTTGGTGTACGGGGGCTGGTCGGCGTCCTCCAGCAGCGTGTTGAACCGGGCCAGCCGCAGCACCATGCACACCGCGAAGACCAGCGCGGCCACCCAGCCGACCCGGTTGTCCTGCAGCTGCCAGGCGTAGAGCGTCAGCGCCGGGGCGACGCCGAAGGACATCGCGTCGGACAGCGAGTCCAGCTCGGCACCCATCTTCGAGGTGGCGTCGAGCAGGCGCGCTATCCGCCCGTCGAGGCCGTCGAGCACCGCCGCCACCGCGATGGACCCGATGGCGCCGGTGAGGTTGCCGTTGAGCGCGAACTGGACCGCGGACAGCCCGGCGCACATCGCCAACACGGTGATCGCGTTGGGCAGCAGCCGGACGCCGGGAGTGGTCCGCATGCTCATGAGCGGACCTGGGGGAGTTCGGCGAGCACCGTCTCGCCGCCGATGGTGCGCTGGCCCGGCTCCACCAGGATCCGGCTGTTCGCGGGCACGTAGAGGTCGACGCGGGAGCCGAACCGGATCAGCCCGTAGGTGCTGCCCGTGGCCACCTCGTCGCCCTCGGCCACCGAGCAGACGATGCGCCGGGCCACCAGTCCGGCGATCTGCACCACGGCCACCCGGGTGCCGTCCGCGCCGCGGATGACCATCGAGTTGCGCTCGTTGTCCTCGCTGGCCTTGTCCAGGTCGGCGGAGAGGAACTTGCCGGGCCGGTAGGCGACGGTCTCGATCCGCCCGGCGAGCGGGATGCGCTGGACGTGCACGTCGAAGATGGTCAGGAAGGCGCTGATGCGGACCATCGGCTCGTCGCCCAGGCCGAGCTCGGCGGGCGGCTCCGCGGGTTCGATGTGCGAGACGGTGCCGTCGGCGGGGGCCACCGCGAGGCCCGGGCGGCTGGGTGTGGTGCGCGCCGGTTCGCGGAAGAACCACGCGCACCAGGCGGTCAGCACGCCGCCGAGGACGCCTGCGGGGCGCCAGAGGCGGCGGAGCAGGAGGGTCGCGGCAGCGGCGCCGAGGACGAACGGACGCCCGGCCGGGTGCATCGGCGGGATGGTGTCGCGGGCCAGCCCGGCGAGGTGGGCCAGCGGGTTCTTCTTCGGTTCTTCCGTGGTGCTCATCGAGGTGCTTCGCCCCTGCGTCGGCGGGTCCTTGGTGCGGCCGCGCGGTCGCCGGTCCCGGAGGTGTTCGGGGCCGGTGGCCGGTGCCGTGGTCGGTACAGCATCTCGGACGCCCCGGGCCAACCGACGCCAGGGGGCGCAGTTGATCAAGAACAACCTAGCTGACCTGCGCATATAGCGCGCTGAAATGGTACCGCTGAGACGATTCGGAAGTCACTCGACGGGGTGAAGAAGAGGAGCAGGGACCGTTCGGCGGCTCCCCGTAGCCGCCGAACGGCCCCTGCTGCGCGGGTCCGTGCGCCCCCCGACGGCGCACGGCCCTCGAAGTGTCCGCTCCACCGACAAGCAGAGGTGGATTGCGCGGACGTCCATGAGATGCAGCTGGACGACTGTTCGTCACGCGGGTTTCAGTGTAATTGAGGTCACACGAAGTCCGTAGCCGCTTTCGGAGGATAGTTTCGGACCGTTACATGACGCGGAGTGATCAAGGTGGAATCCAAACTCACTCGATAGTGGCTAATGGCTCTTCGACGTTCATCCGCGCACCCATCAGCTCCCCGAGCCCCCGGTACGGGTCCCCGTGCTCCACGCCGTCGGCGCTGCTGCGCAGCACCAGCTCGGCCGCCCCGTCGACGTCACCGCGCACCAGTCCGTCATCCAGCTCGGACACCGCGTACTCGTCGAGGTAGAGCTCCAGCGCCAGCGACCAGCCGGTGCGGTCCTGGTCGAGCCGCGCGCTGGCCACGTCGCGGCTGTCCACCCACTGCGCGCTGGTCCGCTCGCGGAGCTCGCCGATCGGCGTCGCGGCGAGCTCGCCGAGCTGCTCCAGCTCCGCCTCGCGGAACCGGGCCAACGTCCCGGCCAGCAGCCGCTTGGTGGTGCTCGCCGAGCTGGGCAGCAGCACCAGGCCGCGGTCGGTGACCAGCAGGTCGTAGCTGGTGCCCGCGCACTGAACCGGGCTGACGATCCCGGCCAGCTCCGGTTCCGGCTCGGCCGCCGGGCGGCGCGCGTGGTTCAGCGGCACCCCGAGGTTGACCAGCGCCCGGTGCAGGCCGGGGATCAGCCGGGGGTCGACCACGGCGGGGCGCACCAGCCGGTCGGCGTCCAGCGGCTGGCCGCCGACCAGCCGGACTGGCGGCGGACCGCCCCAGTCCAGCTCGTGGTGCGCCCGGCGCGCGCAGACCAGGGCGTCCACCACGGCGCAGCCGAGCAGGTCGACCAGGGTGTCCTCGGCGGCCTGGTCGATGAGGTCGGGGCTCAGGCCCGGGTTGAGCACCGGGTTGATCAGGTCGCGGCCGTGGCCGCGGTGGATGGCGGCCAGTACCCCGGCGATGGACGGCTCGATCGGCAGTCCGCTCTGCTCGACCGCGGCGCTGAGCTGCGCGGCCTGCTCGGCGACGTGCGCGGCACCGGCCCGCTGCGCCAGCTCCGGCCAGGGCAGCCGGGGGCCAAGGTTGTCGACCATCAGCCGGTCCTCCAGCTCCGGCACGCTCTTGCGCGGGCTGCGCAGCACCGCGAACGCCGGGCGCTCGTCGGGCTCGCGGTCGCCGGTCTTGATCCGCTTCATGGCGTCGATGCGGTGGCGGGTGCGGCCGTCGGGTTCCTCGGCGATGGTCTGCTTGGCGCGCTCGGCCAGCCGCGGCTTGCGCGTCGGGTGGGCCATGAAGTTGCGGAAGCCCAGCAGCACGTCCGGGGCGTGGCCGATCGAGGTGGCCATGCTCAGGTAGTCGTCGGCGTACTCCTGCCAGCCGATCCGCACGGCCACCGACTTGCGCAGGGCCAGCACCGCGGTGCGGGTGCCCGCCTCCCGGACGGCGACCGCGTCGGCGGCCAGCTCCAGGTCCTGCGCGGTGGTGGCGGCGACCGCCATGAACGCCCGCGCGTACCCGGCGAACAGCCACTTGGTCGGCCCGCCGGTGAGCCCGGCAGCGGTGCGCTCGACGCTGGCGCATGCGCGGTGGGCGAGCACGGTGAGTTTGTTGCGGCCGGTCAGGCGGCCGATCTCGCGGGCCATCGCGGCCCGCAGCTCGCCGACGTTGAGCGCCGCCAGCAGCGGCAGCCCGAGTTCCAGGTACCTGGTCCGGGTGCGCAGGCCGAGCAGTGCGGTGTCCTCGCGGACCGCCACCACCGGCTCGGAGGTGATCCGGATCTCGTCGGGTTCCGGCGCCTCGGCGGTGGCCGCGATGGACGAGGCCATCCGCCACAGCTGGGGTTGTTCCGAGCGGTCCACCCGGACCCCGCGGGCTCGCACCCGCGAGCGCAGCACGGCGCGCAGGCCGACCGCGAGCACGGCGCCGACGACCAGCGCCGCAGCGGCGGCCTTGAGCCCGCTGGTGTGGTCGTAGCGGAAGGTGACGGCGGCGATCGCCAGAAGGCCTAGGACCAGCGCGATCGGCGCGACGAAGAAGGCGATGTGCAGCGCCAGTGCCAGGGCGGCTCGCCAGGGGCCACGCACGTGCAGACTCCGGAGGGGTGGACGGGGACGGTGGTGCAGTCTTCGCGACGGGACGGGATCCGTCAATCCAGCACCATCACGTCCACTGTGGACCCGATGGCGAGTTCGGTGACGTGCTCGGGGATCTCCAGCAGGCAGTTCGCCTTCGCCAATCCGGCGAGCAGGTGCGAACCGGGCGCGCCCTGCAGGGTGACGGACCCGGTGGCCGGGTCGAACCGGCCGCGCCGGTACTGCCGCTTGCCCGCGGGCGCGGTGAGCGGTTCGGCCAGCGACGCCTGGCGCACCGGCCGCCGCGTCGTCCGGTGCCCGGCCGCGGCGCGCAGCACGGGGCGCACGAAGACCTCGAACGACACCATCGAGCTGACCGGGTTGCCCGGCAGCGTCACCACGGCCGGCCCGCCCCGGTAGCGGCCGCAGCCCTGCGGCATGCCCGGCTGCATCGCGACCTTGGTGAACTCGACGCCGTTGCCGGTGAGCGCGTCCTTGACCACCTCGTACGCGCCCGCGCTCACCCCGCCGGAGGTGATCAGCAGGTCGGTGCCCGCCAAGTGCGGGGCGAGCGCCTGGTGGAAGGCGTCGACGTCGTCCGGCACGAAGCGCAGCAGCGTCGCCTCGCCACCGGCCTCGCGCACCGCGGCGGAGAGCATCAGGCCGTTGGACTCGTAGATCTGACCGGGCTGCAGCGGCGTGCCGGGCTCGACCAGCTCCGAGCCGGTGGACAGCACGAGCACCCGCACCGGGCGATGCACCGGGAGCTGCGCCGCGCCGACCGCCGCGGCCACGCCGAGCTGCGAGGCGGCCAGCGTCGTGCCCGCGGTGAGCACCGTCGCACCCGCCGTGACGTCCTCACCTGCCCGGCGCACGTGCGCGCCCGGCTGCACCGGGCTGAACGCCCGCACCCGCTCGGTGCCGCCGTCGGTGCGCTCCACCGGGATCACCGCGTCGGCGCCCGGAGGCAGCTGGGCGCCGGTCATGATCCGGTGCGCGGTGCCGGGCTGCAGCGGTGGGACGTCCACCCGACCGGCCGGGACGTCCTCGTGGACCGGCAGCTCCACCGGCTGCTCCGGACCGGCGTCGGCCAGGTCCACCGAGCGCACCGCGTACCCGTCCATCGCGGAGTTGTCGAACGGCGGGAGCGGGATCGGCGCGACCAGGTCCTCGGCCAACGCGTGCCCTAGGCACTCCGCGAGCGGCTTGACCAGCACCGGGGTCGGCGGCAGCAGCGCCGCGACCGCCGCCTGGTGATCGGCGACCGCGGTCAGGTCGGGTGTTCCGGTTCCGTTCGACACGCCCCGATCATCGGCCATCGGCACCCCCGCTGTCGCCACCGGCGTGCGAATCGACACCGGATCTCGCCGTGGCACACTCGTTCGAGACCGTTCGGCTGTGCTCCGCGGGGCGTCCGGGCTGGTGGGGCGCGCCGGGACCGCTGGTCGGGCCGAGCGGCGGGGACAGGAGGTAGTCGTGCAGGTTCGGACCCGCCACACGCCGTCGTTCGGGGTGGCCCGGTTGGTGCTGGCGCCGGGCGAGCCGGTGCAGGTCGAGAGCGGGGCGATGCTGGCCAGCAGCTACGGGGTGACCGTGGAGGCCCGCGCCCAGGGTGGCTTCCTGAAGTCGCTGGCGCGTGCCGCGCTGGGCGGCGAGTCGTTCTTCGTGTCCACCTACACCGCGCCGCAGCAGGGCGGCTGGGTGGACGTGGCGCCCAACCTGCCCGGCGACCTCAACGTGCTCGAACTGGACGGCCGGGTCGGCTGGTGCGTCACGCGGGGCTGCTGGCTCGCTTCGGCGAGCACGGTCCAGCTGGAGGCGCAGTGGGGCGGGTTCAAGAACCTCTTCGGCGGTGAGGGCGGCTTCATGACCCACGCCACCGGGCAGGGTCCGCTGGTGGTCTCCTGCTACGGCGCGCTGGACGTGGTGACCCTCCAGCCCGGTGAGTACGTGACGATCGACACCGGTCACGTGGTGGCTTATGCCGACACGGTGCAGAGCCGGTTGCGCCAGATGAGCCAGGGCGCGGTGCAGTCCCTGAAGAGCGGTGAGGGGCTGGTCTTCGATTTCGCCGGGCCCGGGCAGGTCCTGACCCAAACTCGCAATCCGCGAGGACTGGTCACCTGGCTGCAGGCGAATGGGTTGGGCGCCCGGTCCTGACCTGAGTCGCATTGGCGTTCTCCGCAATCGGCTGTTCGGGTGATTCGGAAAATCGCGCCGCCCCTATTGGTGGTGCCGGTCAATAGCGCTCGCGGTCCGGGTGAACAATCCGCGCGCCGGACACCCGGAGCTGCTCGACTGGTCCTCGCGCTGCCGCTCACCGCTGCTTTCGCTGTGGGCGGAATCTGTTGGTGCCGTTGGGGGAACAATCCGCCGCGATGACGGACGGTGTTCGGAACTGGCACCCGTTCGGCCCAGCGTTTAACGGGAAAGTTGCATTGCCGAACCCGCGACGGGGCCCGAATTCGGGGGTAATGTGGCCGTTGCTCCAGCGGCGCTCGCGCCGTGCACCACTTTTCATGAGGAGGACGCCGTGGCGGTCGGCACGGTCAAATGGTTCAACTCGGAGAAGGGCTACGGATTCATCGCCACGGACGGTGGATCTGATGTGTTCGTCCATTACTCCGCCATCAACATGTCGGGTTTCCGCACCCTTTCCGAAGGGGACCGGGTGGAATTCGAGGTGAAGGCGGGGCGTGACGGCCGCACCCAGGCTGACGGGGTCCGCAAGGTCTGACCGTGGCTCACCGCACGGCCCGGTCCCGCCGCGGGACCGGGCCGTTGTGCTGGTCCTCACCGGTGGGATCGCGACCGGCTCGGCCAACCGTGAGACGCGCGTGATCTGGGCCGGTTAGGCTGCTGATCGTGTCGGAAGACCTCACCGGGAAGCGCCTCGGCCACTACAAGATCGACGGAGTGCTCGGTCGTGGTGGCATGAGCGTGATGTACCGCGCCACCGATGTCCGGCTCGGCCGCAAGGTCGCCCTGAAGGTGATGGGCGAGCACATCACCGGTGATGCCGAGTTCCGCGAGCGGTTCGTGGACGAAGCGCGCAACACCTCGGCCATCGACCACGCCAACATCGTGCCGCTGTACGACTTCGGCGAGGTCGACGGCATGCTCTACATCGCGATGCGGCTGGTCGACGGCTCCGACCTGGCCAGCCTGATCAAGGACGGGCCGATCTCGCCCAAGCGCACCCTGGAGCTGCTGGCGCAGATCGCCGAGGCGCTGGACATGCTGCACGAGCGCGGTCTGGTGCACCTCGACCTGAAACCGGCCAACGTGCTGGTGACCTCGCGCGAGTCCGTCCACGAGCACGTCTACCTGGCCGACTTCGGGCTGACCCGGCGCGGCGCGACCGGCCACCGCACGGCCAGCGGCGACTTCCTCGGCTCGCCCACCTACGCGGCGCCGGAGCACCTGCGCGGCGAGCCGGTGGACGGCCGCACCGACCAGTACGCGCTGGCCTGCATGCTTTTCGCCTGCCTGACCGGCCGCCCGCCGTTCCAGGGCCAGGTGCAGGACGTCATCCAGGGCCACCTCGCCGCCGAGCCGCCGCCCGCGACCTCGCTGGTGGTGCTGCCGGGCAGCATCGACGAGGTGCTGCGCCGCGGCATGGCCAAGCGGTCCGACCAGCGCTACAGCAACTGCCAGGACCTGGTCTCGGCCGCGCGTGCCGCGCTCGGGCAGGCCGCCGGGGACGCCCCGCCGCAGCCGCGACCCGTCGCCCCGGCGCCGGTGTCCGGCCCGCAGCCGGTGCAGTACCCGCCGAGCCAGCCGCTCCCGGCGCAGGGCTACCGCCCGCCGTACCCGCAGCAGCCGCCGCACCCGCTGCCGCCGCCGGGCGGCGACCCGGTGCGGCTGCGCCCGCCGATGCCCGCGGGGTCCACGTCGTTCGCGACCACCTCGAGCAGCTCGGCGAAGTGGATCGTGCCGGTGCTGGTGGGTGTCGCGCTGGTGCTCATCATCGTGGTGTTCGTGGTGATGGCGAACATGGGTGGTTCCAGCGGCACCAGCACCGAGACCAGCACCACGAGCTCGTCGTACAACAGCAACGACCTGCCCACGTCGGTCCCCACGGGCGACTGACCCGACGCCCGGTCGCTTGCACTCGCCCGGGGAGAGTGCTAAACACGGTATTGGCACTCACCAAGGTTGAGTGCCAGGTCGGGACGGTGAGGCCGTCACCGGGGGTACCACCCGACGGTACCTCCGAACGGTCGTCCGTCGCGGGCACCGAGCCTGGCCGAGCACGAGTCTTGCCGTGGGGTGCGTACCCACCTCCGCGGCGTCCAGACAGGTGGAGGACCACACCGCAATGGCCAAGATGATCGCGTTCGACGAGGACGCCCGCCGCGGTCTTGAGCGCGGCATGAACACCCTCGCCGACGCCGTCAAGGTGACGCTCGGCCCGAAGGGCCGCAACGTTGTGCTCGAGAAGAAGTGGGGCGCACCCACCATCACCAACGACGGCGTCTCCATCGCCAAGGAGATCGAGCTCGAGGACCCGTGGGAGAAGATCGGGGCCGAGCTGGTCAAGGAGGTGGCGAAGAAGACCGACGACGTCGCCGGTGACGGCACCACCACCGCCACCGTGCTGGCCCAGGCCCTGGTTCGCGAGGGCCTGCGCAACGTCGCGGCCGGCGCCAACCCGATCGCCCTGAAGCGGGGCATCGAGAAGGCCACCGAGGCGATCGCCGAGCAGCTGCTCAAGAACGCCAAGGAGATCGAGACCAAGGACCAGATCGCCGCCACCGCCGCGATCTCGGCTGGCGACCGCCAGATCGGTGAGCTGATCGCCGAGGCCATGGACAAGGTCGGCAAGGAAGGCGTCATCACCGTCGAGGAGAGCAACACCTTCGGGCTCGAGCTCGAGCTCACCGAGGGCATGCGCTTCGACAAGGGCTACATCTCGCCGTACTTCGTGACCGACTCGGAGCGGATGGAGGCGGTCCTGGAGGACCCGTACCTCCTGCTGCTGAGCTCCAAGGTCTCCAACGTCAAGGACCTGCTCCCGCTGCTGGAGAAGGTCATGCAGGCCAACAAGCCGCTGCTGATCATCTCCGAGGACGTCGAGGGCGAGGCGCTGGCCACCCTGGTCGTCAACAAGATCCGCGGCACCTTCAAGTCCGTCGCGGTCAAGGCGCCGGGCTTCGGCGACCGCCGCAAGGCGATGCTGCAGGACATGGCCATCCTGACCGGTGGCCAGGTCATCAGCGAGGAGGTCGGCCTCAAGCTGGAGAACGCCGACCTGAACCTGCTGGGCCGCGCCCGCAAGGTGGTCGTCACCAAGGACGAGACCACCATCGTCGAGGGTGCCGGTGACGACGAGCAGATCGCCGGGCGGGTCAACGAGATCCGCGCCGAGATCGAGCGCTCGGACTCCGACTACGACCGCGAGAAGCTGCAGGAGCGGCTGGCCAAGCTGGCTGGCGGCGTGGCCGTCATCAAGGCCGGTGCGGCGACCGAGGTCGAGCTCAAGGAGCGCAAGCACCGCATCGAGGACGCGGTCCGCAACGCCAAGGCCGCCGTCGAGGAGGGCATCGTCGCCGGTGGTGGCGTCGCGCTGCTGCAGGCCGCGCAGGCCGCCTTCGACGGGCTGAAGCTGGAGGGTGACGAGGCCACCGGCGCGGGCAGCGTCAAGGTCGCCGTCGAGGCCCCGCTGAAGCAGATCGCCGTCAACGCCGGCCTCGAGGGCGGCGTCGTGGTGGAGAAGGTCAAGAACCTGACCCCGGGCCACGGCCTGAACGCCGCGACCGGCGAGTACGAGGACCTGGTCCAGGCCGGTGTCCTGGACCCGGCGAAGGTCACCCGTTCGGCGCTGCAGAACGCCGCTTCCATCGCCGCGCTGTTCCTGACCACGGAGGCCGTGGTCGCGGACAAGCCGGAGAAGGAGGCCGCGGGTGCGGCTGCCGGTGCCGACCCGATGGGCGGCATGGGCGGCATGATGTGAGTCCTGCCCCAGGCAGCCGAAGGGCCGTCCCCCGCGTGGGGGCGGCCCTTCGGGCTTTTCCGGTGCCCTGGCGTCCCTGAGCCCTGCGCGGGCTCCAGGAGCTGCGGTTACGGTGCCAGGATGGGTGGGTTGCTGGAAGTCATCGCGCTGGACGCCGCCGATGCCGAGGCTGCGCAGGCGGGCGGCGCTGACCGGGTCGAGCTCTGCCGGGACCTGGCGGCCGACGGCCTGACGCCGGAGCTGGCGACGGTGCGCAGCGTGCTGGCCGCCACCGACCTCCCGGTGCGCGTGATGGTGCGGAGGGGGCCGGGTTCGCGGCCGAGGTGGACGTGCTGCGGCGACGGGTCGGTGAGCTCCTCGACGTCGGTGCGCGGCAGTTCGTGCTCGGGTTCCTCGACGCGCACGGGCAGGTCGACGTGGGTGCCACCCGCGCGGTGGTCGCCGAGCTGGCCGGGTGCCCGTGGACCTTCCACCGCGCGGTGGACCATGCCGAGCAGCTCCGGATGGCCTGGAACCAGGCGGTGTCGCTCGGGCCGGACACCGTGCTGACCGCGGGCAGCCCGGACGGGGTCGACGAGGGCCTCGCCCACCTGCGCGAACTCGCCGCGGCCCAGGACGTCGACGGGGTGGAGCTGCTCGTCGGCGGCGGCCTGCGCCAGGAGCACGTGCCGGACCTGCGGGCGGCGGGCGTGGGCGCGTTCCACATCGGCAGCGGTGCCCGGGCGTCGACCTCGGTGGCCGCCGACCGCGTCCGCTCGTGGCGCGCGCTCCTCGATTCCTGACCAGCACCGGGGGGCCGGACATGCCGGGGCGTGTCGGGACGGGGGCAGAAGTTCCGGGTCAGGGGCGGGTCCGCGCGCGGCCGGGTGGGGTGGGCCCGTGCCTGCCAGCGGTCGAGCCCCGGATGTGCTCTCCTTGATCTCGTCCGATGTCCAGGCGAGGTGGGGGTCATGTTCGGTCGAGATGCCCGGCGGCGGTCTGCTGTGGTCGCGACGGTGTTGTGCGCCGCGCTGGCGGGGTGCACCAACGCCCCGCAGCAGCAGGAGCAGACCGCGCCAGGACCCGCGCAGTCGCTGCCCGGGACGGGTCTGCCGCAGGTGACACCGCAGCCGCAGCAGGTGCGGCGGCTCGGCGACGACATCGCGGTGCAGGGCAAGGCCGAAGTGGTCGTCGACCAGCTGGTCGACCAGCCGACCCGCGACCTGGCCGCGCAGGTGCTGCGGATGGCCGGGGCCAGCGACGTCGTGGTGCGCGAGCAGGGGCAGCCGCCCGCTGGCGGTGCCGCGCTGCGCATCGAGATCGGTACGCACGGCTCGCCAGCCATCGCGCAGGGCGTGCGGGGCTTCGACTTCTCCGCGCCCGCGAAGCTGCCGCCGGAGGGGTACGTGCTGGCCGGGCGCGGCGGCACGGACCCGGCCGTGGTCATCGGTGCCTCCGACCCGGCGGGCGCGTACTACGGCGTGCAGACGCTGCGCCAGCTCGCCTCGCCCGGACGCATCGCCGGGGTCGGCGTCGTCGACCACCCGGACATGCCACTGCGCGGTGGTGTCGAGGGCTTCTACGGTCCACCGTGGACGCACCAGCAGCGCATGGACCAGCTCGCCTTCTACGGCGACGTCAAGCTCAACACCTACATCTACGCGCCCAAGGACGACCCGTACCACCGGGAGAAGTGGCGCGAGCCGTACCCGCCGGAGGAGTTCGCCTCCGTGCAGGAGCTGATCGGGCAGGCCGCCGCGCACCACGTGAAGTTCACCTTCGCGCTCTCGCCCGGCACCTCGATCTGCTACAGCGACGAGGCGGACTTCCGCGCCCTGCTGGCCAAGTTGCAGGCGGTCTACGACTCGGGTGTGCGCGACTTCTCCATCCCGCTGGACGACATCTCCTACACCCGCTGGAACTGCCCGGGTGACCAGGCGAAGTACGGCAGCCCCTCGCAGGGCGCGGCGGGCCGGGCGCAGGCGGAGCTGCTCAACCGCGTGCAGCGCGAGTTCGTCGACACCCACCCCGGGGTGGCGCCGCTGCAGTTCGTGCCGACCGAGTACTCCGACGTGGAGGACTCGCCGTACAAGACCGAGATCCGGTCGACGTTGGACCCGCGGGTGCTGACGATGTGGACCGGGGACGGCGTGATCCCACGCCAGATCACGGTGTCCGACGCCCAGCAGGCCGAGGAGGTCTGGGGGCGCAAGCTCTTCCTGTGGGACAACTACCCGGTCAACGACTTCGACGGGTCGGTCGGCCGGGTGCTGCTCGGCCCCTACGCGAAGCGGGAGCGCGGGCTCGACGAGCAGCTCACCGGTGCCGTGGTGAACCCGATGAACCTGGCCGCGGCCAGCAAGGTGGTGACGGTCGGCGCGGCCGACTTCTACTGGAACACAGCCGATTTCGACGAGCAGCGGGCCTGGCGCGGGGCGGCGGACCACCTGGCCGGTCGGCGCGCGGCGGGTGATGCACCCGGGCTGGTCGCTGACCAGGAGACCGCCGACGCGCTGCTGGTGTTCTTCGACCTGAACACCATGGGGCCGCTGCCCAGCGGACGACCATGGTTGCCGCAGGCCCCGGAGCTGACCCGGCGCATCGAGGCGTTCCGGGCGGCGTGGGGGAGTGGCGACCGCGAGGAAGCGGTGCAGGAGCTGCGCGAGTACGCGCAGGCGATCGCGGACGCGCCGCGGCGCATCAAGGAGGGGGCACCGCCGGACTTCGCCTCCGACGTCGAACCCTGGTTGAGCGCGGCCGGGCTCTGGGGGCAGGCGTTGCTCGCCTCGCTCGACGGGTTGGAGTCGCGGGTGGACGGGGACGAGGCTGCCGCGTCCGGGCACTTCGACCAGGCCCGGCAGTTCGCCTCGCGCGCCGAGCAGATCCGGACGGTGCCGGGCAAGGTCCGCCCGCAGGGGCCGGTCCGGGTGGGCGACGGCGTGGTGGACGTCTTCGTCGAGCAGGCACCCGGGCTCCGCTGACCTGGGGTCACTCCTCCGGGACGACCAGCCAGCAGGCCAGGTACAGCAGGAAGCCGGAGCCGAAGCCGAACAGGGTCAGGGCGATCAGCCCCACCCGGACCAGGGTGGGGTCCAGGCCGAGCGCCTCGGCGGCTCCGCCGCACAGCCCGGCGATCATCCGCTCGTCCCGGCTGCGGCGGAACTTCCGGCTTGAGGTCTCGGTGTTCGCGGCGGTGGAGGTGGGGATCTCGTCGGTCATACCTGGATCCTGCGGCCCAGGTGGCCGCGGCGCGTCCGGGAACAACCCCGAGCGTCCCCTGAGACTGCCCTGAGAACCGCTGGTCAGGTGCTGCAGGGGCGGTGGATGTCCAGAAGGTTCGCCGAGGTCTCCTCCCAGCGGTCGTAGAGGGCGTCCCGGCCGTAGCGGGCGACCAGCTGGGCCTCGCCCCGGGTGATCGGGACGAGCGTGATGAGCTGCAGGACCGGTTCACCGCTGTCGTCGAGCAGGACGTCGAACTCGTCGCCCAGGTAGGGGTGCGGTGCGGCCAGGGCCCCGGCGATCTCGGTGTCCGGCAGCAGCACGCGGTCGTTCATGATCAGCGCGCCGTAGCCGACCCGGCTGTTGGACTCGGTCAGCAGCTCGGCGACCACCCCGGTCAGGTGCTTGGCGTGCAGCTCCTGGTCGGCCTGCAGCGTGCACAGCAGCTCCTGCGGCAGCGGCGCCCCCGCGGTCCGGTCGCGCAGGCCGCTGGTCAGCACGGTGACGTGCGCGCCGTCCGGATGGTCGCAGTAGACCAGGTGGTAGCCGCGGTCGCGGCCACCGGCGATCCGGCCGTCGGCGCCGCGGACCCGGCCGACGTGCCGCTCGATGTGCGCGGGGAACCCGCTGAACCGACCCATGCGCCTCCTCCCGAAGCCGCTGGGATCCTATCGGCCCCGCGCCGACACCAGTCCGCGCAGCAGCCGCACCCACCAGGACCAGCGGGCGGGTTCGCGCACCGCGCCGGTGGTGGCGAGCTCGGCGCGGTCGAGGCTGTCCTCCAGCGCCGCGTCGTGCAGCGGGCGCCACAGCAGTGGCCAGGTGATCCGGGCTGGTCCGCGGGCGTGGATGGACAGCAGGTGGTGCAGCGAGGTGCGGTCGCCGTCGCGCTGCACGGCGTACTCGTGGAACCCGTCGAAGCCGCGCGGGGCGGTGAAGCGGAACCGGATCCAGCGGCCGGGGGAGTACCCGGTGATCCGGTAGCGCACCGGGCCGTGCCCGCCTTCGGCGCCGACGCCCAGCGGGCGGTCGAAGCGCATCGGGAACCACTCCTGGCCCGGCCACAGCTGGTCCTGCGGCCCGGCCAGCGAATCGATCAGCGCACCAGCGGTGTCCTCGTCCACCGGCAGGTGCCGGACGTGCACGTTGCGGACGGCCATCGGAGCCTCCCCCACGAGTTTTAGGTGGTTCTCTCCAAAACTGTATTGGAGTTTATCCTCCAATACATGGGCAGGCCCCCTCGGCACGACGCCGACCGACTCCTCGACGCTGCCGTCGCCCTGGCCGCGGAAGCTGGGCCGCGTGGCGTGACCATGGCCGCGGTCGCCCGCGCCGCAGGCGCGCCGAGCGGCTCGGTCTACCACCGGTTCCCCGACCGGCCCGCACTGCTGTCGGCCCTGTGGTTGCGGGCCGTCACCCGGTTCCAGGCGGGCTTCTTCGCCGCGGTCGAGGCGCCACCGCTGGACGCCGCGGTCGCGGCCGCGCGGCACGTGGTGGAGTGGTGCCGGGAGAACCCGGCGGAGGCGGCCGTGCTGCTGGCCGGACCCGGCGCCTACGGCTTGGCGGAGTGGCCCGGCGAGGCGCGCGAACGCCTGGCGGAGGCGAACGCGCAGGTGGACGAGGCCCTCACGCGCTTGGCGCAGCGTCTCGGCCGGTCCGGTGCGGCTGGCCGGTCCCGGGTGGTGCTGGCCGTGGTCGACCTGCCCCACGCGGTCGTCCGGCGGCACCTCGGGCGCGGCAGTCCGATCCCGGACTTGGAGGTTGGCACAGTCACCGGCGCGGTCCGGGAGCTGCTGGCCGGATGATCTGATGATCGCCTTCCCGGCGGTTGTTCGCTTACGCTCGCGGTATGGCGGTGGATGACGCGTTCGACCTGAAGTCCCCGGCCGCGGTCGCCGAAGCGCTGGACGGCACCGGGTACCTGCCCGACGACGGCATCGCGACGGCCGCGTTCCTGGCAATGCGGATGCGGCGCCCGCTGCTGTGCGAGGGCGAGCCGGGCACCGGCAAGACCGCGTTGGCGCAGGCTCTGGCCACCGCGCTCGGCGTGGACCTGATCCGGTTGCAGTGCCACGAGGGCATCGACGCGGCGCAGGCGCTCTACGACTGGGACTTCCCGCGCCAGCTGCTGCACCTGCGCACCCTCGAGGCCGCCGCCGGGGGCGAGCTGGACGCCGAAGCCGCCGAATCCTCCCTCTACACCCGCAGGTTCCTGCTCGCCCGGCCACTGCTGCGGGCGCTGCAGGAGGCACCGTGCGTGCTGCTGGTCGACGAGATCGACCGCGCCGACGACGAGTTCGAGGCCTTCCTGCTGGAGGTGCTCTCGGAATACGCGGTCACCATCCCGGAGTTCGGAGTGGTGTCGGCGGTGGAGCCGCCGATCGTCGTCCTCACCTCCAACCGGACCCGCGAGGTGCACGACGCGCTGAAGCGCCGCTGCCTGTACCACTGGTTGGAGCACCCGGACCTGGATCGCGAGGTGGCGATCCTGCGGCGGCGGCTGCCGGGACTGGACGAGCGGCTGGCCGAGCAGGTGGCCGCGACCGTGCAGCGGATGCGGCAGATGGAGCTGCTGAAACCGCCGGGCGTGGCTGAGGCGCTGGACTGGGCGCAGGCCCTGCAGGCGCTCGAGCAGGACCACTTGGACACCGAGGTGGCCGCGACGACGTTGGGTGCGGTGCTGAAGTACCGCGAGGACGCCGAGCGCGTCCGCGCTGCGGGCGTGCTGACCGCCGAGCGCTGAGGCCCGGGAGGGGGCGGAATGCACACCGTGACCGGACTGGTCGGGTTCGCCCGCGCCCTGCGGCACTCCGGCATGGCCTGCGGGCCGACGCGCGTGCAGGCCTTCCTCGCCGCGGTGGAGCAGGTCGGGTTCGACCGCGACGCGATCTACTGGGCGGGCCGCCTGACGCTGTGCTCCGACCCGGACGACCTGCCGCGCTACGACGTGGCCTTCGAGTCCTGGTTCGGTGCTGCGGAGACGTCCGCCGAGCCGGTGGGACACCCGCTGCCGCGGCCCTCGCAGATCGCGGCGCTGACCGCGGCCGACGCCAGTGGTGACGAGGGCGAAGCGGACCGGCCGCTGGCCGCCGCGGCCAGCGACGCCGAGGTGCTGCGCCGCCGCGACCTCTCCGAACTCGGCGTCCCGGAGCGCGAGCACCTGCGACGGATGCTCGCGGTGCTGCGTCCCGAACCGCCCACGCGCCCGGCGCTGCGCCGCCGCCGCGACAAGCGCGGTGCGCTGAGCTCGCGCGCCACCCTGCGCGAGATGCTGCGCTCCGGCGGCGAGCCGGTCCGGCTGCGGCGGCAGCGGCGTTCCCGCCGACCGCGACGGGTCGTGCTACTGGTCGACGTCTCGGGCTCGATGAGCCCGTACGCGGACGCGCTGCTGCGGTTCGCCCACGTCGTGGTGCGCCGTTCGCCCGCCAGCACCGAGGTCTTCACGCTCGGCACCCGGATGACGCGGGTGAGCAGGCAGCTGCGGCAGCGGGACCCGGAGGCCGCGCTGCTGGCCGCGTCCCGCGCGGTGCCGGACTTCTCCGGCGGCACCCGGCTCGGTGAGACGCTCCGGGTCTTCCTGGACCGGTGGGGGCAGCGGGGCATCGCCCGCGGTTCGGTGGTCGTGCTGTTCTCCGACGGCTGGGAGCGCGGCGACGCCACCGAGCTCGCCGACCAGATGCGGCGGCTGCGCCGACTGGCCCGCGCGGTGATCTGGGCGAACCCGCACGCTGGGCACGACGGGTACCTACCGGTGCAGTCCGGGATTGTCGCGGCCATGCCGCACGTTGACCGGATGGTGGCCGGGCACAGCTTGCGCTCCCTGGAGGACGTCTGGTCCTGGGTCCGCAGGCTGTCCCACCCCGCCGTGGGAGGCGCGAAGTGCCAGGACTAGCAATGAGCCCCACAACCGGGACCGGCGTCGCGCCGGCAGTTCCGGGGTCCTCGTGCGTGACTTCCCCTGAAACCAGCTGCTTGATTTCCATGGAGATCGGACGCTTGGCCGACAGGGGGCTCGTGGGTCCTGCGGCGATGAACAGGACCGGGCCGGGCGCCGAGGCCCGTTCCGGGCGAGGACTCCGCGCCGGTGGTGCCCGGTCGGGCGGTGCGGTGAGAGCGGAGGTGCGCAGTGCGTGACGTGCTGGACGAGTTGACCAAGCGCTGGGAGTCGGGCGAGTCGATCGGCCTGGGCACGGTGGTCGCCACGTTCCGATCGGCCCCGCGCCCGCCGGGCGCCTCGATGCTGGTGACCAGCGACGGCGAAGCTTTCGGCAGCGTCTCCGGCGGCTGCGTCGAGGGCGCGGTCTACGACGAGGCGACCGCGGTGCTCGACGGCTCAGAACCGGTCCTGCGCCGCTACGGCGTCAGCGACGACGACGCCTTCGCGGTCGGCCTGACCTGCGGCGGGATCCTGGACGTCTTCGTGGAGCGGGTCGACCGCGAGACCTTCCCCGAGCTGGACGAGGTCGCCGCGTCGGTGCGCGCCGAGGAGCCGGTCGCGGTGGTCACCGTCGTGGAGCACCCCGACGCGGCGAAGGTCGGCAAGCACCTGCTGGTCTGGCGTGACCGCAGCAGCGGCGGCCTGGGCTCGGCGCGGATCGACGACGCGGTCCTCGACGACGCGCGCGGCATGCTGGCCAGCGGCCGCAGCGGGGTCATCGAGTACGGCCCGGAGGGGCAGCGCCGCGGCGAGGGGCTGCGGGTGTTCGTGAACTCCTTCGAGCCGCCGCCGCGGATGCTGGTGTTCGGCGCGATCGACTTCGCCGCCGCGATGGCCCGGATGGGCGCCTTCCTCGGCTACCGCGTGACGGTGTGCGACGCGCGGCCGGTGTTCGCCACGCACAGCCGGTTCCCCGGCGTCGACGACGTCGTCGTGGACTGGCCGCACCGCTACCTCGCCGCGGAGGCCGCAGCTGGCCGGGTCGACGAGCGCACCGCGGTCATGGTGCTCACCCACGACCCGAAGTTCGACGTGCCGGTGCTGGAGGAGGCACTGCGCCTGGACCTCGGCTACGTCGGCGCGATGGGCTCCCGCCGCACCCACGAGGACCGCCTCCGCAGGCTCCGCGAGCAGGGCTTGGGCGAGGAGGAGCTGGCCAAGCTGTCCTCCCCGATCGGCCTCGACCTGGGCGCCCGCACCCCGGAGGAGACGGCGGTGTCCATCGCGGCGGAGCTGATCTCCCTCCGCTGGGGTGGCCGCGGGGTGCGCCTGACCGACCTCGAAGGCCCGATCCACCACTCCTGACGCTCAGGTGAGCTCGACGAGCGCGTCCACGCCGGAAGGGGACTGGCAGTGGACGCGCTCGCCCGGGTGCAGCCTCGGGTCGGCCGAGTAGCGGTCGGCCAGCTCGCGCTCGGCGGCCTCGTCCCCGCCGTCGGCGGCGAGCAGCAGGGCGGCGATCTCGTCGACCAGGTCCACGTCGACGGCGGAGTCGGTGGTCACCAGCGCGCCCCAGAAGTCCCAGAGCAGCAGTTCGTCGCGGCGGCGGTGCGCCAGTTCGCGCAGCACGTAATTGGCCGCGAACCAGTGGCCGCGCATCGGGTGGTCGGGGCCGACGCCGAAGCGGTCCACGTCGACCTCGCCGCGCCTGTGGGCGGTCCACACCTGCGCCGCGGTGGCGAACGGTGCCGACGCCAGGTCGGCGTCGCGCGGGATGTCGCAGGTGTTGAACGGGTGGTCCGCCTGGTCGAGCTGCGCGTCGGCGAGGACCCAGCGCTGCCCGTCCCAGAACTCGGCGATCACGTGGTCGGCGTGGAAGCCCTCGTGGAAGTAGGCGGCGAAGCCGACGCGGCTGCGCGCCGGGATCCCGTGCTGGCGCAGCGCCGCGACGGTCAGCAGCGTGGCGTCCCGGCAGCACCCGACCAACCGCTGCTCCAGCGGGCGCGGTGCGGTCAGGGGCACCGGGAACCGGCGCTGGTCGGTGGCGAGCAGGCGTTCGGTCCAGCGCGAGTCGACCTCGGCCAGCCGCTCACCGGTGAAGGCGATGCCAGCGCCCCGGTAGTGCACGACGAGTCCGCCCGTCACGGCCGCCAGCTGCCGGATGTCGGTGGGCAGCGCGTCGAGCAGTGGCGCGTACCGCCCCGGATCGGTGTACCGGGAGTGGTGGGCGCATTCCTGCGGTGTCGTCATCGCTGCGGACCTTAGGGCGGATTGCTCCGCTGCTCCAACGAATTTTCCCGCGCCCCGCGCTGGCCGCTACGGAACGCGATCAAGCGGCCAGCCTTTTGCGCGCTTGCCCGGGTCCGCATGGCGTAGCAGGCTCTAGCGATGTGACGCCCGTCACCCAGGCGGAGTAGTCCGTGTTCCCGACCGTCCGCGCACCGCGGGCCAGTCCCTCCTAGGAGGCCGCCCAAATGCCGCGCATCACCATCAACGTCGATGGCACCCAGTACACCGATGAGGTCGAGCCGCGCACGCTGCTCGTCCAGCACCTCCGCGAACGACTAGGCAAGGTGGGCACCGTCGTCGGTTGCGACACCAGCAACTGCGGGGCGTGCACCGTCCACCTGGACGGCCACAGCGTGAAGTCGTGCTCGGTGCTGGCAGTGCAGGCCGACGGCCACGACGTGACCACCATCGAAGGACTAGCCCAGGACGGCAAGCTGCACCCCCTGCAGCAGGCCTTCCACGACCACCACGCCCTGCAGTGCGGGTTCTGCACCCCAGGGATGATCATGCAGGCGCTCGACCTGCTCGCCGAGGTGCGCGACCCCGACGACCAGCAGATCCGGGAGGGCATGGAGGGCAACCTCTGCCGCTGCACCGGGTACCAGAACATCGTCCGCGCGGTCTCCGACGCCGCGCAGCGGATGCGCCCCGGCGCCGGACCCGAGGTGGAGCACACCGAGGACACCCCCGTGCCGCGAACACCCGCCGACGAGCAGGCCCAGCCGAAGGTGACGGGAGGACGGCAGTCATGACCTCAGTCGCGGAACCCGAACTGGGGCGCGCCCGCAAGCGCAAGGAGGACGCGCGGCTGATCACCGGCCGCACCCGCTGGACGGACAACATCACCCCCACCGGCACCCTGCACCTGGCGGTCCTGCGCAGCCCCGTCGCGCACGCCCGGATCAGGTCGGTCGACACCGACGCCGCGCGGCGGATGCCCGGCGTGGCAGCGGTGTTCACCGGTCGGGACCTCGCCGACGAGCAGGGCAGCCTGCCGTGCGCGTGGCCCGTCACCGAGGACATGAAGGCCCCGGCAGCACCGCCGCTGGCGGTCGACGAGGTTCGCTTCGCCGGTGAGGCGGTCGCGGTCGTCGCGGCCCGCAGCGCGGCCGAGGCGCGCGACGCTCTGGACACCATCGACGTCGACTACGACGACCTGCCGGTGGTGCTGGACATGGAAGCGGCGCTGCAGGCCGGTTCCCCGCTGGTGCACGAGGACCTGGGCACCAACCGCAACGCCACCTGGACCTTCGACTCGGCGGCCGCGGGCACCGGCGGCGACGTCGAGGACGCCCTGCGCGGCGCCGAGGTGCGCGTCGAGCGGACCTTCCGGCAGCAGCGGCTGATCCCGGCGTTCATGGAGCCCCGCTCGGTGGTCGTCGACCCGACCGGCGAGCAGATCACCATGTGGTCGGCCACCCAGGTGCCGCACATCCTGCGGCTGATGCTGGCCATGTCGCTGGGCGTGCCGGAGCACAAGATCCGGGTCATCGCCCCCGACGTGGGCGGTGGGTTCGGTGGCAAGCTGCAGGTGACGCCGGAGGAGTTCATCGCCTTCGTGCTGGCCCGCAAGCTCGGGAAACCGGTGAAGTGGACCGAAACCCGCTCCGAGGCCATGGTGTCCGCGCACCACGGCCGCGACCAGGTCCAGAAGCTGTCGATGGCCGCCGACCGGGACGGCCGGATCACCGGGCTGAAGGTCGAGCTGCTCGCCGACATGGGCGCCTACCTGCGGCTGGTCACGCCGGGCGTGCCGATCCTGGGCGCGTTCATGTACAACGCGATCTACAAGATCCCCGCCTACCACTTCAGCTGCACCAACGTGTTCACCAACAAGACGCCCACCGACGCCTACCGCGGTGCCGGGCGGCCGGAGGCGACCTTCGCCATCGAGCGGATGATGGACGAGCTCGCCGCCGAACTGGGCATGGACCCGATGGAGGTGCGGCGCAGGAACTGGATCGCGCACGACGAGTTCCCCTACGACACGGTCGCCGGGCTGACCTACGACTCCGGCAACTACGAGGCCGCCACCGACAAGGCGGTGGAGCTGTTCGGCTACGACGCGCTGCGCGCCGAGCAGGAGGAGCGGCGGCGCCGCGGGGACCCGGTGCAGCTGGGCATCGGCATCTCGACGTTCACCGAGATGTGCGGGCTGGCCCCGTCGCGGGTGCTGGGCTCGCTGTCCTACGGCGCGGGCGGTTGGGAGCACGCCGCGATCCGCGTGCTGCCGACCGGGAAGGTCGAGGTCGTCACCGGCACCTCGCCGCACGGACAGGGGCACGAGACGGCGTGGAGCCAGATCGTCGCCGACCGGCTCGGAGTGGCGTTCGAGGACGTCGAAGTGCTGCACGGCGACACGCAGGTCTCGCCGAAGGGCCTGGACACCTACGGTTCGCGGTCGCTGGCCGTCGGCGGCATGGCGGTGGTGCAGGCGGCCGACAAGGTCGTGGAGAAGGCCAAGAAGATCGCCGCGCACATGCTGGAGTGCAGCGAGGACGACGTGGAGTTCACCGCCGGGCGCTTCGGCGTCCGCGGCACCGACCGGGGCACCGCGCTCGGCGAGGTCGCGCTGGCCGCCTTCGCCGCGCACGACCTGCCCGACGGGGTGGAACCGAACCTGGACGCCGAGGCCACCTTCGACCCGGAGAACTTCTCCTTCCCGCACGGCACGCACCTGTGCGCGACCGAGGTCGACACCGAGACCGGGCAGGTGAAGATCCGCGAGTACGTCTGCGTGGACGACATCGGTGCGGTGATCAACCCGCTGATCGTCGAGGGCCAGGTGCACGGCGGACTGGCCCAGGGCATCGCGCAGGCGCTGTTCGAGGAGGCCGTGCACGACGAGACCGGCACCCTGACCACCGCAACGCTGGCCGACTACCTGGTGCCCTCGGCGGCCGACCTGCCGGAGTTCACCACCGACCGCACCGAGACCCGCGCGACGTCGAACGCGCTGGGCGTCAAGGGCGTCGGGGAGGCGGGCACCATCGCCTCCACCCCGGCGGTGGTCAACGCGGTGGTCGACGCGCTGCGGCCGATGGGCGTCTCGGACGTGGAGATGCCGTGCTCGCCGCAGCGGGTGTGGCGGGCCATCACCGGCGCGCGCGCCAGCGGTGCCACCGCGCCGGAAGCCGGTGGCGGACTCGGTTCGATGAACCCCCAGGGAGGTGTCCGGTGATCCCCGCCCAGTTCGAGTACCTCGCACCCTCCACAGTGGAGGAGGCGGTGACCGCGCTGGCCGAGTGCGGCGACGAGGCCAAGGTGCTGGCCGGCGGGCAGAGCCTGCTGCCGGTGCTGCGGATGCGGCTGGCCGACCCGCAGCTGCTGGTCGACCTGAACCGCGTCGAGGAGTTGCGCGGCGTCCGCGAGGACGGTGACGCGTTGGTGATCGGTGCGATGACGACCCACCACGACGTGCTGCGCGACCCGCTGGTCCAGCAGCACGCCGAGCTGATCGCGCTGGCCACCCGCACGGTCGCCGACCCCCAGGTGCGCCACCGCGGCACCTTCGGCGGATCGCTGGCGCACGCCGACCCGGCGGGCGACCTGCCCGCCCCGGCCCTGGCGCTGGACGCGGAAATGGTGCTGGTCGGGCCGTCCGGGCGGCGCGTGGTGCCCGCGGCGGAGTTCTTCGTCGACTACTTCACCACCGCGCTGGAACCGGCAGAACTGCTGGTCGAGGTGCGGATGCCGAAGTGGACGGGCTGGCGGGCGCACTACGAGAAGTTCAACCGGGTCGCGCAGGCGTGGTCCATCGTCGGGGTGGCGGCGGCGGTGCGCGTCACCGACGGCCAGATCGCCGAGGCCCGCATCGCCCTGACCAACATGGGCCCAACCCCGATCCGAGCGAGGGGAGTCGAACAGGCCCTGGTCGGCCAACCCCCCACGGCAGAAGCGGTCCGAGCAGCGGCCCGCCACGCAGCGGAGGGAACGAGCCCCACGGCCGACGCCAGCGCCGACGTCGACTACCGCTCCCACCTCGCGGAAGTCCTCACCGGCAGAGCGGTCCTCGCGGCCACCGGACCCTGACCCCAGGCTGGCCGCGAGCCCACCCAGCCCCCACCCCCCGCCCGGCGGGGGGTGGGCGGCGGGGAGCGCAACTCCCATGGAAATCGCACGTCCGACTGCCACGGAACTTGCGCAGTCACCCCGGCGGCCTGTCCACATCCTCCGGCGTGTCGGGTGCACGACACACCGGTGCATACAGTTTCAATTGAAACTGTGATCGGTCGGGGGTGGCGCCGTCGGCGTGTCGGGCCCCCGACATGCCGGAAGCCCGCCGTTTCAATTGAAACTGCGCCCGTTTGTCACTCGTCCGACGGCCCTTCGTCGCTCTTTCGAGTCCGGGGTGAAGGGTTCGTTCACTGGCTCAGTCGTCGAAGGATGCTCCGCGCTCACGTCCGCGATCGGCGTTGGGGGTGGTGGGAGCGGCTTCGGCGCTTGCCTGGCGGGTACAGTTTCAGTTGAAACTGTGGATCGTCTGGCGACTTGCTCGTCGGGGTCCCGGTGGGATCACCTCGGTGGAAGTGGGACGTCTGATTCACATGGGAGGTGCGGAGTTCTCCACGCCTCGCGCGGCTTGTCCACATCCTCCGGCGTGTCGGGTGCACGACACACCGGTGTGTACAGTTTCAATTGAAACTGTGGTGTGCCGGGGGTTGGGTGTTGGTGATCCGAATGGGGTAGTCGTTGGTCGCTGGGGCTGGGAAGCTGGGGGTGACGCCTCAGCAGGAGGACGGCCCGTGCCGCCGGGCCACGTTCGGTTCGAACCAGGAGGACACCCCGTGCAGATGCAGCACCAGTTCAGCGTTCCGGTGCCGGTCGAGGTGGCCTGGCAGGCGCTGCTCGACCCGGAGCGGGTCGCACCGTGCATGCCCGGCGCCACGCTCACCAAGGCCGAGGGCAACGAGTTCTCCGGATCGGTGAAGGTCAAGCTCGGGCCGGTGACGCTGCTCTACAAGGGGACCGGCACCTTCAAGGAGGTCGACGAGGACGCCCGCCGCGTGGTCATCGACGCCAGCGGCAAGGACTCCCGCGGCAGCGGTACCGCCGCGGCGTCGGTGACCGCGGTGCTCACCCCCGAGGGCGACACCACCTCGGTCACCGTGGACACCGACCTGAAGGTCACCGGCAAGCCCGCGCAGCTGGGCCGGGGGCTGATCTCCGAGGTCGGCGGCAAGATCCTGAACCAGTTCGCGGCCAACCTCGCCAAGCAGCTCACCGAGGAGGGCGCCCCGGCGGCAGCCGAGGCGAAGCCGTCCGCCGGCGAAGCCGCGGCGGCGAAGCCCGCCGAAGCCGAAGCGGCGAAGCCCGCGGCGGCGAAGGCCGGAGGCTCGGCGAGCGCCGGAGGCGCGCAGCCGGCGAGCTGGCGGGTGACCCCGGCGGGGAGCCAGGGCGGCGGGCTCGCGAGCACGGCGACGGAGGAGCCGTCGCGGCGCGCGGACTCGGTCGTCACGGGCGGGGCGGTGCCGTCGGACGAGGCGATCGACCTCCTCGGCACGGCTGGAGCCCCGGTCCTCAAGCGCTTCGCTCCGGTGGCGGCTGCGGTGGTGGGCCTTGTCTTGGTCGTCCGCCTCATCCGGCGTCGGCGCCGCCGCGCCTGACATGCCACCAGGGAGGAGCGCGATTTCGCGGGGGCCGACCACGAAACTTGGAGTTGGTCGCGTCCTCGTGAGGTCGCGCTCCGTCCTCCACGGGACGTTCAGAGCAACCTGCTCCGTTCCGCAACCTCGACTTTGATTCAAGGTCAAGGGCCTTGGTTACCTGGGAGCATTCCGCTTCAAGCGGCCCTGGGGGTGTTTGGTCGAGCCTGGCGGGCCTGGCCGCGAGCGCGGACCTCGGGCCGCTCGGCGGGGATCGGCCGTGGTGGTTCCACGCTTGGAGATCACCGTGTGGGCGGAGGCCGACGCCAGTAACGCATCCCGAGGCTGAGCCGCTCCCGTCGTGGGGCACGACCTGGTGCGGCGTCGTCCGCGTTCATCGGCTGATTGCAGTTGAGACCACGGAGGTCACTCGCAGTTTCGATTGGAACTGTGGTCCATCGGAGTGTCGGGTGCTCTCGCCCCTCCGCTCGTGGTCGTGAGTGCGTAACAGTGTTCGAACACTGTTACGCACTCACGACCCGACACGCCGGAGCGGTGTGGGCAGGTCCTCCGGGGTGTGGACAACTCCGCCACCTCCATCGGAATCGCGTTGTTCCGTCGGAGGTCGGCGACGGGCCTGGGTTCCAGTGCAAGGGACCACGGTTGTTGCTGGGGGGGGGGCGTCGGACGGTGGTTGCGGTCGTCGGAACCCCGTCGGACAGAGGGGCATGCGAGCACGGGGAATGACCTACGACACCGGATTCGTCAGGTGCGGCCGGATGTCCCGCGAGCACTTCGACCCCGCCGTGGTCCGGCGCGAGCTGGCCAACATCCGCGACGACGTGTACTGCAACGCCGTCCAGATCATCGGCGGCGACCCGGACCGGTTGGAGGTGGCCGCCGAGCTCGGCCTCGAGGTGTGGTTCTCCGTGCGGCTCACCGGCAGCTACGAGCGGGACGAGGCTGGTCAGGCCGCCTACCTGGACGAACTGCTGGAGATCTTCGAGACCGAAAGCGTGGGCAGCGCGTTCGTGTGCCTGTTCGCCCTGCCCGACTACCCGCACCGCCCGGGCGGTGCCCCCAGGGACGACCTGGACCGGGCCAGCCTGAGCATCGTCGAGGTCCTCGAAGGACGCCGGGGGCAGACCTACCCCGACAGGGCGTGGGAACCCAAGGCGGCCTTCGCGGCGGTGGCGAGCGGTACCGGAGGATGAGGGGCTAGGCCCGGCGGAGGGTGTCGACGCGGCCGAGGCGTTCGAGCCAGCGGTGTTGGACGTCTGCGGTGGGCGTGGCCGCTGCGACCAGGGCCGGGTCGGGTTCCGGTGGGCGGCGCAGCACCGGGAGGTGGCCGTCCACCGGGAGCAGGGAGTCCGCGACGACGTCGCCGTCCAGCAGGGCCATCGTGCCCAGGCCGCAGGCGAAGGGGAGTTCCGGCAGCGCTCCGGCCAGGGCCAGCTGCGCGGCGAGGCCGATGCTCGTCTCCACCGCCGACGACACCACGCACGGCAGTCCGCAAGCTTCGGCGACGCGCAGTGCTTGGCGCACCCCGCCCAGCGGTGTCGCCTTGATGATCGCCACGTCCGCCGCCTCGGCCACCGCGACGCGCAGCGGGTCCTCGGCGCGGCGGATGCTCTCGTCCGCGGCGATGCGCACGTCGACCTGGCGCCGCACGGCGGCGAGCTCCTCCACCGCGGGGCAGGGCTGCTCGGCGTACTCCAGACCACCGGCGGCGCGGTCCAGCTCGCGGATCCGGGCGACCGCCGTGTCGACGTCCCAGGCAGCGTTGGCGTCCACGCGGATCGCACCGTCCGGGCCCAGCGCGTCGCGCACGGCGGCCACCCGCTCGACGTCGTCACCGGCCGCCTGACCGGGCTCGGCGACCTTGACCTTCGCCGTGCGGCACCCGGACGCCGCGGCGATCGCGTGCGCCTTGTCCGCCGGGACCGCCGGGACCGTGCAGTTCACCGGGATGCTGGTGCGCACCGGCTCCGGCCACGCCTCGGTGCAGGCTTCCAGCGCGGCGGTCAGCCACGGCACCGCCTGCGCGTCGCCGTAGTCCTCGAACGGGCAGAACTCGCCCCACCCGGCCGGCCCGCTGAGCAGCACCCCGCGCCGGACCGTCACCCCGCGGAACTTGTTGCGCATCGGCAGCGCGTACACCCGCACCGCGTCCAGTTCCGCCAGGTCGATCGTCGCAGGGGCCATGTCTCCGATCCTGTCACCCCGCCGCCACCGCGGCGTGCCAAGGTCAGGCGACGCTGGGGCGGCCGAGGTCGAAGACGTCGACCTCGAAGCGGGCCCACTGCTGGCGCAGTGCCGTCACCCCGTTGTCGAGGATGTAGTTCAGCTCGCCGAGGGTCACCGGGAGCAGGGTGAAGACCTGGAGCTGCTCGATGCCGTCCGGGTCGGTGAACCGGGTGAACTCCGGCGGGAACAGCGGGTGGCCGCTGGCCAGCACGCCGTGGAACTCGGTGCCCGGCAGCAGCGGTTCCTCGTTCGGGACGATCTGGTCGGGGACCAGGTGGGTGCGCTGCTGGACCAGCACCTCGGCGGTGAGGTCGACCAGGTGGCGGGCCGCCTCGGCCTGCTCCTTGTAGACCGAGCAGGCCAGCTCCTGGGCGGGCTCGGCGCCCAGCGGCTGGAAGCGCAGGCCGCTGCTGATCACCGTGGTCAGGTGGTACTGCTCCAGGTGGAAGAAGACCAGGCCGTAGCCGCGGTTGGTGCCGTGCACGTTGGGGGGTTCGGCTGCGGTCGGAGCGCCGGCGTGGCGTTCGAGGTTCTCCGCGAGTCCGACGAACCGGTGCGCACCGCCCATGGCGGTGCGTTCCTGCTCGGTGGTCATCCGATCTCCAGTGTCCCTGCCTGTGCGGTGCGCGCGGCGCACCCGTCCCGCTTCCGGCGTTCGCCCGATCGGTGGTCACCCGGGGCTGCAGTTTCAATTGAAACTGCGCACCGCAGGACCGACGTGCCTGGTCAGCTCGTGTGCGTCCACCGCAACCGTAACGGCTGCCGGGCGCAGCGTGGACACATTTGGGTGACAGCTGACCGGTGTGTCGTCACCCAGCGTCCGGGATCGCGGGGCCGAGCAGGTCGTCGGCGTCCACGATGCGGTACGCGTAACCCTGCTCGGCGAGGAACCGCTGCCGGTGCGCCGCGTAGTCGGTGTCCAGCGTGTCCCGCGAGACCACCGAGTAGAAGTGCGCCTGCTTGCCGTCGGCCTTCGGCCGCAGCAGCCGACCGAGCCGCTGCGCCTCTTCCTGCCGTGACCCGAAGGTGCCGGAGACCTGCACCGCCACCGACGCCTCCGGCAGGTCGATGGAGAAGTTCGCGACCTTCGACACCACCAGCCGGTTGATCTCGCCGTTGCGGAAGGCGTCGAACAGCGCCTCGCGCTCCTTGTTCTTCGTCGAGCCCTCCACGATCGGCGCGTCCAGCGCCGCGCCGAGGTCGTGCAGCTGGTCCAGGTAGGCGCCGATGACCAGGGCCGGTTCGCCGGGGTGCTGGTCCAGGATGGCCTTGACCACCGGGGCCTTGGTGCGGGCGGTGGAGCACAGCTTGTAGCGCTCGTCGGCGTCGGCGGTGGCGTACTCCAGGCGCTCGTTGTCGGTCAGCGTCACTCGGACCTCGATGCAGTCGGCCGGGGCGATCCAGCCCTGCGACTCGATGTCCTTCCACGGCGCGTCGTAGCGCTTGGGGCCGATCAGCGAGAACACGTCGCCCTCGCGGCCGTCCTCGCGGACCAGCGTCGCGGTCAGCCCGAGCCGCCGTCGGGACTGTAGGTCGGCGGTCATCCGGAACACCGGGGCGGGCAGCAGGTGCACCTCGTCGTAGACCACCAGGCCCCAGTCGCGGGAGTCGAACAGTTCCAAGTGCTTGTACTCGCCCTTGGAGCGGCGGGTGATCACCTGGTAGGTGGCGATGGTGACCGGTCGGATCTCCTTCTTCTCGCCGGAGTACTCGCCGATCTCCTCCTCGGTGAGCGAGGTCCGCTCGATCAGCTCCCGCTTCCACTGCCGCCCGGCCACGGTGTTGGTGACCAGGATCAGCGTGGTGGCCTGCGCCTCGGCCATGGCCGCCGCACCGACCAGCGTCTTGCCCGCGCCGCAGGGCAGCACCACGACGCCGGACCCACCGGCCCAGAACGACTGGACGGCCTGCGCCTGGTAGTCGCGCAGCTGCCAGCCGTTCTGCTCCAGCTTGATCGGGTGCGCCTCGCCGTCGACGTACCCGGCCAGGTCCTCGGCGGGCCAGCTGACCTTGAGCAGCATCTGCTTGAGCCGCCCGCGCTCACTGGGGTGCACCACGACGGTGTCGTCGTCGATGCGCTGGCCCAGCATCGGGGCGATCTTCTTGTTCCGCAGGATCTCCTCGAGCACCGCGCGGTCCAGCGAGCTCAGCACCAGCCCGTGCGCCGGGTCGTTGACCAGCTGCAACCGCCCGAAGCGCCCCATCGTCTCGACGATGTCCACCAGCAGCGGCTGCGGCACCGGGTAGCGCGAGAAGCGCACCAGGCCGTCGACCACCTGCTCCGCGTCGTGCCCGGCGGCGCGCGCGTTCCACAGCGCCAGCGGCGTGATGCGGTAGGTGTGTACGTGCTCGGGCGCGCGCTCCAGCTCCGCGAAGGGGGCGATGGCGGTGCGCGCCTCGTCGGCGAGGGCGTGGTCGACTTCGAGCAGGAGCGTCTTGTCGGACTGGACGATCAGGGGTCCGTCGGTCACGGGTGCGCAGCTCCCTCGGGTCCGCAGGTGATCAGTGACCTCGCGGACACCTCCGCCGGGGGCGTGTCCGCTGGTCACACGACACCACGAGGGTACTTGTCGCAGGCGGCCGACGTCCCGCGCCGCCCGGCCCCGTCGCGCTGGGGCCGGGCGGCGCGGTACCGGGCGTCAGCGGCGGCCCTTGCCCTTGCCCGAGCCCGAGTCGTTGGGCATCTGCGGGTAGTAGGTGCCTTCGTCCTTCTTGCCCGCGCCGGGGTGGGCGATGTCGAGGTGGTCGCTGAGCTTGGCGTCCTTGACGATGACGTCCTTGACCTCGGAGGGGCCTGTGTTGTTGTCCTGGAAGATCTGGTGACCGCCGACGGACTTGGGGTTGTCCGCCGCGTTGTAGGCCTTGATCTGGTCCGGCGTCATCGTGTCCGGGTACACCGTGCTGGTCTTGACCGGCAGGTTGCCCTTCTTGTCCGCTTTGGCGTCGGTATTGGTGTAGTCGATCTTGTGCACGTCCGACCTGTCGCCGGTGATCTTCTTGATCTCGACGTTCTGCGGGACCTTCCCGTCGGTGTAGGCGTGGAACCCGGTCGGCTTCCCGTCCTTGTTGAGCTCGCCCTTGAAGATGTGGTTCACCTTCTGCTGGTTCATCTCCTCGAACTTCTTGGCGATGTTCGGGATGGCGTCGCGGGCCTTCTGCTCCTTCGACCTCGTGTCGACCGAGCCCTCACCGTTGCCGCCGTTGTTCCCCCCGTTCCCGCCGCACGGTCCCTTGCCGCCGCCTTTGCCACCGCCGCCCTTGCCACCGCCGCCGCCCTTGCCGCCACCGCCTTTGCCGCCGCCCTTCCCCATGAGCCCCAGCGGGTCGCTCCAGCCGCTCGGGTTGGGCACGTAGGCGCGGTGGTTCGGGCCCGCTTCCAGGCCGAGCGGGTCGGAGCTGATGTAGCGGGCGGTGAGCGGGTCGTAGTAGCGGAGGTAGTTGTAGTGCAGCCCGGTCTCGCCGTCGTAGTACTGGCCGGGGAACCGCAGCGGGGTGTCGGCGCCGGTGTGGGCGCGGTCGAGCGGGTTGCCCCAGGTGCTGGTGCGCTGGAACCAGGCGATCCCGCCCTGCTCGTCGACCAGTTCGGTCGGGGTGCCGACGAGGTCGGTGACGATCGCGTAGAACTGGTCGTCCACCCATTCCTGCGGTGCGCGGGAGATCCGCTCGCGCTGCGTCAGCGGGCGGAAGCCGTCCGGCCCGTGGTCCCACACCGTGACCCGTCCCGGGGCACCGGGCTCGAAGCGGGCCTGCTCGACCAGCGTGTCGCCGTCCCAGGTGAAGTCGACCTGCTCGGTGACGCTGCCGTCCGGGGCCAAGCGCTGCTTGGCGATGCGCCGCCCGAACACGTCGTAGCGGTAGCGCCAGTGCGCGCCGTCGGGCGTACGCACACCGACCAGTCGGTTGCCGGAATCCCAGGAGTAGTGCCAGGTCTCGGGCTTCTGCGAGAGGCGCTTGCGCTGCCGCAGCACCATGCGGCCCAGCGCGTCGTGCTCGTCGCGGACGCTGCCCGCACCGCGCGCCACGGTGCCGGTGTAGGCCCGGGGGCCGAGCGCGTCTTGGTCGCTGCTGGTCGGCCACGAAGCGCGGGTGACGTTGCCCGCGGCATCGTAGGCGTACTGCTCGGTCCAGCCGGGCCCCTGTACGGACAGCACCCGTCCGGCGTGGTCGAGGCCGAACGTCCGCGGCCCGGTGAGCTGGTCCCGGAGGCCAGTCAGCATTCCGTCGGCCCGGTAGGAGAAGGTCCGCTGCTGGCTCCGCCGTCCTGCGGCGTCGACGACGCTCTGCGTCTGCAGGAGCTCGTCGTGCGCCCACGTCTGGTCGATCGACATCCCCGCGCCCAGGCTGCGCCGGACCTCACGGCCGAGGGCGTCGTAGGTGAAGCGCAGAGTCCGTCCCGCCGCGTTCAGGGCGACCGGTCGGCTGTTCGCGTCGTACTCCCAGGAGCTCTCCGCCCCGGACGGCGTGCGCCGCAGGACCCGCCGGCCCAGCTCGTCGTAGACCGAGGTCACGGTGCGGCCGTTGACCGTTTCGGCGGTGACGCGGCCGAGCCGGTCGCGTTCGAACGACACCCGGCTGTCGTCGTCCACCGCTTCCACCAGGTGGCCCTGGGCGTCGTAGGTGAACCGCGCGACGGCGGAACCGGTGCGCCGCTCGACCAGCCGCCCCAGCTCGTCGTAGGCGAAGCGGGTCACCTCCCCGGCGGCGTCGATCCGCTCGACGAGCTGACCGGCCGCGTCGCGGACGTACCGGATCTCGTGCCCGTTGAAGTCGGTCTCCCGGACCAGGTTGCCCGCCGGGTCGTAGTCGTACGTCCAGACGAGCCCCTGCTCGTTGGTGACGCCGACCAGCCGCGTCTCGGAGTCGTAGGCGAACCGCAGCAGGCTGCCGTCGGGGCCGGTCTGGACCGTGACCAGGTCGAAGTTCGTAACCTCGGTGCGCGTGGTGGCCGCGAGCTCGTCGGTGTAGGTGCGCTCGTTGTCGCCGCCGTCGTAGGCCCACCGCTGCGTGGTGCCGTCCGCGTCGGTCTGCCAGATGACCTGCCCGGACACGGTGTAGCCGAACCGCTGCACGCCGCCCTGCGGGTCGGTGATCGCGGTGGCCCGGCCGAACTGGTCGCGGTCGAATTGGGTGACCGCGCCCGACGGGTCGGTGATGGCGGTGGGCAGGCCGCCGATCCCGCGCTCGATCCGGGTGGTGTTGCCCAGCGCGTCGGTGAAGGAGGCCAGGCCGCCCTGCTCGTCGTAGGTGTAGGTGGTGGTCGCCCCGGTGGGGTCGGTCTGCGCGACCAGGTTGCCCAGCTCGTCGTACTCGCACCGGGTGACCGAGCCGTCGGCTTCGGTGGCCGCGACCGGTAGCCCGAACTCGTTGTGCTCCCAGCGGAGTTCGCTGCCGTCGGGGCGGGTGAGGGCAACGAGGTTGCCCGCGTCGTACTCGTAGCGCGTCGTCCGGCCGAGCGGGTCGGTGCGGCGCAGCAGCCGGTCGTGGGCGTCCCACTCGGATTCGGTGGTGGCGCCGAGCGGGTCCACCTCCTTGACGACCTGGCCCGCCTCGTTGAGGTGGAACTCGGTGCGGTGGCCGAGGGAGTTGGTGTAGTAGGTGATCCCGGTGCCGTACTCCAGGGCTCCGCTGAGGAAGCCGCCGGACCCTGCGGTGCGCACGCAGCGACCGAGCTCGTCGTAGGTGTAGCGGTACCACTCGCCGTTGCGGTCGGTCCAGCTGGTGATGCGCCCGTCGGGGTCGTAGCTGAACCGCAGCGGCAGGCCGGAGGAGTTGATCAGCTCGGTCAGCGCGCCGTCGGTGTAGCCGTAGCGCATCAGCTCGACTTCGGTGCCGTTGGGCGCCACCGAGAACAGCGCGGTGACGCGGTCGTTCGCGGTCTCCACCCGGACCAGGTATCCGGTGCTGTGCCGGATCTCCACCGGGGCCCCGGTCTCGTCGTGGCGGAAGTCGATCCGGTTGCGGTTGCGGTCGAACATCGCGACCAGCGGACGGGTCCCGGCGCCGGGGGCGAAGTGCAGCACGCAGCCGCGCTCGTCGTCCTTGACCAGGTAGCCGCCGTCGTCCAGCCGCCCGAGAGCGCGCAGCGGGCCGTCGGTGCTGCGCACCCAGTCGTCCGAGGTCGGGTGCGGGAAGTGCTGGAGGGTGCCGTCGGCGGCGACGTAGCTGACCCCGCTTCCGTCCACCTCCAGCCGCTCGTCCAGTGTGGACACCCAGCTGGGGCCGAACCAGCGGCCGAGCCGGTAGCGGGAGAAGTGGGTGCGGGAGACCTCCAGCGGCAGCGCGTGCTCGAAGCGGATGTCGGTGGCGGAGAACATCATCTGGCCGGTGGCCACGTCGATCGGGTCGCCGACGCCGCGGCACTTGTCCGGCGAGCGGTTGTTGGACTTCTGGTCGCGGGCGCTCGTGGAGTTGGTCTGGGCGGGCGAGCGGTCCCGGTTCGGGGAGCGCGGGGGCGGTCCCGTCGGACCGCCGTCGCCGAGCGAGCGATCGGTGTTGCCCGGCCCGCCGCCGCTGCCGGACCGGTTGGGGGCCTCGCCCCCGCCGCCCTTGCCGTCCGTGCTCTGCGAGTGGGTGGACGCCGGGTCGTTGCCGCCGTCGCCCTTCGAGTTGTCGCCCCGCGGGCGGTCCGGCGTCGGGCTGTTCGGCTTCCCGCCGGGGCCGCCGTTGTCCTTCTTGATCTTGTCGAGGGCCCGCTTGGCGTCGCCGAAGCCGTCCTTGAGCTTCTTGACCAGCTTGCCCAGCGACTTCATCGCCTTGACCAACTTCGTGGTCACATCAGCGATCTTCGCGACCGTCTTGGTCACCGCCGTGACCACCTGCGGCACCACCCACGCCA
>NZ_JBEPDU010000045.1:47707-62051 GCF_040300525.1 Saccharopolyspora sp. NPDC000359 | reverse complement strand
AGGTCGGCGGCCAGCCACAGGCCGAGCCCCAGCCGGTCCGCGCCCAGCCGTTCGCGCACGGGCACCGCGTACCGGTCGAACTGGGCCAGCACCCCGCGCAGGTCCTCGGCCGGGTGGACGTTGGTGCAGTAGGACAGCAGCTCGGTCATCGCGCCGCTCCCCGGCCGGTCGGCTGCGCGGCGGGCCCGCCACCGCGCAGCACGGAGTTGCCGGCGAACTCCTCGGCGCCCCAGTCGGCCCCGGGCAGGTCGTCCAGCACGAGCCGACCGCTGGCACCGTAGAAGGCCACCGGGTTGCGCCAGCACACCTTGTCCACTTCGGACTCGTCGAAACCGGCGTCGAGCATGGCGCGGGCTGCCCGCCAGGTGCGCAGCGGGTCGGAGCGGCCCCAGTCGGCGGCGGAGTTGATCACCATCCGGTCGGTGCCGTACTCCTGCAGCAGCACCACCATCCGGTCGACGTCCATCTTGGTGTCCGGGTACAGCGAGAAGCCCATCCAGCAACCGGAATCGGCGACCTCGGCCACGGTGATTTCGTTGAGGTGGTCGACGAGCACGTGTTCCGGCGCGATGCCGGACTCGCGCACCACGTCCAGGCTGCGCCGGGTGCCGCGGGCCTTGTCCCGGTGCGGGGTGTGCACCAGGGCGGGCAGCTCGTGCTCGACCGCCAGCGACAGCTGCGCGGCGAACGCCTCGTCCTCCGCAGGCGTCATCGAGTCGTAGCCGATCTCGCCGACGGCCACCACCCCGTCCTTGGCGAGGTAGCGCGGCAGCAGGCCGAGCACCGGTGTGCACCGCGGATCGTTGGCCTCCTTGGGGTTGAGCGCGATCGTGCAGTGGTGCCGCACGCCGAACTGGGCGGCGCGGAACCGCTCCCAGCCGAGCAGGCCGTCGAAGTAGTCGGTGAAGGAGGCGACGCCGGTGCGCGGCTGGCCCAGCCAGAACGCGGGCTCGACCACCGCGCGGATGCCCGCCGCGCGCATCGCCTCGTAGTCGTCGGTGGTCCGGGAGGTCATGTGGATGTGGGGTTCGAAGATTCGCACGTCGCCTCGTCTCGTTCAGGCACCGGTGGTCGCGGCCGGGAACCGGTGGACGTCGGCGGGCACCGAGCGCCCGGCCGCCCGGCGCTCGGTGGCGTAGTCGGCCACCATTCGCGCCAGCTCGGCGTCGCTGCGGCGCTCCAGGTCCGCCACGGCCTCCAGCGGGACTCCGAAGAACAGGCACTTCAGCACGCCGTGCCGCCAGCTGTGCTGGTCGAGCTCCGCGGCGGCCGGGCCGGACAGCGCTGCGACCACCAGCCGGGGGTCGTTGCTGCGCAGCGCGGATTCGAGCAGCTGCCGGGTCGCTCCGGCGATTCCGGGCAGGGCGGACAGCCCGCGCAGCACCCCACGCCGCTCCGCGCCGTCGCCGAAGTCGTGGAGGTCGACCACTTCCGCGGCAAGGTCGTCCGGCCGCGCTTCGGCGAGCACGGCCAGCAGCCGGGTGCGGGCGTGGTCGTCGGTCGTTCCGTGCACCAGCCCCGAGGGGTCCACCTCCGGGCGCAACGGGCCGCGCCCGACGTGCCGGCCGGCGGCCGGGAACAACGAGCGGATCGCGGTGGGGTCGGCGCCGATCCGCTCTTCCGCCGCGCGCACCCACGGGTGGGCGGCCACCGCGGCGGCGCGCAGCGCGCTCATCGAGCGGTCCGCGACAGCCGGTGCCGCGTGGCTGTGCCGGGGCAGTTCGACCGCGGCCACCCCGGTGTAGCCGATCTCGGTCAGGGTCGCCAGGGTCGCGACCAGGTCGACCTCCCCGGCGCCGAACTCCAGGTGCTCGTGCACACCGGTGCGCATGTCGTCGAGCTGCACGTTGACCAGGTGCGGGGCCGACCGCCGCAGGCAGCTGGCGATGTCGTCGGACTCCACCGCCACGACGTGCCCGACGTCGAGGGTGATGCCCAGTCGGTCCGGTTCACCGAGCTCGCTGCGCAAGCGGAACAGGTCGTCCAGCCGTTCCACGAACATCCCGGGTTCCGGTTCGAACCCCAGCCGCACCCGCCGCCGGTCCGCCTCCTCCAGCACCTCGGCGACGCCGTGCACCAGCCGGTGCCACGCCGTCTCGGGGGTCACTCCGGGCGGTCGCGCGCCGGACCAGAACGACGTGCACTCCGCCCCGAGGTCACCGGCGATGCGCACCGCACGGGTGAGCAGTTCCAGCCGCGGTCCCGGTTCGTCGCACAGCAGCGTCGGGTGGTGCTTGCGCCGCGGGTCCAGCAGGTACCGCGCGCCGGTCTCCACCACGCAGCGCAGCCCCAGGTCGGACAGCTTGGCGGCCACCCGGTCCACCTGCGCGGCCAGGTCCCGCGCGAACGGGTCGAGGTGCGGGTGGTCCAGCGTCATCGCCACCGCGGTGTAGCCGAGTTCGGCGATCACCTCCAGCGCGTCCGGCAACCAGTGGTCGGCGAACCCGTTCGTGCCGTAGCCGAGCGCGTACCCGCTCATGTCACCGGCACCTTCTTCCCGAACCGGGACGCCAGGCCCTGCAGCGCGGCGACCGCCGCGGCGAGCTTGGGCGCCCCGGATCGCGCGATCAGCGCACTCTGCAACGCGATCGTGCCGTGGATCCCAGCCGCGGTCGCGGCGCGGAACGCCTCTGCCGTCGGGGTCGCGAGCGCGGCTGCCTGCCGAGCGCCCACGTTGAGCGCGTAGCCGACGGCCGCGAAGGTCGCAGCCGGGTTGCGCCTGCGACCGGTCGTCACCGCCCCGGTCACCGCAGCGGTGAGACCGAGCGTTGCGGCGGCGGTCCCGCGCCCTGCACCGCGCACCTCCCCGGCCGACCCGATCGTCACGCTGCAGGCGTGCGCGGCGACGAGTCCCGCCGTGCCCCGGGCGGCGTGCTTGTTCGGCCCGTTCGCGCCGAGCAGCACGTCGAGTCCGCGACAGGCCGCCATCCCCAGCGGTGCCAGCGGGGTCGACCGCAGCACCAGGTCGTAGGTCCAGATGCACCCGGCCAGCGTGGCCGCCGCGGGCAGGGCGGACCGGCCGCCGCCCGCCGCAGCCAGCGCCAGGCCCGCGGCGGTCAGCCCGGCTCCGGCGGCGAGCGCCCGGTTCGGTGCGATCTCCCCGGCCGGGATGGGGCGCTCCGGGCGTTCCACGGCGTCGAGGTCGCGGTCCGCCCAGTCGTTGATCGCCATGCCCGCCCAGTAGAAGGCCGCGGAGGACAGCGGGAGCAGAATCGTGCGCGGTCGCCACAGGGCACCGGACGCGGCGGCCCCGGCGATGGCGTCGCCGAGCACCGTCAGCGCGGCCGGTGCGCGGACCAGCCGGAGCCAGCGGTTCATCGCCGTCCCCCGAGTTCCGCGGCCCAGTCGACGAGCATCCGGGCTTGTTCGGCGAGCCGGTGCTCCGCGCACCCGATCGGGTCCTTGAAGAAGAACGCCAGTTCCGCCTGCGGTCCCGTGCGGCCGGCCGCCTGCGCTGCCGCGAGCAACCGCGCCAGGTCCAGCACCAGCGGCGCGGCCAGCGAGGAGTCGTAGCCGTGCCAGGTCAGTTGCAGGGTCATCTCCGCACCGAGGAAACCCCGGAACAGCACGTGGTCCCAGGCCACCTTGCGCTCGCCGAGCTCCGGGACGTTGTCGATGTGCAGCGGGCTGGACACCGCGTCGCCCAGCAGCTCGGCCAGACCGCGCTGCTTGGAGTCCAGCTTTCCCGCTGCCCGTTCGGGATCGCCGAGGTTCGCACCGTCGCCGCCCCCCAACAGGTTCGTGCCCGCCCAGGAGCGCACCTCCAGCGCGCGGCTGGTGAACACCGGAGCCAGCGCGGTGCGCAGCAGCGTCTGCCCGGTTTTGCCGTCAAGGCCCGCGTAGGGCACTGCGGAGCGCTCCGCCCACTGCGCCAGCGCGGGCAGCTGGATTCCCGGCGACGGCGTGAAGTCCGCGTACGCCGCGCCTGCGGTCAGCGCGGCGGCGGCGTTGACCGAGCTCGGCGGCAGCACCTCCCGCCCGGGCTGGTGCAAGGCGGCCCGCAGCGCGTCCAGGTCCTCATGCTCGGGCAGCAGCGGCACGGGTTTCTCCGTGCTGGCCACGTTGATCACCACGACGTGCGACAACCCGTTGCGCAGCTGGAAATCGCGCACGTCGGCGGCCAGCCGCTCGATCGCGGCGGCCTGGGTGCGGTCGTCGCGCACCGCGCTGTACCCGGGGCGGATCTCCGCCTCCACCGCGCGCAGCCCCGGCTCGACCGCGGTCAGCACGTGGGGCGGGAGCACTCCTTCGTCGGCCAACCGCGCGGCCCGCTTCGCCAGCGGGACGTCGACGACGTCGTGCCCGCCGAGCTCGATCTCACCCCAGTCGGGCAGCGGCGCTGCGGGAAACTCGGGGGTCTCGGTCACGCACCCCACCGGGCGCACCAAGCCGGCGCGCAGCGCGAGCAGCCCGCACACCGCCGTGGTCGCCACCGAACCTCGGGCCCCGGTCAACCACAGGCCCACCCGTACCGAAGGCAAATGCCCCCCTCTCGCGTTCCCCGCCCCAGGAATACGCCTGCGCGCAGTGCGCATTTCCCCGCAACTCCGCCGCGACAATGGCGGCGCGACCCGGCGGGCACTTCCGCCAAAACGAGAACGGGGCCGACACTAACCGCCGCCCCCGGACCGCGGCAATATCCGCCAGAAAAACTCGCCAGTAAATTGCGGCACCGACTGGAGACGAGAGACGAATGGACCACGCACTACTCCACTAGCACCACACCAAGTGGCGCTCATGCTGGCTCTTACCAGCAGATTTCATCTTACCTTAAAATGGTTGCACCACCGGATGGATGATGATGATACTCTCCCCTGCAGCTGATCATCGGATTGCGATCGGAACCGCTCTACCTATACGAACAGCATGATCCACCGACAATCGAATGACAGGCTGGGGGGGGGGCCAGTGCTACGGATTCAGTTCTCGGACCGGGACTTAACGCGAATCCGGATGTTGGTGCCAACTTCTCCGGTTCCGGAAACACTCCTGGCCGCCCGGTTGCTCTGGCGCCGCCGGGGCGGTGCCCGGTTCAACCCGTGGCGCCACTACGTACGCGGGCAACTGGGCCCGCGCGCCCACTCGCTGACCAGCGCGGTCCAGTCCGTGCGGATCACCGCCGAACTGTTCACCAGCTCCTCGCAGGGCCTGGACGAGGAGCTGCTGGGCCGCGTGTGCGGCCCGGAAGAGATCGCCGCCGTCCAGCAGTTCGGCCGCGTGGCGACCATCCCGCCCTGGCGGCGCATCCGCACCTTCCTGGAGGCCGAGCGCTCCTCCCGCTGCCAGGACCTGCTCGCCGGTGGCCTCGAGGGCATGCTGAGCTCGCTGCACCAGAGCATGGCCTGGAACCCGCCGAACCTGGAGATCGCCGGCCACCCGGGCGGGCGGATCATCCTGGACTCGTCCGGACTGCTCATCGTCCCGTCGCTGTTCCTCGTCGACCAGCCCACGTTGTTCTTCGGCCACCGCGCGACGCCGTCCTTCGACCGCGTCGGCCCGGACACGCCACCGGTGCTGACCTACCCGGTGCCGATCAACTCGGCGTCCGCCAAGCTGCTGTGGAGCATCTCCAACCACAGCAAGAAGAACCTGGGGGCCCTGGTCGGCGCCACCCGCGCGGAGGCGTTGCACTCGCTGGTCGACTCCTCCAGCACCGGCGAGCTGGGACAGCGCCTGGGGATCTCGGCTGCGGCCGCCAGCCAGCACACCACGGTCTTGCGCAACGCCGGGCTGATCACCACCCGCCGCGGCCGCAACACCGTCTCGCACTCGCTCACCCGGCTCGGGCTGGCACTGCTCAACGGGGACACCTTCGACGAAACCCCGCCCCAGGCCAGCTAGTCCCGACCTCCGCCCACGCCAACCCCAGGGGATCCCTTGCCGCAGCACATGATCGAAGCGGAGCACGTCAGCAAGCGCTACGGGGCGGTCACCGCGCTCGACGACGTCAGCCTCCAGGTCCCGGCCGGTTCGGTGCTCGGCCTGCTCGGTCACAACGGGGCCGGCAAGAGCACCCTGGTGCACATCCTCAGCACGCTGCTGCCCGCCTCGGGCGGGACCGCGCGGATCGCCGGGTACGACGTGGTCCGGCAGGGCCACCAGGTGCGCCAGCGCATCGGCCTGGCCGGGCAGTTCGCCTCCGTCGACGAGCAACTGTCCGGTTGGGACAACCTGGTGCTGGTCGCCCGGCTGCTCGGCGCGCGCAAGAGCGATGCCCGCCGCCGCGCCGACGAACTCCTGGAGCTGTTCCAGCTCACCGCAGCGGCGCACCGCCCGGCGCACGGCTATTCGGGCGGGATGCGGCGCCGACTCGACCTGTGCGCGTGCCTGGTCGGGCATCCCGACGTGCTCTTCCTGGACGAGCCGACCACCGGGTTGGACCCGGCCAGCCGGGTGGGACTGTGGCAGATGGTGGAGACACTCGTCCGCGAGGGCACCACGGTGCTGCTGACCACCCAGTACCTCCAGGAAGCGGACCGGCTCGCCGACTCCCTGGTGGTGCTCTCCGACGGCCGGGTCGCCGCGGCCGGAACCCCGGCGCAGCTCAAATCGGAGGTCGGGCAGCGCACCGCCACCGCGGTGCTGGCCGATCCGGCCGACGAGCACCGCGCTGTGCGGGCCCTGCGCGACGCCGGGCTCACCCCGACCTACGACCCGCAGCAGCACCGGATCAGCGCCGCGGTGGTCGCATCGCGGGAACTGGCCGCGGTGGTGCGGATCCTGGACGAGGCGCAGGTCGAGGTGGCCGAGCTCGGGCTCGGCGAACCCACCCTCGACGACGTCTACCTCGCCACCGCCGTGCAGCCGCCGAACGTCGAGGAGCGCACCCGATGACCGCCGAGCCAGACCTGCCGCACCGCCGCTGGCGCGGCGCCGCCTTCCCCGCCCAGGTCTTCCTGCTGGCGCAGCGATCGCTGCGCGCACTGCTGACCGACCCCCGGATCCTGGTGTTCAGCATGCTCCAGCCGCTGATCATGCTGGTGCTGTTCGGCCAGGTCTTCGGGCAGGTCATGGCCGCCCCGGCCGGGGGCAACTACATCAACTACCTGATGCCGGCGATCCTGATCACCACCAGCCTCGGCGCCGGGATCCAGTCCGGCATCGGCCTCATCGCCGACATCCGCAACGGCGTGGTGGCCCGGCTGCGCGCGCTGCCGGTCAACCCGAGCTCCGTCCTGTTCGGACGCAGCGTGGCCGACCTGGCTCGCAGCGCCTTCCAGCTGGTCGTGCTGCTCGTGGTGGCCTGGCTGCTGTTCGGCTTCGCCCCGGCGGGCGGCATCGTCGGCGTGCTCGGTTCGCTGCTGCTGGCGCTGCTGGTCAGCTGGGCGCTGACCTGGGTCTTCCTCGCGCTGGCCAGCTGGGTCCGCAAGGAGGAGATCATGCAGAACATCGGGTTCCTGGCGATGTTCCCGCTGATCTTCGTCTCCAGCGCGTTCGTCCCGCTGGACATGCTCCCGGACTGGCTGCGCCCGCTGGCCGTGGTCAACCCGCTGACCTACGCGGTCAACGCCTCGCGCCGGCTCGCGCTGGGGCAGCCGCTGGGGCTCGAGGTGGTGCTCGCGCTGGCCACCAGCGGCGCCCTGTGCGCGGTGTGCATCGGGCTGGCGGTGCGCGGCTACCGCAGGCCGCTGTGACCGCAGGTCAGGCCTCGGCCGCGTCGCCGATCGCCTCGGCCAGCTCCCGCACGGTGGGCCGCAGGTAGAAGTCCCGCAGCGGCAGCCGGGGCAGTCCCCGCTCGTCCATCGCGGTCGCGATCCGCACCGCCAGCAGCGAGTTCCCGCCGAGCTCGAAGAAGTCGTCGTCGACCGACACCGGTGCGTCGAAGACCTCCCGCCACACCGCCAGCATTCCCTCGGCGAGCTCGCCCACCGGCTGCCCGGTGCGCTCCCGCCCGGCGGCCGCCGTCCCGGGGCGCGGCAGCCGGTCGAGGTCCAGCTTCCCGTTCGCGGTCAGCGGCAGCTCCGGCACGGCGGTGACCGTGGCGGGCACCATGTAGTCCGGCAGCATCCGCGCGGCGCGGCGGCGGATCCCGGAGGTCTCCCCCGCCCCGGTCACCACGACGTAGGCGTCCAACCGGTCGGCGGCCGCGTCCCCGGAGCTCGACCGCCCCACCACCACGGCGGCCGCGGTGACCGCGGGATCTTCCAGCAGCACCGCGCGGATCTCGTCCAGCTCGATGCGGTAACCGCGCACCTTGACCTGGTGGTCGAGCCGACCGAGGTGCTCCAGCGAGCCGTCCAGCCGGAGCCGCCCCTTGTCGCCGCTGCGGTAGGACCGCCCGCCGGTGTGCGCGTCGGCGACGAAGCGGGTCGCGGTCAGATCGGGACGGCCGTGGTAGCCCAGCGCCACCCCCGCCCCGCCGACGTGGATCTCCCCGGCCACCCCCGGTGGCACCGGCCGACCTGCGGCGTCCAGGACCTGCACCTGCCACCCCGGCAGCGCGGGGCCCACCGAGCGGGACCCGGCCAGCGCGAGTTCGCGGTCCACGGTCTGCCAGGTCACGTGAACCGTGGTCTCGGTGATCCCGTACATGTTCACCGCGCGGCAGCGGGATTCCGGGTACCGGTCGAACCACGGCAGCAGCATCCGGGCGTCGAGCGGTTCGCCGCCGAAAACGACCAGCCGGACCGCCAGCTCCCCCGGTGCGGCCCGGTCCGCGGCCAGCAGCTGGGCGAACGCCGAAGGCGTCTGGCTGAGCACGGTGACCCGCTCGGTGCCGAGCAGGTCGCGGAACTGCTCGGGGGTCCGCGACACCCAGTGCGGCACGACGACCAGGTGCCCGCCGGTGAGCAGGCAGCCCCAGATCTCCCAGACGGAGAAGTCGAAGGCCGCCGAGTGGAACTGGCTCCACACGTCGGCCGGGCCGAGCGTGAACTCCTCGCGGACCGCGCCGATCAGGCTCACCACCGAGCGGTGCGGCACCACCACGCCCTTGGGGCGGCCGGTGGACCCGGACGTGTAGATGACGTACGCGGGTGAGCCGGGCGGGACCGGATCGGCGGCCAGGTCCGAGGCAGTACCGGCCGCCCGCACCTGTTCGGGCGTGCGCAGGACCGGCCCCTCCCGCACCGGGAAGTCGGCGGCCGCCGTGACCACCACGTCCAGCTCCGCATCCGCTGCGGTGTAGCTCAGCCGGTCCGGCGGATGCGCGGGGTCCATCGGGACGTAGGCGCCGCGCGCCTTGAGCACGCCGAGCAGGGTCACCACCAGTTCCGCGGACCGCTCCAGGCACACCCCGACGCGCTGTCCACTGCGGACTCCGAGCGCGCGCAGCCCGCGTGCGATGCGGTCGGATTCCGCGTCCAGCTCGGCGTAGGTCAGCCGGGTGCTGCCGTCCGAAACGGCCACCGCGTCGGGCTGTCGTGCGGCGATCTCCGCGAACGCCCCGGTCATGCTGCGGTTGTCGGCCGGGGCGGCGCCCTGGTCCGGTCGGCCGAGCGCGAGCAGCTGTGCGATCTCGGCGTCGTCGAGCAGCTCCACCGCACCGACCGGTGTCGACGGTGCCGCGACGACCTGCTGGTGCACCCGGTCGAGGTGTCGCGCGAACCGCTCGACCACCGCCGCCGCCGCGCTCGCCGTCCGGTAGTCGCAGCGCACGCACGGCGCCCCCGAGGCGTCCCGGGCGATCGAGACCGTAACCGGGAACGGCGGCGCAAGGCACGGGCGGGCCATCGCGGGGGCGAACGAGCCGTCCGCCACGTCGTCGAGCAGGATGCCCGCGCCCGTGGTGATCGCACCGGCCCCGGTCGGCTGGGACGTCCACTTGCGACACCCGTCCACCACGTCCTGCAGGCTGCCCGCACCGAGCAGATCGGCGGCCGGGAGCGGCACGATCTGGCCGGAACCCGGTGGCAGCACCGGGAACACCGGTGGTTCCGGTTCGCAGCGCGCCAGCACCACGGCGAACGCGGCGAGCCAGGTCCCCGCGTCACCGACAGCACCGGAGATCGGGTGCTCGCAGCTCGCCACCGGCGCACCGGCGCGTTCGTCCGGCAAGCCCCACTCCACGGGCTCCTGCGCCGGAAGGCGCATCGCCCCGGGAAGCCGGTTCGGCGAAGGTGAATTCGCCGGCGCCTCGGTGAGCAGGTGCGCCGCGAGCTGCCGCAGCTCGCGGCGGTCGAACCGCGACCGGTGCGCCACCAGCACGAGTTCGGCGGAGCCGTCGGCGAACTCCAGCAGCACCGGGCGCAGCCCGGCGCTCTCGGCGACCGGCCGGGCCAGCTCGGCCTCGCGCCAGCGGTCCGCCGCGGGACCGCTGGACGCGGTCGGCGGGTGCTCGACCCACAACCGGGCCTCGATGCCCGCTGCGGCCAGCCTGTCGCGGAGGACATCGGCGAGGACGGGTTCGCCGAACCGGACGCACACCGAGTGGCACCGGGCGCGGAGGGCGTCCGGGACGGGAGCTGCGAACACGGTCTGGTTCCTCCTCGGGCTCAGCGAGCGGTGAATCCGCCGTCGACGGTCAGCACGGTGCCGGTGACCTGGCGCGCGTCGTCCGAGGCGAGGTACACCGCGGCGGCGGCGACGTCCTCGGCCGCGAGCAGCTCGTTCGTCGGCTGCGCCTGGACGAAGGTGGTCTCGTGGTCGGATACCGCGACGTCGAGCGAGCGGGCGATCTCGGCGAGCATCCGCCCCTCCAGCTTCGGGTCGTCGCGGACCGAACCCGGGCACACCGCGTTGACCCGCACCTTCACCGGCGCGTAGTCCAGCGCCGCGGACCTGGTCAGGCCGATCAGCCCGTGCTTGGCCGCGGTGTAGCCGGCGAAGTGCCGGTAGCCGACGAGCCCGGCCGTGGAGCTGATGTTGATCACGCTGCCGGACCGCTGCCGCACCATCGCCGGGCCGAACGCGCGGAGCACCCGCCAGGCACCGGACAGGTCCACGTCGAGCATCAGCTGCCACTCCGCCTCGGTGACCTCGTGCACGGGCTTCCCGGACGGCGCGGCGATGCCCGCGTTGTTGACCACCGCGTCGACCTGGCCGAACCGGTCGAAGGCCTGCTCGGCCAACGCATGGACGGCAGCGCCGTCCCGGACGTCGACCTGGGCGGTCGTGGTCGCGACCCCGCTGTCCCGGCACAGCCGGGCGGTGTGCGCCAGCTGGCTCGCCGAGCCGAGCGGGTAGGGCACCCCGGGCAGATCCGCGCACACGTCGGCGAGCACGAGCGAAGCACCCTCGCGCGCGAAGGCCAGGGCGCACGCCCGCCCGATGCCGCGCGCCGCACCGGTGATCACCGCGACCTTGCCGGACAACCGCATCCCGAACTCCCCGCGCCGCCCGCTCACCCGCGGACCGCGTTGCGGATCAGGTCCAGCAGCCGGTCCACCGAGTCGGTCAGGTACATGTGCCCGCCGGGCAGCTCCACCAGGTCGAACTCGCGGGCGGTGGCCTTCGACCACTCCCCGGCCCGCTCGGTGTCGACCAGCTCGTCGTCGCGGCCGCGGAGGGAGGTGATCGGCGCCGGCAGCGGGGCCTGCGCGCTCGGCTCGTAGTTCTCGTGCATCTCCACGTCCGCCCGCAGCGTCGGCAGGATCAGCTCCCGCATCTCCGGGAACCGCAGCGCCGCGTGGTCGTAGCCGGCGAACTCCTGGACCCGGGCCAGGAACTCGTCGTCGGGCAGCCCGGTCGCGCGGCGGCTCCGCTTCGTCCACGGGCCCGGGGAGCCGCTGACGAACAGCCTCTGCAGCGACGTCCCCGGCGCGGTGGCCAGTCGTTGGGCGAGCTCGAAGGCCAGCACCGCCCCGAGGCTGTGGCCGAAGAGCACCACCGGTTCCGAACCAGCGCGCTCCAGCGCCTCCGGGAGCAGCGCCTCGACGGCCTGCGCGACGTCCCGGAACGCCGGCTCGCCGATCCGGCGCTCGCGGCCGGGCAGCTGCAGCGGCGCGATCTGCAGGTCGGTGCCGGCGCGGTCCTCCCACGGCCGGAAGTGCGCCGCGCCAGCACCGGCGAACGGCAGGCACAGCACAGTGGTTCGCGACATCGTTGTTCCCCTCACCGTCGGTGCGTGGCCTCAGGCCGACGCGGTCCTGGTCCTGTCTGGCAGTCCCCACCGGTGGCCATCGCCGTCGGCGGGAACGTCGCGGGGTTCCGGATCGCCGTGGAAGTCCCGTGCGGCGACGACGACTTCCGCACCGTCGCGCGGGTGCAGCTCGACCACCCCCCGGCCGGGATGCCGCACCGGCACGGGACGTCCCCGCCCGTCGTGGACGCGGAGCGCGCCGGGGATCGAGTGGCGCAGCAGCACCGGCCGTCCGGTGCCCCCGCGGACCCGGACCCACCGCGTGCACCCGTCGGCGCGGTCGGCGTCGACCACCAGCCCGCCGGGCAGGCGCAGCGAGGCCACCGAGGCGTCGCGCCAGTCACCGGGTGCGGCGGGGAACAGCGCCACCTGAGCGCCGTCGGCGCGCACGAGCATGTCCAGCAGCGCGCCGCTGGCCGCGGCGCCGACCTCCTGGTCGGCGGCCCGACCCGACCGGTAGAGCGTGTTCGCGAGCACCTCGGTGTCGGCTGCGACACCTCCGGTGAGGAAGCTGCGGAGGTGGTCCCGGGCTTCGTGCGGATCACCGATCAGCGCGGACATCGACGCGGCCGAGACGTGCGAATGCCCTTGCCAGGCCTCGCGCATTGCCGTCCAGTGCGCCAGGCTGCGCACCGCCACGTCGCGGCTCACCACGGCATCGCCCTCCGCAAGCGGGTGCAGCCACACCAGGTGCGACGGGTGCGGGTGGGAGGTGTGCAGCGGGGTTCCGGCGCCGACCAGCACACCGGATGCGCCGGTGTGGTACCGAACCAGGCGTTCCAGCAGGTCCGCCCATTCCGCGTGCCGCGGGTCGGTCAGCTGCAGGTGCTCGTCGGCCTGCAGCAGCCGCCGGGTGGCCCAGCGCAGCAGGGCGAGGTCGTGCGTGCTGTCGGCGACGTCCGCGTACGCCGGGGAGTGGGTGACCGGCAGGTGCAGCATCCCGTCGGCGCCCTCGACCAGGTGCTGCCGGTAGTAGGCCACCGCGCGCCGCAGCGCCGGGCGCACCGACTCGCGCAGGAGCTCGTCGTCGCCGAGGTGCTGCCAGGCCGACCACGCCGCTGGGATGTCGCGCGCCACCACCAGGTTCTGCGCGCGGCCGCCCTTGGACCCCACCCCCGGCAGCGGGACCGGCGCGTCGGACCGCCCCACCGCGAGGCCGAGATCGGCGTGATCGGTCCTGGTGAGCAGTTCGTGCGTGCGCCCGTCGGCCCGGTGCCCGCGGCGGGTGGTGGACGCCGCCAGGTAGAGCTGGGCGAGGTGGAAGCGCTGCACCGTCTTGTCCGGTACCGAGGTGAACCCGCGCCCGTGGAAGTCGTGCCACCACCGGCGGTGCTCGGCGACGAGCTCGTCGAGGTCGGTCGCGAGGACCGCGTCGCGGTCCTCGGGGGTCCCCGCGACCGCGACCAGCCGGTGCGTGCCCGTCCGCCGTTCCCGCCAGCACAACTCGCCGCCGGTGCCGTCCACCCACCCCGCGGCGTCCTCGCCCGCGCTGGTGGCCACCGACACGAGGACCGCGCCGCGGGTCCGCTCGGCCAGCACGCCGAGCTGCACGCTGCCCCGGGTGGTGGTGAGGTTCCCGGTGAGCTCGCCGTCCCACAGGTCCAGGTCCCACCGCAGGTCGGTAGGCGTGCCCGCGAGGACCAGGTCGAGGGAGCCGACCACCTGGTGCCAGCGGCCTCGCCCGTCGCTGAAGGCGAAGGACAGCCCCCTGCCATCGGCCGACCGGTGCACGTGGGCGGTCAGCGTCCCGTTGCCCAGCAGCGGCGCGGTGCGCCAGTCCTCCGGCAACGACCGCCACACCAGACCCGCGTCGCGCACCGCCGCTTCCCGCGCGCCCGGTGCCGCCGCAGCTGCGGGCGAGCGCAGCGGCCAGCCGCCGACCGACGACACCGCACCTGCCACGACCGCGCTCTGCAGGAGCGTTCTCCTCCGCAGCTCCATCACCGCGCACCCCTGACGGCGCGGACCGCACCACTGGTCGCGACCTCCTCCAGGGCGTCGGCCGCCGCAGCAGGTCCGCCGGTCGCGCGCGCTCGTTCGGACAGCGCCCGCAGCGCGGTGTGCACGCGTTCGTCGCCGACGACCCGCGTCACCGCACCCCGGATATCCGCGACGCCGGCATCCGGGCTCAGGACCTCGCCGACACCGAGCTCGGACAGCCGCCGGGCGGTCGTGATCTGGTCCCCGGCCGAGGGCACCACGACCATCGGGATGCGCAGGGCGAGTCCTTCCAAGGCCGAGTTCATGCCACCGTGGGTGATGAACGCCGAACAATGCTCCAGCACCGCCGACTGCGGAACATACCGACGCGCCACCACGTTCTCC
>NZ_JBEPDU010000045.1:0-47608 GCF_040300525.1 Saccharopolyspora sp. NPDC000359 | reverse complement strand
CGAATCCCGCCGCAACGGCCCCACGAACCGGAACCGCCCGTCGAACGACCACCGCATCGGCTGCAACTCCGGCAACACGTTCACCAACGCCAGCGCGGCGTTGCGCGTCACCCGCCGGCGCAGGCCGGGTTGGATGCGGGCGATGCCCGAGCGGCGCGCGAGCTCCATCACCCGCGGTCCGAACTTGCGGTTGACGTCCTCCAGCAGGATCCGCTCGCTGAGCGCGTAGGTGACGTAGAACGACACGAACGGGACCCCGGCCGCTTCCGCGGCCTTGATGCCCCAGATCGACATGATGTCGGTGACCACCACGTCCGGCCGCAACCGCGGCCAGGCCGCGCGCAGTTCCCCGGTCACCCGGAACCGCTCGCGCACGATGTCCCAGATCCGGCCGAAACCGCCGAGCTTGTGCGCCACCGTGGGGTTCTCCGGGACAGGACCGCGTTCCATGATGTCGAACTCGGCCACCTCGCACCCCACGTCGCGGAAAGGTCCGGCGAACGACGGGTTGATCGCGACCACGACCTCTTCCCCGTGCTCCACCAGTTCCGCGGCCAGCGCCACCATCGGGTGCACGTGACCGTGCAGCGGCAGCGGAACGAGCAGGTATCTGGCCACTGGTGAACCTCCCGAAACAGCGGGACCGACAGAATCCGCCTCATCCGGGGCGGTCGTGCGCCGACTTCTCGTCCTCGGTGGACGGTGCGCGAACCATCCACCCGGGTGTGACCGGTTTCCCCCGCGCCGCAGACTAACACCGCCGCGGGGCCGTCGTCGCCAACGTTAAGCGGCACCGAAAACCCACCGGAAACCGCTACGCAGCAGCGAAGAATCCGAGGATGCTCTTGTTGACCAGCTCCGGTTCCTCCAAGTACCCGTAGTGCCCGCAGTTCTCGATCACCTCGAACTGCGCGCCGGGGATCGACGCGGCGAGCTCCCGCCCGCTGCGCGGCGGGGTGAGCAGGTCGTCGGCGAAGGAGATCACGTGGCAGGGCACTCGGATCCCGCGGTAGGCGACCAGCCGGTCCGGCATCGGTTCCAGCGCCAGCTGGGCCCGGTAGCCCGGGCCGCTGTCCGAAGTGGAGAACTCCAGCAGGTCCAGCCAGTCCCGGGTGCGCTGGTCGTGCTCCGTGGTGGCCGGGGACAGCACCTGCATGGCCTGCACCACGGCGGCGTAGCGGGCGGGCAGCACCACGCCCGAGTCGTGCAGGGCCTTCTCCGCCTCGGCGCGGGCGATCTGCAGCGCATCGCTGCGCCCGCGGCTGGCCATCAACACCGCCTGCCGCACCAGGTCCGGGCGGGCCAGCGCGAGCTCCTGCGCCACGTGGGCCCCCATCGAGGTGCCCACGACCCGGACCGGGCCGAGTTCGAGCCGCTCCACCAGCCCCACCACGTCGGCCACCATGTCGTCCACGGTGAACCCCTCCGGGCACACCTCGCTGGGCGGGATTCCCCGGTTGTCGAAGGTGATCGCCCGGTACCCGGCGGCGGTCAGCGCCGGCACCTGGTGCAGGTGCCACACCCGGCCGCCGCTTCCGGTTCCCATGATGAGCACCACGGGTTCGCCGGACCCGGTGTCGGTGTAGCTCAGCCTGATCCCGTTGATCGTCTCGATCGGCACGACGTCCTCCCGCTCTCACCGCTCGGAGATGACTTCCACCCGCAGCGCCGGTGATGCGGCGATCTCGCGCTCGCCGAACCGGGCCGGGACCCACTGCCCGGCCGAGAACAACCGGGTCTGGTCGGCGTAGTGCGGTGAGGTGGGATCGGCCGACTGCGAGTAGGTCAGCAGCGTCGACGCACGGGGGGACTCCCCGCCGTCGAACTGCACGACCTGCAGGAAGCTGGAGCCGTGCGTGACCTCGGTGTTGCCCGCGGCCGGATCCCAGTGCGGGGTCAGCACGTTGAGGACCCCGGTCTGGTGCGGCGCGCCGTGCACCGGGATCTGCTCGCCGTTGCGCGTCACGTGCTGGTACTCGCCGAGCGGGGCGTCGAGCGGGATCCCAGCGGTCTGCAGCTCGGCGGCGGCATCGCCGAAAGCCGTTTGCACGGCCGGGTTCTCGACGGCCAGCGTGTTCGGCGTGTTGACCGGATCGACGGGGTCGAACGGCGTCCGCCACGGCCCGGTGGGCACCTCGGCCAGCTGCGCGACGAACCGCTCGAACAGCAGCGAACCCCGGCTGTCCAGCCGGAAGTCGTGCCCCCAGTCGGCCAGGGCCGGGCACGCGGCCGACACGTCGACCGGCCCGGAGCTCGACGGCGCCCGGCCACCGGGGAACGCCGCGCACATCCGCGCGGTGTCCGCCGCGGCCAGCTCGGCGACCCGGCTGTGGTCGGCGAACAGCACCTGCTTCATGTCCTCGGCGCTGAACCCGCGCTCCGGCAGGCCGTCGGTTCCGGACAACCGGCGCTCGACGGTCCGGATCGCTTCCCTGGTCCGGGCGGACCGCTCGGTCGCGACGTCACCCACCACGCGGGGGTAGTCCGCAAGGGGTGCCTCCGGGTTGGTCAGCCAGGGGCTGTCGTTTGCGTTGAGCACGTAGTCGCGCCTGGTCAGCTCGGGCAGCTGCGCCGGGCCGAGCAGCCCGGGTTCGACCGCCGCCGGATCGCTGCCCCACTCGCACTCGCTCCGGCCGCCGTCGAGCACCGGGATGCCGCTGCTGGGGAAGACCTGCGAGCCCAGCGGGGTGCTGCAGTCGGCCGCCAGCTCGTCGGTGACGTGCGGGACCGCCTGGACGTCGGAGTACAGCGCGTTGCCGGCGCGGTCGGTGGCGATGGTGTTGACCCAGGGCATGCCCTGGGTCGCTGCGAGGGCCCGGCTGACGTCCTCGGTGCTGCCCGCGCGGGCCAGGTCGAACCAGGTGTTGAGGGCGCGCAGGTTCGTCGCGTTCGCGTCCCGCAGCACGTGCGCGCTGCTCGCCCACGGCAGCGGCACGTTGCCCAGCTGCGTGACGACCGGGCCTTGCGGCGTCGTCCAGATGGTCCGCTGCTCCCGGCCGATCGTGCCGTCGGGGCGGCGGACGTCGAAGGAGACCGGCACCGGGGTCATCTCGCGGGCCCGCCCGTCGACCAGGTAGGTGGTCGGACTGCCCGGTGCCAGCGGCAGTTCGAACAACCCGAAGGTCGCCGCCGTGGACACCGTGTGGCTCCACGCCACATCCTGGTTGTGCCCGATCTGGATGCCCGGGAACCCGAGCAGGCTGGCGCCGGAGACGTTGACCTCGCCGGGGATGGTCAGCTGCGACTGCCAGAACCGCAGGGCGCCCTGCCAGTAGAAGTGCGGGTTGCCGAGCAGCACGCCGCCACCGCCCCGGGTCCCGTCCGCCCCGACCGCGATCGCGTTGCTGCCCATCGACTTCTCCGCGGGGAACAGGTCGAGGTGGGTGGGCACCTCGGGCAGCACCCCGGCCGGTGCGGGCCGGGCGGTGCTGATGCCGTCGATGGCCACCCCGCTGCCCATCGCGGTGGCCACCGCGTTCACGTGCCGGTAGACGTCCAGCTCGTCGATCGGCCGGACCCACTCGGCCCCCCGGCAGGCCGGGTCGGTGATGCCGTCCCGGCCGGTGTCGCGCAGGAACCGGTTGTACCCGGCGACGTAGCCGCGCACGAACTCGGCGACCTCCGGCTCGGGCCCGATGGGCGGCGCCTGCCCCACCAGCCGCTCCACCGCACCGGTGTCCTTGCGGTACTGGTAGTACGCGTCGCTGTTCGCGCTGGTGCTCGCCCTGCCCAGCGCCGGGTTCCCCGGTGCGTCGGGGCCGAAGTAGCGGGAGCGCTCGGCGTCGACCGTCACGTAGGCCTCCGCGATCAGGCAGATGTTGTCGCGGGCGGCCGCGTAGGCGTACCCGTAGCCCAGCCCGGCGTAGTCGTCGGCGACGACGTGCGGGATGCCGTACTCGGTGTAGCGGATCGTGGCCCGCTCGGTCCCGGTGGCCGCGGCCTGGGACGCTCCGAGGAACGCCGTCAGCACCAGCACCAGCACACCCGCGAGCGCGCGCCCGGCGCGCCGACGTCCTCGAAGCTGCCCCATCCGGTTGGTTCCCTTCCGCTCCATCTCGATCCGCTCCAGCAGCGGGTGCGGTGCACCCACCGCGCCACCTCACCCGGCGGCCGCGTCGCCTTCCATCGCGCGCACCAGGCTCCGCGGGCGCATGTCGGTCCAGTGCTCGTTGACGTAGTCCAGCGCCGCCTGCCGGTCGGCGTCGCGCAGGACGACCTCCCAGCCCGCCGGGACCTCCGCGAACGCCGGCCACAGCGAGTGCTGCCCCTCGTCGTTGACCAGCACCAGGTAGGTGCCCTCCGGGTCTTCGAACGGGTTCGTGCTCATCGTGCTCTCCCTTCCGCACTGCGCACCGGAATCCGGTGCGTTTCCTCGACTTCCGCGGCCGGTCGGGGGACCGGCGCGGGACGGTTCACCCGTCCACTCCGGCCGACCGGGCAGCGCGGTGGCGCTCCAGCCCGGCGGCGTCCGGTGCGAACCGCACCGGAAGACTGCTGATGCCGGTCAGGAAGTTGGAGTGGATCCGCTGGACGGGACCGGCCAGTTCGAAACCGGTGGCGAAATCGCGCAGCGCGGACAGCACTTCGGCCACCTCGACCTTGGCCAGGTACGCCCCCAAGCAGTAGTGCGGACCGTACCCGAAAGCCAGGTGCTTGTTGGGCGAACGGGCGACGTCGAACACTTCCGGCTCGGCGAACACCCGCTCGTCCCGGTTCGCCGAGCTGTGCCACAGCGTCACGACGTCCCCGGCGCGGATGGTGCGGCCGTGCAGCTCCACGTCGCGCACCGCGCGGCGGCCGAAGTGCATGGTGGGGCTGGCCCAGCGCAGCACCTCGTCCACGACCGGGTCCAGATCGACCTGGTGGTCCTTCACCCGCCGCCACTGGTCCTCCCGGTCGGCGAAGGTGCGCACCGCGTCGATCATCGTCAGCCGACTGGTCTCGTCACCGCCGATGATCAGGCTGTAGCAGTTGAGGACCACGTCGTCCTCGGACAGCGGCTCGCCGTCGATGCTGCTGGTGGCCAGCACGCTGATCACGTCGTCGCCCGGATTCCGGCGGCGCTGCTCGCACTGCTCCCCGAAGTACAGCAGGATCTCGTTGCGGGCCAGCACCGAGTCCAGGTCCGTGCCGTCGGCGTCGTCCGAGCTCAGCGCGGACTTCGTCTGCTGCAGCAGGAAATCGCGGTCCGATTCCGGCACACCGAGCAGGTCGCTGATGGTCGCCATCGGGATGCGGCTGGCGATCTCGGCGGCGAAATCGCACTCGCCGCCCTCCACCGCCGCGGACACCAGCCGCCGGGTGTTGTCCCGCACCCGCTCGGAGATCCGGCTCAGCGCGCGCGGGGAGAACGCCTTCAGCAGGACCTTGCGGAGCTTCTGGTGCCGCGGCCCGTCGGTGACCGCCAGCATCCGGCCCGCCGCGGAGTCGCCCCCGGCCAGCAGGGTCACCAGCACGTTGCCCCGCTCCGAGCTGAACTGCTCGTCGTCGCGGTACACCGCCATGATGTCCGCGTGGCGGCTCAGGACCCAGAAGCCGGACCGGTCGCCGCGCGGTGGTTGCCAGTGCAGCGGTTCCTCGGCGCGCAGACGCCGCCAGAAATCACCGAGGTCGTGCTCCGCGAAGGTCCGCGGGTCGGCCAGGTCCGGGATCTCACCGTTCACGTTGCTCCTTCCGGCTTCCGTCCTCGTCACCCGCCGAGCTCCTCGTCCAGGCGGCGCCCGATCTCCGCCAGGGCGGTCGGGTCGGCGAGCAGGCCGTCGTGGGTGGCGTCCACCTCGTGCTCGGCGATCCGGCCGGTCACGTGCGGCCGCCAGTCCTCCGCCCGCCAGCGGTGGGCGCCCGGTTCGCGCCGCAGCGCGGTGAACACCAGCAGGTCGCCGTCGAACCGCTGCGGCTCGAAGGTGGTCATGATCCGGTTGTGCTGCACGAAGACCTCGGTGGTGGCCTTGAGCCCGGCCTCGCCCAGCGCGGTGAGCCTGCTGCCCTGCCTGCGCAGCTCCTCGGCGTAGCGGCTCAGCACCGCGTCGCGGTCGGTGACGAGTTCCTCCGGGTCGTAGCCGAAGCCGCTCGGGAAGATCGAGGCGAGGATCTCGTGCTCGGCCGGGGCGGCGGTCGGCCGGTCCTCGGGGGCCGGGAAGGAGTCGACGATCACCAGGTGGTCGACCTGCTCGCCCAGCTCCTCCAGCCGGGTCGCGATCGCGTGCGCCACCAGCCCGCCGAAGGACCAGCCGAGCACCCGGTAGGGGCCGGTCGGCTGCACAGCGCGGATCTGCTGGACGTACTCCGCGGCGAGCTCCGCGACGGACTCCGGCCGCCCGCCGCCGGTCAGCGCGGGAGCCTGCAGACCGTACAGCGGCTGGTCCGGGGACAGGTGCGCCAGCAGCCCGGCGTAGGACCAGCTGGTGCCGGATGCCGGGTGCACGCAGAACAGCGGCGGCCGGTGCCCGCCGGTGCGCAGCGGCAGCACCACCGCGAAGGGGTCGGCGGCGGAGTCCGATCCCAGCTCGGCGGCGAGTTCGGCCACCGTGGGGGCCTCGAACACGCTGCGCACCGAGAGCTCAGCGCCGAACACCAGCTGGATGCGGCGCACCAGCTGCGCGGCCAGGAACGAGTGCCCGCCGGAGCGGAAGAAGTCGTCGTGCACCCCGACCGACGGCAACCCGAGCACCTCCGCGAACAGTCCGCACAGGACGCTCTCCTCCGGGGTGCGCGGCAGCTGGTCGGCGGTGCGCTCGCCGTCCGGGTCGGGCAGCGCGGCGCGGTCCAGCTTGCCGTTGCGGCCCAGCGGGAGCTCGTCGAGGAACGCGAACGCACCGGGCACCATGTGGTCGGGCAGCGCCTGCCCGAGGTGCTTGCGCAGTTCGGCCGCCGCCACCGGCAGGTCCCGCTGCGGCACCACGTAGGCGACCAGCCGGGACTCGCCGTTGCGGCCGGGCCGCGGCACGACGGCGCACCGGGACACCGCCGGATGCCCGGCGAGCACCGCCTCGACCTCACCCGGTTCCACCCGGAAGCCGCGGATCTTGAGCTGCAGGTCCGCGCGACCGGCGTAGTGCAGCTGCCCGTCGGCGCTCCAGCGGGCGAGGTCCCCGGTGCGGTACATCCGGGTGCCCGGCGGGCCGAAGGGGTCGGCCACGAACCGCTCGGCGGTCATCCCCGGGAGGTCCCGGTAGCCGCGGGCCACCCCGGCACCGGCGATGTGCAGCTCGCCGACCGCGCCGGGGGCGACCGGGTTGAGCCAGCGGTCGAGCACGTACGCGCGCAGCCCGCCGATCGGCCGCCCGATCGGCGCTGGCCCGGATTCCCGGGACGGGGGCGTGCAGCCGACCACCACGTGCGTCTCGGTCGGACCGTAGTGGTTGTGCAAGCGACGGTCCGGGTGCTGGCGGACGAACTCCGCGATCGCGGGCGTGCGGACCAGCGCCTCCCCGGCCTGCACGACGTCGCGCAGCGCGGGCAGGTGGCGGCCCCGCTCCACCGCGGCGGTGGCGACCGCCTCCACGACCAGCGCCGGGGCGAACAGCTCGGCGACCTCGTGCTCGTCGAGCCAATCGACCAGCGGGCCGGGGTCGCGGCGCACCTCCTGCGGGCACACCGCCAGCGTTTTCCCGGTCAGCAGCGCGGAGAACACCTCCTGCGCCGACACGTCGAACCCGATCGGCGCGAAGTGCGCCACCACGCGACCGGGCGCGGGTTCCAGGACCTCGCGCTGCCAGGCGAGCAGGTTGGCCATCGCCCCGGCGGTCATCTCCACCGGTTTCGGCCGACCGGTGGAGCCGGAGGTGTGGATCACGTACAGCGGGTGCTCCGGGCGCAGCCGGGTGCCGCGCTCGGCGTCGGTGAGGTCCGCATCGCGCTCCTGCGCCAGTTCGGCGACCAGGTCCGGGTCGTCCAGCGCGAACGGTGGCGGGACCTCGGCGGGCAGCTGCTCGGCCAGGTCCGAGGTGGTCAGCAGCAGCGGGGCCCGGAATCCCGCCAGGGTCGCGGCAACGCGCTCCGGTGGCAGCGCCGGATCGACCGGCACGTAGGCCGCGCCCGCCTTGACCGCCGCCCAGAGCGCGACGAGCTGGGTCGCCCCGCGCGGCAGGAACAGCGGCACGGCCTGCTCCGGCCCCGCACCCCGGGCGATCAGCCACCGGGCCAGCCGGTTGGCGCGGCTGTTCAGCTGCGCGTAGCTCAGCGCTGAACCGTCGAGCACCGCGGGCAGGTCCGGGCTCCGGCGCACCTGGGCTTCGAACTGCTCCGGCAGGCTCCGCCACGGCCGCTCGACGGCGGTGTCGTTCCAGCCCTCGAGCACCTGGCGCCGCTCCCCCGGCGACAGCACGTCGATCCGGCCCACCCGCACCTGCGGATTGGCGACCGCCGTCTCCAGCACCCGCAGCAGCCGGTCGGTCAGCGCGACCGCGGTGTCTTCGTCGAACAGGTCGGCGCTGTACTCCAGCGTCGCCCGCACCCCGGCCGGGCTGCCGTCGGCGGCGTGCTGCTCGACGAAGGTGCAGGAGAGGTCGAACTTGGCGACCGGCGAGCTGATCCGCTCCGTGGTCACGCTCAGCCCGGGCACCCGACCGGCGACCGCACCGACCGCGGAGCGGTCGTTGTTGTCCACCGTGAGGTGCACCTGGAACACCGGGTGCCTGGCCAGCGACCGCTGCGGGTTGAGCACCTCGACCAGCCGCTCGAACGGCAGGTCCTGGTGCGCGTAGGCGTCGAGATCCGTGCTGCGCACCCGGTCGAGCAGTTCCCGGAACGTCGGGTCGCCCGAGAGGTCCGCGCGCAGCACCAGGGTGTTGAGGAAGAACCCGACGAGCTCGTCCAGCGCGTCGTCGGTGCGCCCGGCGACCGGGGTGCCGATCGGGATGTCCTCGCCCGCGCCCAACCGGGACAGCAGGGCGCTGACCCCGGCCTGCAGGACCATGAACAGGGTGGCGCGGGCGTCCCTGGCCAGCCCCACCAGCCCGGCGTGCAGACCGGGCGGGATGTCGAACGGGACCAGCCCGCCGCGGTGCGAGGCCACCAGCGGGCGCGGCCGGTCGGCGGGCAGCTGGAGCTCCTCGGGGAGCCCGGCGAGCTGCTCGGACCAGTAGGCCAGCTGCCTGGCGATCGGGCTGTCCGGGTCCTGTTCGGACCCGAGCTCGGCGTGCTGCCAGAGCGCGTGGTCGGCGTACTGCACCGGCAGCGGCTCCCAGTCGGGCGCGCGTCCGGCGCACCGCGCCGAGTAGGCCATCGCCAGATCCCGCCGCAGCAGCGGCATCGACCAGCCGTCCCCGACGACGTGGTGCATCACCAGCAGCAGCACGTGCTCCGCCGGTGCGTCGGAGGGTTCGAACAACCAGCAGCGCAGCGGTGGTTCGGCCGCGAGGTCGAAGCGGGTGCGCAGCGCGCGGCCCATCTCGTCGGGCAGCTGGGCCTCGCTGGTCGCCACCACGGCCACGTCCGGTTCGAACGGCTCCCGCACGACCTGGTGCAGACCCGCGTCGTCCTCGGCGAGGACCGTCCGCAGCGATTCGTGCCGCGCCACCACGTCGGCCAGCGCGGCGCGCAGGGCGTCGCGGTCGAGCCGCCCGCTCAGGCGCAGCGGCAGCCAGATGTTGTACGTGGCGGCCCGGTCGACGCGGTCCAGGAACCACAAGCGGCGCTGGGCGAACGACAGCGGCACCCGCGCCGGGCGCGGGGTCACCCGGCGCACCGGTCGCCGCACGCGGCCCGCCCGGCCCAGCAGCGCCGAGATCCCGGCCACCGTCGGGTTGTCGAACAGCTGGCGGATCGCCAGCTCCGCCCGCAACGTCGAGCGGATCCGGCTGACCAGCCGGGTGGCCAGCAGGGAGTTGCCGCCGAGCGCGAACAGGTCGTCGTCGATCCCGACCGACGAGCGGCCCAGCACCTCGGCGAACAGCCCGCAGAGGATCTCCTCCTGCGGGCTGCGCGGGCCGCGCCCGGTCCACCCGTGCTCGTCCGGCGCGGGCAGCGCGCGGCGGTCGACCTTGCCGGCCGGGGTGGTGGGCAGCTGCGCCACCGGCACGAAGAAGTCCGGGACCATGTAGGCGGGCAGGACCTCGGCGAGCTCGGCGCGGGCCCGCGCGGTGTCCGCCGCCTCCGGCACCACGTAGGCCACCAGCCGCTTGTCCCCCGGCCGGTCCTCGCGCACCACCACGGCGGCCGCCTCGACGTCCGGCCGCGCCGCCACCGCCGCCTCGACCTCGGCCAGCTCGATCCGGAACCCGCGGACCTTCACCTGGTCGTCGGCCCGGCCGGCGAACTCCAAGCTCCCGTCGCGGTTGCGGCGCACCAGGTCACCGGTGCGGTACATCCGGGCGCCCGGCTCGCCCCACGGGTCGGCGACGAAGCGCTCCGCGGTGAGCCCGGGGCGGTGCACGTACCCGCGGGCCAGTCCGGCGCCGCCGATGTAGAGCTCGCCGACCGCGCCTTCGGGCACCGGTCGCAACCGGGCGTCGAGCACCGCGAGCCGGGTGTTGTCCATCGGCCCGCCGATCGGCACCGCCTCGCCCACCTCCGCGGCCGAGCGCACCGCGTGGTGGGTGGCGTTGACGGTGATCTCGGTCGGGCCGTAGAGGTTGGTGACCGCGGTCCGCGGGCAGGCCTCGAGCACGCGCCGGAAAGCCGCCGCCGACGCGGCGTCGCCGCCGGTGCAGACCTCGCGCATCCCGGCGAGCAGCTGCGGGCGTTCTTCGGCGATCAGGTTGAACAGCGCTGTCGTCAGCAGCGCACCGGTCACCTCGTGCCGCTCGATGACGTCGGCCAGCACGCCGAGGTCGACCTCACCGGGCGGCGCGACCACCATCCGGTGACCCGCCAGCAGCGGGATCCACAGCTCGTAGGTTGCGGCGTCGAAGGCGTTCGCGGAGGTCATCAGCACCCGTTCGTGCGCCCCGCCGCGCCAGCGCCGGTCCCAGGCCAGCTCGGCGACCCCGCGGTGCGTCACGCCGACCCCTTTGGGCGTGCCCGTGGAGCCGGATGTGAACATCACGTACGCCAGCTGATCGGGTGCCACCGGCACCTCCGGGCTGGTGGACGGCTGCGCGGCCAGCTCCTGGTCGGTGTCCACCACCACGCGGCTCAGGTCGAGATCGGCGACCAGCTCGGCCATCCGGCTGTCGGTCACCACGACCTCCGCACCGACCTCCCGGACGACCTGGCGCATCCGCTCCAGCGGGAACGCGTGGTGCAGGGGCACGTACGCACCACCGGCTTTGAGCACCGCCAGCGCGGACACCGGGACGTCCGCCGAGCGCTCCAGCAGCAGGGCCACCGGGCTCTCCGGCCGCACGCCGAGGCCGATCAACCGGTGCGCCAACCGGTTCGCCCGCTCGTCCAGCTCGGCGTAGGACAGCTCGTCGGCGCCGGAGACCACCGCCAGCTCGCCGGGCCCGCGGCGCACCTGCGCGGCGAACAGCTCCGGCAGCGACCGCTCCGGCACCTCGGTGGCACCACCAACGGCCACCCCGCTCGGCGCGGCGCGCACGCCCAGCTCGGCCACCGGCCGGTCCGGGTCGGCCGCGATATCCTCGACCACGGCCACCAGCCGGTCCAGCACTGCCCGCGCCTCGGCTTCGCCGAAGACGTCGGGGCGGTGGTCCAGCCGCAGCCACAACCGCTCCCCCGGGGCCCCGATCAGCGACAGCGGGTAGTGGTTGGCGTCCTGGCTGTCCACGGAGGTCACCCGCAGCCCGTCGCCGCCCGGCCCGGAACCGCCGCCGGAGGGGTAGTTCTCGAACACGGTCAGCGTGTCGAACAGGCCACCGCGCCGCCGCCCGACCTCGACCAGCCGCTGGATGTCGCCCAGCCCCAGGTACTGGTGCGCCAGCAGTCCGGCCTGCTCCTCCTGCAGCCGGTGCAGGAACTGCGCCGCGGTCTCCGCCGGGTCGAGCCGGACCCGCAGCGGGACGGTGTTGATGAACAGGCCGATCATGTCCTCCACGCCGGGGACCTCCGGCGGGCGGCCGGAGACGGTGAGGCCGGTGACCACGTCGTCCCGCCCGGTGAGTCGCGCCAGGACCAGGCCCCACGCGCCCTGCACCACGGTGCCCAGCGTCAGCTTCTCCCGCCGCGCCCACTCGGTCAGCGCGCGCGTGGCGGTGTCGGAGACGTGCCTGCCGAGCCGCTGCGGGACCACCGGCACCACGTCGGCCTCCGGGGCCACCAGCGTCGGCCCGGCCAGCCCCTCCAGGGCCGCGCGCCACGCCCGCTCCGCGGCGGATCTGTCCTGTTTGGACAGCCACACCAGGTAGTCCCGGTAGGGCCGGACCGCGGGCAGGCCGCTGGGGTCCCCGCCGGACCGGTAGAGCGCCACCAGCTCCCGCCACAGCAGCGGCATCGACCACCCGTCGAGCAGGATGTGGTGGAAGGTGAGCAGCAGCCGGTGGTCCTGCTCGCCGCGCCGCACGAGGGTGAACCGCAGCAGCGGTGGTTTGGCCAGGTCGAGCCTGGCGGCACGGTCCGCGTCGAGCACCCGCTGCTCCTCGGCCGCTCGGTCGCGCTCCGGGAGCCCGGACAGGTCCACCTCGTGCCACGGCAGCGCGACCGAGCGCGGCACGACCTGGACCGGTCGGCTCAGGCCCTGGTAGCGGAACCCGGCGCGCAGGTTCGGGTGCCGGGCCAGCAGGCCCTCGGCCGCCGCGCGCAGCGCCGAGGTGTCCAACGGGCCCGCCAGGTCCAGGGTCAGCTGGATCGCGTAGACGTCCGGCCCGGCCTCGTCGTAGACGTGGTGGAAGAAGATCCCCTCTTGCAGGGGGGAAAGCGGAAGGATGTCCTGCAACTCCGCGCGGCTCACTGTTCGAGGTCCTCCCAGTCCGCTTCCAGCAGTTCGATCTCGCCCTGGCTCAACGACACCAGCGACACGTCCGAAGGCGTGTAGCCGCCAGCAGCCGGTTCGCAGGCGTGCTCGACGAGCACGTGCAGCGCCCGCCCCCACAGCTCGGCCAGCTCGGCGACGTCGGCTGCGGACATCAGGTCGCGCGGCCAGACCCAGTTGGACTCCAGCCGCGGGCCGTCCGGGCCGTCCCGGGTCACCGTCGCGACCTCGAGCAGGTGCGGCAGCCGCATCCCGGGCGCCTGCCCGCCGATCCCGGCCATGTCACCCAGCACGGCGAAGTCCGCGGCCCGTCCGGTGGAGGCCGATTCCGCCGACCGCCCGAGGTAGTTGAAGCCGATCTGGGCCCGCGGCAGCCCGCCCAGTTCGGCGGCGCCGCGCGGATCGGTGTAGCGCAGCAGCCCGTAGCCGAGGCCGCGGTCGGGCACCGCGCGCAGCCGCTCCTTGACGTGCCGGAGGAGCTGGCCCGCCGCCGGGCCTGCCGCCCACGCCTCGGCGTGGTCGAAGGCGGCGGTGTCCAGCAGGACCGGGTGCATGCTCGCGAACCAGCCCATGGTCCGGGTCAGGTCCACGCCGCCGACGATCTCCTCCTCGCGCCCGTGGTTCTCCAGGTCGACCAGCACGCCCGCAGCGGCGTCCCGGCGCCAGCGGCCCAGCGCCAGCGCGAGCGCGGCCAGCAGCACATCGGTGACCCCGGTGTGGAAGACCTCGCCGACCTCGGTCAGGACCGCTTCTGTGAGCTCCACCGGCACCTGCCGGGTGATCCGCTCGCAGTCGGCGTTGGTGGCGCTGATCGCGGGCCCGGTCTCCCACAGCTGCACCGACTTGCGGTGCAGCTCGCTCCAGTGCGCCAGCTCGGTCCGCAGCTGCGGCCGCCGCCCCCACTCCAGCAGGCGGGTGGCCCAGCGCCGGAACGAGGTCCGCACCGGCTGCAGGGCGACGTCCAGCCCGTCGCGCACCGCCTGCCACGCCTCCTGCAGGTCGGGCAGCAGGATCCGCCACGACATCGGGTCGACCGCCAGGTGGTGAGCATCGACCAGCAGCACTCCCGGCCGGTGCTCGCCCAGGTCGAAGTGCACGACCTGCAGCAGCACCCCGTCGGCCAGGCAGAGCCGTTCGCGCGCGGCGGTGGCGTGCGCGACCAGCTGCTCCGCCAGCTCGGCATCGTCCGATGTGGACAGATCCACCCGGTGCACGCAGCCCGCGGCGCGCACCGATCCGGGCGGGCGGACTTCGAGTTCCCAGTCCTGCCCGGCACCGGGCCCGCCCGTCTGCGGGTCGGCGCTGAAGTGCATCCGCATCCGCAGCGCGTCGTGGTGGTCGAGCACCGCCTGCACGGCGGCGCGCAGCTGCTCCAGGTCGCAGTTCTCCGGCGCCCGCAGCACCTTCCACTGGTTGAGCTGGTCCACCGGGCCGCCGAGCTCGGCGAACCAGTGCAGGACCGGGGTGAGCGGGACCGCGCCGACCCCGTCGGCCGGGTCCTCGTCCGCCGACTCTTCGGCCCGCTCGGCGATACCGGCCAGCGCGGCGGGCGTCTGCTGCTCGAACACGTCCTTGGCGGCGAAGACCAGCCCGGCTCGCCGGGCGCGGCTGGTGAGCTGGATGGACATGATGCTGTCCCCACCGAGCGCGAAGAAGCCGTCGTCGACGCCGACCTCCGGCAGCCCCAGCACCTCGGCGAACAGCTCGCACAGCACGACCTCCACCGCGGTGCCCGGGGCCCGGCCGGTGCTCTCCGCCCCGTAGTCGGGCACCGGCAGCCGGGCGCGGTCGGTCTTGCCGTTGACCGTCAGCGGGATCGACTCCACCGGCACCAGCGTCGCGGGCACCATGTGCTCGGGCAGCCGCCGGGCCAGGTGCTCCCGGATCCCGGCCAGATCCGCCTCCGCCGTGCGCGGCACGAGGTAGCCGACCAGCCTGCGGTCGCCCGGCCGGTCCTCGCGGACCAGCACCACACCCCGAGCCACGTCCGGGTGCTCGGCCAGCACGGCCTCGATCTCGCCGAGCTCCACCCGGAACCCGCGGAGCTTCACCTGCTCATCGGCCCGGCCGACGAACTCCAGCGCCCCGGCGCCGGTCCAGCGCACCAGGTCACCGGTCCGGTACATCCGGGTCCCCGGTTCGCCGAAGGGATCGGGCACGAACCGCTCGGCGGTCAGCCCGGGCCGGTGCAGGTAGCCGCGGCCGACGCCGGACCCGGCCAGGTACGCCTCGCCCACCACTCCCGGCGGGACCGGCCGCAGCGCGCTGTCGAGCACGTAGATCCGATCCCCGCAGATGGGCCGCCCGGCGTCGGGTGCGGCAGTCCCGCGCAGCGGTTGGCTCATCGTGGTCAGCACCGTCGACTCGGTGGCGCCGTAGACGTTGATCAACCGTCGGCCCGCGTCCCACCAGCGCCGGGCCAGGTCGGCGGAGAAGGACTCCCCACCGATCAGCACCCCGCGCACCCCGGGCACCTGCTCGGGGTCGAGCGTGCTCAGCAGCGCGGGCGGCAGCGTCAGGTGGGTGATCCCGTCTCGGCGCACCACCTCGGCCAGCTCGGCACCGCCGACGTGCCCGTCGACCGGGCCGAGCACCAACGTGGTGCCGGTCAGCAGCGTCATCGCGAAGTCGCCGACCGCGGCGTCGAAGTTCGGCGACACCAGCTGCAGCAGCCTGCTGTCGGCGCCGAGCTGGAGCCGCTCCGCGTGCGCCGCGGCCAGGCTCGCCAGACCGCGGTGGTCGAGCACCACGCCCTTGGGGCGCCCGGTCGAACCCGAGGTGTAGATCGCGTACGCCGCTGTTTCGGGGCGCAGCGGTGCCGTCCGCTCCGCGTCGGTCGGGCGGCGGCCCGGCCGGGCCGCGATCTGCGCGCGGGTCGCGGGGTCGTCCAGGGCTTCGACCGGGATGTCGCCGGTGGGCAGTGCGCCCCGGAGGTCACCGGTGGTGACCACCAGCGCCGGCCGGGCGTCGCCGAGCATGAACTCGAGGCGGTCGCGCGGGTAGTTCGGGTCGATCGGCAGGTGCGCCGCACCTGCCTTCTGCACGCCGAGCAGTGCCGCCACGAGGTCTGGTGTGCGCGGCAGCGCCAGCGCCACGAACTGCTCCGGGCCGACGCCGCGCGAGATGAGCTGGTGGGCGAACCGGTTCGCCCTCTCGTCGAGCTCCGCGAAGGAGATCTCCTCGGGTCCGGCGACCACCGCGGTGCGACCGGGGGTGCGCACCACCTGCGCTTCGAAGAGCTCGGCCCAGGTGGCCGGTGGTTCCGCGGGTCCGGCCGCGCCCCACCCGACGAGCACCCGCTCCCGCTCGACCGGGTCGAGCAGGTCCACTTCGGACAGCCGCCGCGCGGGGTCTGCGACCTGCGCGCCGAGCAGGGCGAGGAACCAGCGCCCGAGCGATTCCGCGGTCCGGTGGTCGAAGAGGTCCGAGCTGTACTGCAGGGTGGCCACCAGCCCGTCCGGGGTGCCGTCCGCCGCGTGCTGCGGCGCGAAGCCGAACAGCAGGTCGAAGTTGGCCGCTCCGGTGTCCAGCGGGTAGTCGGTGACCGAGAGCCCGGAGCGACCGGTCCCGACCGGTGCCGCGCCGCGCGTGTTGTCCAGCGACAGCATCACCTGGAAGAGCGGGTGCCGGGACCGGGACCGCTCCGGTTGCAGCGCGTCCACGACGCGCTCGAACGGAACGTCCTGGTTGGAGTAGGCCGCCAGGTCGGTCTGGCGCACCCGCGCCAGCAGCTCGCCGAACGTCGGGTCGCCGGAGACGTCGTTGCGCAGCACCAAGGTGTTGACGAAGAAGCCCACCACGTCATCGGTCGCGGGCTCGGTGCGCCCGGCGACGGTCGTGCCCAGCGGCACGTCCACCCCGGCCCCCAGCCGCGACAGCAGCCCGGCCAGGGCGGCTTGCAGCACCATGAACAGGCTCACCCCGTGGGCCTGCGCGACCGCCACCGCGCGCTCGTGCAGCTCGGCCGGGATCTCCAGGCGGACCCGGCCGCCCCGGTTCGACGCCGTCCCGGGGCGCGGCCGGTCGGTCGGCAGCGCGATCTCCTCCGGAATTCCGTCCAAAGTGGATCGCCAGTGCGCGAGCTGCCGGGCGAGGACGCCGTCCGGGTCCCCCTCGGCGCCGAGCAGCTTCCGCTGCCACACCGCGTAGTCGGCGTACTGCACTCCGGGCGGTCCCCAGCCCGGCTCCCGCCCCTCGCACCTGGCCCGGTACGCCTCGGTGAGGTCTCGGGCCAGCAGCCGGACCGACCACCCGTCCGCAGCGATGTGGTGCATGCTCAGCAGCAGCACGTGCTCCGGTTCCGGGCCGTCGGTGCCGCGCACCGCGAACAGGGCCGGGCGCAGCGGGATCTCCCTGGTCAGGTCGAAACCGCGGCGGGCCGCGGCGGTCAGCCGCTCCGCCAGCTCCGCCTCGGTCACCTCGCCGACCTCCCAGCGCAGCCCGACATCGGCGAGCACCAGCTGGTGCGGTTCGTCGCCGTCGTCCGGGAAGATCGTGCGCAGTGCGGCGTGCCTGCCGACCACGTCGTCCACCGCCGCGAACAGCGCCGCCCGGTCCAGCTGCCCGGACAGCCGCAGCGCCAACGGCATGTTGTACCCGGCCTCGCCCGCCTCGAGCCGGTTGACGAACCACAGCCTCCGCTGACCGAAGGACAGCGGCACCCGCTCCGGCAGCGGAGTGGGCTCCAGCCGCGCCCGGTCGCTGCCACCGGCCAGTTCCAGGGCCCGCGACAGCTCCGCCACCGAGGGGGTGTCGAAGACCTGCCGGACGGTCAGCTCGGCGCCGAGCACGGCGCGGATCCTGCCGACCAGCCGGGTGGCCAGCAGCGAGTGCCCGCCGAGCGCGAAGAAGCTCTCCTCCACCGCGACGTCTGCCACCCCGAGCACCTCGGCGAACAGCCCGCACAGGATCTCCTCGCGGGCATCGCGCGGCGCGCGCCCGGCGGCCGGGCTCGGCGGCGCCGGGGCGGGCAGCGCCGTCCGGTCGAGCTTTCCGCTGGCGTTGAGCGGCAGCTCCGGCAGCACCACGAACGCGGCGGGCACCAGGTGTTCCGGCAGCCGCCGCGCGACCGCGTGCCGCAGCTCCTCGGCGTCCGCGCTCGACCCGGCGACCAGCACGGCGTAGGCGACTAGCTGCGCGTTCCCGGGCCGGTCCTCGCGCACGACCACCGCGCAGCGGTCCACCTCCGGGTGCCCGGCCACCGCAGCTTCGACCTCGCCCAGCTCGATCCGGAACCCGCGGACCTTCACCTGGTCGTCGGCCCGGCCCAGGAACTGCAGATCCCCGTCCCGGGTCCAGCGCACCAGGTCGCCGGTCCGGTACATCCGCGCCCCGGCTCCGACGAACGGGCACGCCACGAAGCGCTCCGCGGTCATCGCGGGCAGCCCCAGGTAACCGCGTGCCGTCCCGGAACCGGCGACGTAGAGCTCACCTGGCACGCCGGGCGGTACCGGGCGCAGCAGGGCGTCGAGGACGAAGACCCGCGCGTTGCGCACCGGGCGCCCGATGTGCGGGGTGCTCCCAGCTGTCAGCGGACCGCTGATCGTGGCCGCGACCGTGACCTCCGTCGGGCCGTAGGCGTCGAGCACCCGCCGCCCGCCGCGGGCCCACCGCGCGACGAGCTCGGCACCGACCGACTCGCCGCCGATCACGGTGCACCGCAGTGCCGGTGCCTCGGTCTCCGGCACCGTCTCCAGCAACGAGGCCGGCAGCATCACGTGCGTGATCCGCTCGCCGGTCAGCAGCTCGCCGAGCTCGGCACCGGCGATCCGCCCGGCCGGGGCCAGCACCAGCGCGGCACCGGACGACAGCGCCATCACCACGTCCGCCACCGACACGTCGAAGTTCGGCGACACCACCTGCAGGACGCGGCTTTCGGCGTCGAGCTCCAACCGCTCGCGGTGGCTGACCGCCAAGGCGCGCAATCCCGCGTGCGTGACCGCGACGCCCTTCGGCGTCCCGGTCGAGCCGGACGTGTGGATGACGTAGGCCAAGTCGCCCGGGCGGGGTGCACCCGGCAGGTCCGCGCCGCCCGGCTCGGTCCCGTCGACCGGCAGCAGCAATCGCGGGTCGCAGCCAGCGATCCCGTCGCGCAACCCGGTGGCGTCGGTGAGCACAGCGACCGGTGCTGTTGCGGTGAGCAGCAGCTGCACCCGCTCCGCCGGGTGTTCGCGGTCGAGCGGCTGGTACGCCGCACCGGCCTTCTGCACTGCCAGCAGCGACACGACCCAGTCCGGGCAGCGCGGCAGCGCGACCGCCACCACTTGCTCCTGTCCGGCGCCGCGGGCGCGCAGCCGCCGCGCCAGCAGGTCGGAGCGCGCGTCCAGCTCGGCGTAGGACATCCGCTCGCCCGCCTGCTCCACCGCGACCGCCTCGGGCGTGCGGCGCACCTGCTCCGCGAACAGCTCCAGCCACGACGACTCCGCGACGGCGGACCCGCCGTCGCGGCTCCACCGGTCGAGCACCAGCGCCCGTTCCTCCGGCGCCAGGGAGTCCACTTCGGACAACCTGCGCCCCGGGTCGGCGGCGACCGCGGCCAGCACCCGGCCGAAGCGGTCCACCAGACCTCGCGCGGTCTCGCGGTCGAAGAGATCGGTCGCGTACTCCAAGGATCCGCGCAACGCGACCGCGGCGCCGTCGGCGCTGCGCCGTTCCCGCACGGCGAACGCCAGGTCGACCTTCGCGGTACCGGTGCCGACGGGGTGTCCGCGCACCGCCAAGCCCGGCCAGTGCTCCACCGCCGCGGACGCGTCGATGTTGTTGAACGCCAGCGACACCTGGAACAGCGGGTGGCGCGCTGCCGAGCGCTGCGGGTTGAGCGCCTCCACCAGCTGCTCGAAGGTCACGTCCTGGTGGGCGAAGGCGGTCAGGTCCGCTTCCCGGACCCGGTCCAGGAGCTCGGCGAAGGTCGGGTCGCCCGAGGTGTCGGTGCGCAGCACCAGGGTGTTGACGAAGAACCCGACGAGGTCGTCGACCGCCTCGTCGTGCCGCCCGGCCACCGGGACGCCCAGCGGGATGTCCTCGCCCGCCCCCACGGCGGACAGCGTGGCGGCCAATGCCGCCTGCAGCACCGCGAACGTGCTGCACCGGGCGCGCACCGCCAGCTCCTGCACCGCCCGGCCGACCTGCTCGGGGAGCTCGAAGTCCACGTGCGCACCGCGGTGGCTCGCCACCGCGGGCCGGGGCCGGTCCGCGGGCAGCGGGAGCTCGTCGGGAATCCCGTCCAGCGCACTGGTCCAGTACGCCAGCTGCTCGCCGAGCAGCCCGTGCGGGTCCGATTCGGAACCGAGGAACTCCTGCTGCCACAGCGCGACATCGGCGTACTGCACCGGCAGCGGGGTCCGGTCCGGCGCCCGCCCGGCGGCCCGCGCCCGGTACGCGTCACCGAGATCGGCCACGAGCAGCGGGATCGACCAGCCGTCGCACACGATGTGGTGCAGGACGAGCGCCAGCACGGCCTCCTGCTCGTCCACCGTGAACAGCGTCGCGCGGATCGCCGGGGCAGCGGCCAGGTCGAACGGGTGCCGGGCCGCCTCGGCCACCTCATCGTCGAGGCGGTCTTCCGCGGTCGCCACCACCTGCAGCTCCACCCCGGCGTCACCGGCGTCGAGCACGATCTGGTGCGGGCCTTCGGCGTCCTCGGCGAACACAGTGCGCAGCACCTCGTGCCGGGCCACCACGTCCGCCAGCGCGCTCTCCAGCGCCGCCCGGTCCAGCCGCCCGGACAACCGCACGGCGATCGGGATGTTGTAGTGCGGCCCAGCACCCTCGTACTGGTCGAGGAACCACAGCCGCCGCTGGGCCGCCGAGAGCGGAATCCGGCTCGGGCGCGGGCGCACCGCCACCACCGGTGGCCGCGCTCCGCGGGCCCGGTCCAGGGCACCGGCCAGCCCGGCCACCGTGCGGGTCGCGAACAGCTGCCGCAGCGGGAGTTCCACCCCGAAGGCGCTGCGGACCCGGTTGACCAGCCGGGTGGCCAGCAGCGAATGCCCGCCCAGCTCGAAGAAGTCGTCGTCGATCCCGACCGCGGGCAGCGACAGCACCTCCGCGAACAGCGCGCAGAGGACCTCTTCGCGCGGGTCGCGGGCCGCCCGCCCGCCGGGCGCGCGGGAAAGCGCGGGCGCGGGCAGGGCCGCGCGATCGAGCTTGCCGTGCGGGGTGCGCGGCAGGTCCGGCAGCGCGATCACCGCCGAGGGCACCATGTGCTCCGGGAGCACAGCCGCCACGGCACCGCGAAGCCGGTCCACGTCGATCTCGGCGGCCCCGTCGGGCACCACGTAGCCCACCAGGCGCTGGTCGCCCTCGCGGATCTCGCGCACCACGACCGCGCAGCGCCGCACCCCGGGCTGGGCCAGCAACGCGGCCTCGACCTCGCCGAGCTCGATCCGGTGGCCGCGCAGCTTGATCTGGTCGTCGGCGCGGCCGACGTAGACCAGCTCGCCGCCCCGGTCCCGGCGCACCAGGTCCCCGGTCCGGTACATCCGAGAACCGGGCAGGCCGAACGGGTCGGCCACGAACCGCTCGGCGGTCAGCTCCGGACGGCCGAGGTAACCGCGCGCGAGCTGGGGACCCGCCACGTGGAGCTCCCCGACGACCCCGTCGGGAACCGGGTGCAACCCGGCGTCGAGCACGTAGGCGCGGAGGTTCCGGAACGGCCGCCCGATCGGCACGTCCCCGGGAGGCGTCGGGGCGCCCGGCGGCAGCCGGTGCTCGAGGCAGTTGACCGTCAGCTCGGTCGGGCCGTAGACGTTGCGCACCTCGACGTCCGGGTGCCGCTCGCGCCACTCCCGCAGCGCGGGACCGCGCAGCGCCTCGCCGCCGATGAGCAGCAGTTCGGCCGGAGAAGCCGCGGGCGGCAACGAGTTCAGCAGCTCCAGGTGGCTGGGGGTGACCTTCAGCAGCGCCGGTTGCCGGTGGCCGCCCACCCCGTCCTCGGTCAGCTCCGCGAACCGCACCTGGCCGCCGCTGACCAGCGGGGTGAACATCGCGGTGATCGTCAGGTCGAAGGCGACCGAGGAGTGCACCAGCGATCCTTCGGCCGCCGCCGCGTACGCCCCGCTCCCCCGGGACAGGTACGCGCCGAGGCTGCGGTGCTCCACCACCACGCCCTTCGGCCGACCGGTGGAGCCCGAGGTGTAGATGACGTAGGCCGGTTGCGCCGGAACCACCCGGGTTCCCGCGAGGTTCGCCGGGTCGCGGCGGGCCAGTGCGGCGCGCGAGGCCGGGGTGTCGAGCAGCAGCCGCACCCCGGAACCCCGGGTCGGCCGCGGGCACCGGTCGGTGTGCTGTGACGTGGTGATCAGCAGCTCCGGCCGCGCGTCGTCGAGCAGGTGGGCGATGCGCTCGGCCGGGTAGTCGGGGTCCACCGGCACGTACCCGGCACCCGACTTCAGCACCGCGAACAGCGCCACCAGCAGGTCCACCGAGCGGTGCAGGCAGACCGCCACCAGCGAACCGGGGGCGACCCCTCGCTCGACCAGCAGCCGCGCCAACCGGTTCGCGCGGATGTTCAGCTCCGCGTAGGTCAGCACTTCACCGCCGTGCGCGACCGCCGGGGCGTCGGGCGTGCGCGCCACCTGCGCCTCGAAGAGCGCGGGCAGCGTCGTTTCGCCGACCTGCTCGGCGGTGTCGTTCCAGTCGACGACGATCCGCTCGCGCTCGGCGGGGTCGAGCAGGTCGACGGTGGCCAGCCGCTGTCCCGGCGCCCGGTGGACCGCGGTGAGCAGGCGGAGGTACCGGCGCACGATCGACTCGGCGGTCTCCGGGTCGAACAGGTCGGTGCTGTAGACCAGCGTCCCGCGCAGCCCGGCCGGGGCACCGTCGGCACCACGGGTCTCGGTCAGCCCGAACGACAGGTCGAACTTGGCCGCACCGGTCCCGGTGGGCAGCGCGGAGGTGGTCAGCCCGGGAAGCTGCGGCCCGCCGGTGCGGTCACCGGAGTCGAAGGTCAGCATCACCTGGAACAGCGGGTGCCGCGCGGCTGCGCGCTGCGGGTTGAGCTCCTCGACGAGCCGCTCGAACGGCACGTCCTGGTGGGCGTATGCGGCCAGGTCGGTTTCGCGGACCGCGGCGAGCAGGTCCTCGATGGATGCATCTGCGGGCACTTCGGTGCGCAGCACCAGCGAGTTGACGAACAGCCCCACCAGGTCTTCGGTCGCCTCGTCGCCGCGACCGGCCACCGGGACGCCGATCGGGATGTCCGCGCCACCGGTGAGCCTGGACAGCAACGCCGCCAAACCTGCGTGCAGCACCATGAACACCGTCGCGTGGGTGGTGCGCGCGAGCTCGGTGAGCCCGGCGTGCAGGTCGGCCGGGATCTCGAACTCGACGGTCGCGCCGCGGTGCGAGGGCACCGCGGGGCGGGGCCGGTCCACCGGCAGGCCGATCTCCTCCGGCAGCCCGGCCAGCTGCGACCTCCAGAAGTCCAGCTGCTCGGTGAAGACCTCGGCATCCGCCAGCAGATCTCGTTGCCACCCGGCGTAATCCGCGTACTGCACCGGAAGCGGCGACCAGTCCGGGGCGCGGCCCGCGCACCGCGCGCCGTAGGCCTCCCCCAGCTCCCGCGCCAGCACCCCGACCGACCAGCCGTCGCACACGATGTGGTGCGCCACCAGCAGCAGGACCGACTCCTCGTGCCCGAGTTCGAAGAGCCGCGCCACCAGCGGGGTTTCCCGGGCGAGGTCGAAGCGGTACCGCGCCGCGTCGGCCAGCACCTCCGGCAGGTCGTCGTCGCTGGTGGGCACCACCTGCAGCACCGGACCGTTCTCCGCCGGGGGCAGCACCACCTGGTGGGCGCCCGACTCGTCCTCCTGGAAGACGGTGCGCAGCGACTCGTGCCGGGTGACCACATCGGACAGTGCCGCCCGCAGCGCACCCCGATCGACCGCGCCGGAGAGCCGCAGCGCCAACGGCATGTTGTAGGTGGGGCTCGGCCCCTCCAACCGGTGCAGGAACCACAGCCGCTGCTGGGCGAAGGACAGCGGAATCCGCTCCGGGCGCGGTGCCGCCCGCAGCTGCGGACGCGCCCCGCCACCGCTGTCGAGCAGCGCGGCGAGCCCGGCCGGGGTCGGCGCGTCGAACACGCTTCGCACCGGCAGCTCCACCGACAGCACCGACCTGATCCGGCTGACCAGCCTGGCGGCCAGCAGCGAATGCCCGCCGAGGGCGAAGAAGTCGTCCGCCACGCCCACCTCGGGCACCCCGAGCACCTCGCCGAACAGCCCGCAGAGCACCTCCTCGCGCGGCCCTCGGGGTGCGCGAGAGCGACTGTCCGGTGCGTAGGACGGCTCCGGCAGCGCCGCGCGGTCCAGCTTGCCGTTGGGCGTCAGCGGCATCGCGTCGAGCTCGACCACGGCGGCCGGGACCATGTACTCCGGGAGCACTTCGGCCACTGCGGCGCGCAGCACCGCCCCGTCGACAGGTCCGGCGGCGGGCACGACGTAGCCGACCAACCGCTGGTCTCCCGGCCGGTCCTCACGGACGACCACGGCTGCCTGGTCGACGGTCGGGTGCGCGGCCAGGGCGGCGGCGATCTCGGCCGGTTCGATCCGGAAGCCGCGCACCTTCACCTGGTCGTCGACCCGGCCCCGGTACTCCAGCTCCCCGCGCCGGTTCCAGCGGACCAGGTCGCCGGTGCGGTACATCCGTTCGCCGGGTTCCCCGAACGGGCAGGCCACGAACCGCTGCGCGGTCAGCTCGGGCCGACCGGAGTAGCCGCGCGCGAGTCCCCGCCCGGCCAGGTACAGCTCGCCGGGCACGCCCACCGGGACCGGCCGCAGGTCGCGGTCCAGCACGTAGACCCGGGTGTTGCGGATCGGGCGCCCGATCGTCGGTGTGTCCGCGGAGACCGCGGCGGCCGTGGACCAGATGGTGGTCTCGGTCGGACCGTAGAGGTTGGTCACCGACGCCGCCCGGTCGTGCAGGGCGCGGGCCAGCCCGCCCGGCAGCGCCTCCCCGCCGACCAGCACGCGAACGCCGGACAGCGCGGGCGAGTGCGCCCCGTCCCCGATCGCTTCCTGCCACAGGCTCGGCGTCGCCTGCACCACCGTGATGCGCTCGTCGGCGATCGCCCGCCGCAGCGCCGCCGGGTCCCGCACCACCTCGCGCGCCGCCAGCACCACCGTCGCGCCCGCCAGCAGCGGCGCGAAGAGCTCCAACCCGGCGATGTCGAAACCGACCGTGGTCACCGCCAGCAGCCGGTCGTCCGCGGCCAGCGGCGCGACCTCGCCCATCGCGGTGAGGAAGTTCAGCAGCGCGGTGCGGGTCACCACGACGCCCTTGGGGAGCCCGGTCGAGCCCGAGGTGTAGATGACGTAGGCCGGGTGCGCGCCGGGAACAGCGCGGCCCGGGTCGTCGGCCGGAGCCGACGCCAGCTCGGCGGCGGTGGCCTCGTCGTCCAGGATCACCGGCCGCGCGGTCGCGGGCAGGGTCGCCGCCAGCTCGCGCGTGGTCACCACACAGGCCGGTGCCGCGTCGTCGAGCACGTGCCCGATCCGTCCCGCCGGGTGGTCCGGGTCGATCGGCAGGTAGGCCGCGCCGGTCTTGAGCACGGCCAGCAGCACGACGAGCAGATCCGCGGTGCGCGGCAACAGGACGCCGACCACGTCCTCGGGACCGGCCGGCCGGGCCAGCAGGTGGTGCGCGAGCCGGTTCGCCCGCAGGTTCAGCTCCGCGTAGGTCAGGGCGGTTCCGGCGAACTCGACCGCGCAGCGGTGCGGATCCCGCGCGGCTCGGGCCTCGAACAGCTCGACCACCGAGCGCTCCCCGAGCGGGCCAGCGGTGTCGTTGCGGTCCACCAGCAGCCGCTGCCGCTCGGCCCGCCCCAGCACGTCGAGCGCGCGGACGCGGCGCTCCGGGTCACCGACCGACAGCGCGAGCACCCGCAGGAACCGGTCCACCAGCTCCTGCGCGGTCGCCGCGTCGAACAGCTCCGCGCTGTACTCCAGGCTGCCGTCCACACCGGACGCCGCACCGTCCGCGGCGTAGCGCTCGCGCAGGCTGAACGCCAGGTCGTAGCGCGCCGTCGTGGTGGCCACCTGGTAGGGCTGGGCCGTCACCCCGGTCAACACCGTGGTCGGTTCGGCCTCCTGCGGCGGGACCATCGACAGCAGCACCTGGAACAGCGGGTGCCGGGACAGCGTGCGGGTCGGGTTGAGCACCTCGACGAGCCGCTCGAACGGCACGTCCTGGTGGGCGAAAGCGGCCAGGTCGGTCTCCCGCACCCGGCCGAGCAGGTCGGCGAAGGTCGGGTCGCCGGACAGGTCGTTGCGCAGCACCAGGGTGTTGAGGAAGCAGCCCGCGAGGTCGTGCAGCGACTCGTCGGCCCGCCCCGCGACGGGCGCACCGATCGGCACGTCGTCCCCGGCTCCCGAACTGGACAGCGTGACCGCGAGCGCGGCCTGCACGACCATGAACGGGCTGGTGCCGGTGCGCCGGGCCAGCTGCTCCACCCTGGCGTGCAAGTCCGCCTCGATGCGGAACCGGACGTGGGCGCCGCGGTGGTCGGGTGCGGCCGGGCGCGGCCGGTCGGTGGGCAGCGGGAGCTCTTCGGGCAGGCCCGCCAGCGCTGTCCGCCAGTGCGCCAGCTGCCTCCCCAGCGGGGACCGCGGGTCGGCCTCGTCGCCGAGACCGTCCCGCTGCCACACCGCGTAGTCCGCGTACTGCACCGGCAGCGGTGCCCAGTCCGGCGCTGTGCCCGCGCACCGGGCGGTGTAGGCGGTGCCGAGGTCCTCGGCGAGGACCGGGATCGACCACCCGTCGGCGGCGATGTGGTGGGTCAGCACCAGCAGCACGTGCTCGGTCGGCCCGGTGGAGAACAACCAGGCCCGGACCGGTGGCTGCGCCGCCAGGTCGAAGGGGGAGCTCGCCGCGTCCGCCAGCGCGGCGTCGAGTTGGTCGGCGCTGCAGCGCACTTCGACGAGCTCCGGCCGGAACTCGTCGAGCACCACCTGGTGCTCGCCGTCGGGGCCGTCGGCGAACCGGGTGCGCAGCGGCTCGTGCCGGGCGACCAGGTCGCCGAGCGCGGCGCGCAGCGCGGGCACGTCCGGGCTCCCGTCGATGCGCAGCGCCAGCGGCATGTTGTAGGTGGTGTCCGACGGGTCGAGGCGGTTGAGGAACCAGAGCCGCTCCTGGGCCGAGGACAGCGGGATCCGCTCCGGGCGGGTGCGGCCCAGCAGGCCGGGGCGCGCCCGGTCGCCGCCGTCCAGCGCCCGGTCCAGCGCTGCCGGTGTCGGGTTCTCGAAGACCTCGCGCACGGACAGGTCCACCCCGAGCGCCGCCCGGACGCGGTTGACCAACCGGGTGGCCAGCAGCGAGTGCCCGCCCTGTGCGAAGAAGTCGTCGTCGACGCCGATCCGCTTCGCGCCCAGCACGTCGGCGAACAGCCCGCGCAGGACCTCCGCCCGGGGTCCGGCGTCCGCCCGGGCCCCGCCTGCCGGTGTCGCGTCGGGCAGCGCCCCGCGGTCGACCTTGCCGTTCGGGGTCAGCGGCAGCTCGTCCAGCACGGTGAACGCGGTGGGCACCAGGTGGTCCGGGAGTTCGGCGGCCAGCTGTCCGCGCAGCGCCGCGGTGTCCAGCGAGGTCCCCGGGTTCGGCACGACGTAGCCGATCAGCCTGGCGCTGCCGCCCTCGCCGCGGACCGCGGCAGCCGCCCGGTCGACACCCGGGTGCCGTAGCAGCGCCGCCTCCACCTCGCCGAGCTCGATCCGGTAACCGCGCACCTTGACCTGGTCGTCGACCCGGCCGAGGAACTCCAAGTTCCCGTCGGGGCGGAACCGCCCGAGGTCCCCGGTGCGGTACATCCGGTCGCCCGGCGGGCCGAACGGGTCGGCGACGAACCGCTCGGCGGACAGCGCCGGCCGGTTCAGGTAGCCCTGCGCCAGCTGGGCACCGGCCAGGTACAGCTCGCCCGGCACACCCTCCGGCACCGGGCGCAGCGCGCTGTCCAGCAGGTAGAACCGGGTGTTCCACACCGGGCGGCCGGAGGGCACCGCACCGCCGGGAACCGGGTCGGCGGGGTCGATGCGGAAGGTGCCGGTGCCGACGGTGGCCTCCGTCGGGCCGTACTCGTTGATCACCGCAGCCCCCGGGTGCGCCGCCCGCCACTCGGCCACGGCCGCGCCGGGCAGCCCCTCGCCGCCCACCACGAGCTGCCCGGTGGGCTGGAGCGCGCGCGGGAGCCCCCGCAGGATCGGCAGGTGCGCGGGGGTCACCTTCAGGAAGGTCGGCGGTTCACCGGCGGCCGCGTCGGCCAACTCCGCCACCCGGACCTGACCGCCCGCGGTCAGCGGCCCGAACAGCGAGGTCACGGTGAGGTCGAAGGAGACCGGCGAGTGCAGCAGCGTCCGCCCGGACAGGCCGGGGTAGTTCTCCCGCGCGAAGGCCAGGTAGTGGTTCAGCGCGCCGTGGTCGACGACCACGCCCTTGGGGGCTCCGGTCGAGCCCGAGGTGTGGATGATGTAGGCCGGGTGTCGCGGGGTCAGCCGCGGCCGTTCGGAACCGTCCAGGTCGGCCCCCGGGTGCTGCTCGACCTCGGCGCGCACCGACGCCAGTTCGACCACGCGCTCGTCCGGGGCGCCGGGGACGGCGCCGGTGCCGGTCACCACGACCGGCGGCGCGGCGTCCTCGACGAGGAAGCGGATGCGCTCCTCCGGGTAGGCCGGGTCGACGGGGAGGTAGGCGGCCCCGGACTTCAGCACCGCCAGCAGCGCCACGATCAGCTCCGCGGACCGGGGCAGGACGACCGCGACCACCGATCCCGGACCGCTGCCCCGCTCGACCAGCAGCCGCGCCAAGCGGTTCGCCCGCGCGTTGAGCTCGCCGTAGGTCAGGGAAGCGCCCTCGGACACCACCGCGGTCGCCTCCGGGTGACGCGCTGCCCGGGACTCGAACAGCTCCGGCACGGTGGCTTCGGGCACCTCCCGCGCTGTTTCGTTCCACCGCACCAGGACGCGTTCGCGCTCCTCGCCGCCCAGCAGCCCGATCCGCCCCACCGGGGCTCCGGGGTCGCGCGGGATCGCCTGCAGCACCCGGACGAACCGCCGGGACACCGCCTCAGCGGTCGCAGTGCCGATCACCGCCGGTTGGTGGTCGAGCTGGAACCGCAGCGGCCGCCCCGGGCTGGCCACCAGCGCCAGCGGGTAGTGCGTCGCGTCCTCCCCGGCAGCGCGCAGGATCCGCACGCCGCCGCCGAGCTCACGCGCGCCCGCACCGCTGTCCGGGTAGTTCTGGAACGTGCACAGGGTGTCGAACAGCGGGCCGGAAACTCCGCTCCACCGCAGCACCTCGGGCAGCGGGACGTGCTGGTGGGCCAGCAGCGCGAGCTGCTCGTCCTGGAGCCGCCGCAGCATCGCGGCCACCGGTTCGTCCGGGCGCAGCCGCAGCCGCAGCGGCACGGTGTTGGCGAACAGGCCGACCATCGACTCCACGCCGTCCAGCTCCGGTGGCCGCCCGTTGACCACCACGCCCGTCAGCACGTCGTCGCGGCCGCTGAGCTGGCCGACCACCTGCGCCCAGGCCCCCTGGACCACGGTGTTGAGCGTCAGACCGCTCTCCCTGGCGCACGCGGTGAGCGCTTCGGATTCCCCCTCTGACAGTCCGAAGTGGACGCGCTCCGGGAGTTCCGGGGCACGTCCGGCGGTACCCGCGACCAGGCACGGTTCCCGCACCCCGGCCAGGGAGCGGCGCCAGGCGTGCTCGTCTGCGTCGGCGTCGCGCTCGGCCAGCCACGCGAGGTAGTCGCGGGTCGAGCGCACCGGCGGCAGGACCGCCGGGTCGCCGCCGCTGTCGTGCAGCTGGAACAGTTCCCGGCCCAGCACCGGCAGCGACCAGCCGTCGACAACGATGTGGTGGAAGGTCAGCACCAGCTGGTAGCGCTGCGCGCCGGTGCGCGCCAGCACGAACCGCAGCAGGGGCGGCCTGCCCAGGTCGAAGCGCTCCAACCGCTCGGCGGCGGTCAGCGCGGCCAGGTCGGCCTCGCCGCGACCGCGCAGGTCGACTTCGCGCCACTGCAGCGGCACCTCGCGCAGCACGACCTGCGCCCACTCCCCCGACTTCCGGCGGCGGAAGCAGGAACGCAGCGCCGGGTGCCGCTGCAGGAGCGCTTGCGCGGCGGCGCGCAGGCGGCCGGGCTCCACCCGCCCGTCCAGCTCCAGCACGGACTGCCCGGTGTAGACGTCGGTCGTCGCCCGGTCGTACTCGTGGTGGAACAGCAGACCTTCCTGCAGCGGGAACAGCGGCAGGATGTCCTCGATGGTCGGGCGCACGTCAGCTCCCCCACTCGGCACGCAGTTCGTCTTCGAGGTCTTCGATGTCGGCTTGCCCGATGTCGGCCAGCGCCACGTCCGACGGGGTCAGCCCGCCGGCGTCCGGCCGCGCGGCGTGCGCCGCGAGCGCTTCCAGGGCGGCGAACCACAGCTCGGCCAGCTCGGTCACCTCGGCCCCGGTCAGCACCCCGGTCGGCCAGGTCCAGCCGGTCACCAGCCGCGGCCCGCCGTCGCCGTCCGCGGTGGCGGCGTTGATCTCCAGCAGGTGCGCCAGCGCCCGGTCCGGGTGCTGGTCCGGGCCGGTGTCGAGGCCGATCTCCAGGTCCCAGTCCGCAGTCGCCCCGACCGGGAACCGGCCCAGGTAGTTGAACGCGATCTGCGGTGACGCCGGACGGCGGAGGGCTTCGCGGGTGTCCGGGTTGAGGTAGCGCAGCATCCCGAACCCCACGCCGTGGTCCGGGAAGGCGCGCAGCTGCTCCTTGGTGTGCCGCACGAGGTCACCGGCCGCGGGACCACCGGCGAGCACCTCGTCGGCGTCGAACCGGCCGGGGTCCAGGCGCACCGGGTGCAGGCTGGTGAACCACCCGACGGTCCGGGACAGGTCCGCGCCGAGCAGGTCCTCCTCCCGGCCGTGGCCCTCCAGGTCCAGCAGCAGCTCGGTGTGCTCGGTGCCGGTGCGCCGTCGGCGCCACCGCGCGACCGCGAGGGAGAACCCGGCCAGCAGCACCTCGTCCACCCCGGCACGCAGTGTCGCCGGGACCGCGGTCAGCACGGCCTCGGTCACCTCCGGCCCGAGGTCCAGGGTCAGCCGCTCCGCGCTGCCGCTGGTGTCCTGCGCCGGATCCAGCGCGCGGGCGCCGAGCAGCGGGTCCGGGGTGTCCAGGGTGCGAGACCAGAACTCGGACTCGGCCGCGCGCGCCGGGGTGCTGGCCTGCTCGACCAACCCCTGCGCCCAGGTCCGCAGCGAGGTGCCCACCGCGGGCAGTTCCGGCTGCTCACCGGCCGCAGCCCGCCGGTAGGCGTCCTGCAGGTCGGAGCGCAGGATGCGCCACGACACGGCGTCGATCACCAGGTGGTGCGCCACCACCAGCAGCAGGCCCGGTTCGTCGGGGCCGCGGTCGAACAGGACCGCCTGGAGCATCGCCCCGCGGGCCGGGTCGATCCGCTCCCGAGCGGCGGTGCCCTCCGCCAGCAGCGCCTCGCGGCGAGCGGTCTCGTCGGCCTCGGCCAGCTCGATCCGCCGCACGCAGCTCGCGGCCGGGACCGAGCCCGGTTCCGGGATCTGCGGCTCCCACCGCTCGACCCGCAGGTCCACCACCATCCGCAGCGCATCGTGCCGGTCCAAGACCGCCTGCCACGCCGCGACGAGCGCGTCCAGGTCGAGACCGGCGGGCACCCGCAACACCTGGGACTGGGTGAAGTGCTCCGCCGGTCCGCGCTGCTCGGCGAGCCAGTGCCCGATCGGGGTCAGCGGCACCGGACCGGTCCCGACGTCGGCCGGGGCCGCGGCCCGGGATTCGGAGACGACCCGGGCGAGGGCTTCGGCGGTCTGCTTCTCGAAGACCTCGCGCAACGGCAGCACCAGGCCGATCTGGCGGGCGCGGCCGACCAGCTCGATGGACAGGATGCTGTCCCCGCCCAGGGCAAAGAACTCGGCGTCGGCAGCCACTTCCGGCAGCCCGAGCACTTCGGCGAACAACCGGCACAGCTGCTCCTCTACCGGTCCGCTCGGCGCGCGGCCGGTGCCGCCCTCCGGTGCGGTCGGCGCGACGGGATCCGCGACGAGGTCGAGCACGCCGCCCCGGGTCCAGCGCGCACGGCGACCGGTGCGGTGCATGCGGGCGTCCGGTCCGCCGAACGGATCGGGTTCGCCGTCCGCGCCGCCGGTCACCCACAGCTCGCCCACCACACCTCGGGGCACGAGGTTCCGGGCGCTGTCCAGGACGTAGCAGCCGCGCACCTCGGTGCCCTCCTCGGACAGCTCGGCGACCACGGCAGGGGCCCTGCCCCAGTCCAGGATCTCGGTCGTCTCCTCCGGGGAGAGCAGCTGGACGGAGCCGACCGGCTGGTGCGGATCCGCGCAGACCTGCTCCAGGACGCGGCGGAAGCGGCGGGCCAGGGCCACTGCGGTGTCGTGGTCGAACAGGTCCGCGCTGTACTGCAGAACGCCTTCCACGCCCGCCGGGGTGCCATCCGGGTTCCGCTGCTCGCGCAGTTCCACGGCCAGGTCGAACTTCGCCGACCCGGTGTCGGTGGGCAGACCGGTGACCGAGAGCCCGGGCATGCCGTCCACCGCCCGCAGCGCCGAATGCCGACCGCTGCTGTCGAAGGTGAGCATCACCTGGAACAACGGATGCCGGGACAACGACCGCTGCGGGTTCAACACCTCCACCAACCGCTCGAACGGCACATCCTGATGCCCAAAAGCACCCAGATCCACCTCACGAACCCGCCCCACCAACTCCACGAAGGACGGATCACCCGACACATCCCCCCGCAACACCACCGTATTCACGAAGAACCCGACCAAACCCTCCAACACCTCATCCGACCGACCCGCCACCGGCGACCCGACCGGAACATCCACACCCCCACCCAACCGCGACAACAACACCACCAACGCCGCCTGCACCACCATGAACAAGCTCGCGTCGTTGGCGCGGGCGAGCTCCACCAGGCGGGCGTGCACGTCGGCGGGCACCTCGAAGTCCAGGCGCCGCCCGGTGTAGGAGGCCTCAGCGGGCCGCTGCCGGTCGACCGGCAGCGGCAGCTCCTCGGGCAACCCGGCCAACGCGGTGCGCCAGTACTCCAGCTGACCCGCCACCACACTCCCCGGATCCTCCTCCGAACCCAGGAAGTCCCGCTGCCACAACGCGTAGTCGGAGTACTGGACAGCGAGTTCCGGCCAGGCGGGCGAACGTCCCGACAGCCGCGCCTCGTACGCCGCGGCCAGGTCGCGTGCGATGATCGGCAGCGACCAGCCGTCCACCGCGATGTGGTGCATCAGCAGCAACAGCACGTGCTCGTCCGGTGCCAGCTCGTACAGCCGGACCCGCAGCGGTGGCTCGGCGGCCAGGTCGAACTGGTGCCGGACCTCCTGCTGCAGCACGGCGTCCAGCTCCTCGCGCCGCAGCTGCACCACCGGCAGGTCCAGCTCCAGCGCGCCGGGTGCCAGCACGACCTGGTACGGGCCGCGGGCGTCCTCGGTGAACACCGTCCGCAGCGACTCGTGCCTGCCGACCACATCGGACAGCGCCGCCCGCAGCGCCGCGATGTCCAGCCCGCCCCGCAACCGCAGCGCGGCGGGCACGTTGTAGGCCGCGCCCGGCTGGACCTGGTGCAGCAGCCACAACCGCCGCTGGCCGAACGACAGCGGAACCCGCGCCGGTCGCGGCCGCACCGCGGTCACCGGGGTGGCGGGCGCGCCGGTGTCCCCGAGGGCGGCGAGCGCTGCGGCCAGCCCCGCCGCGGTCGGGGTCTCGAAGATCTGCTTGATCGGCGGGTGCACGCCGAGCACCGACCTGATCCGACCGGCCAGGATCGTCGCGGACAACGAGTGCCCGCCGAGGGCGAAGAAGTCGTCGTGGATGCCGACTCGGTCGGCGCCGAGGACGTCGGCGATCAGACCGCACAGGATCTCCTCCTGCGGGGTCCGCGGCAGCTGGTCGACGGGGGCGAACTGCGCCGCGGCGGGCTCGGCGGTGTCCTCGTCGAGCAGCTCCACCTCGCCGCGCCGGGTCCAGCGCGCCGGGCGGCCGGTGCGCAGCAGCACGCTGCCGGGAGTCCCGTGCGGGTCGGGGACGAACTCGGCGGCGCCCGACCTCACCTGGTCCGGCTCGACACCGATGTGCAGCGTGCCGGCAACCCCGACCGGTTGCGGTCGCAGCTGGTCGTCGAGCACCAGCAGGCGCGTGCCGCGCGCGGGCCGGATCGCGCCGGACCGGGTGCGGAAGTAGGCCCGCGGCGCCGCTTCGGGCCCGTCGAGCGACTCGGCGGGGGGCTGCTCACCGGAGGTGTCGTTGAACTCCTCCAGCACCCGCCGACGCTCGCCGGGCAGGAGGACGTCGACCTCGGAGACCGCGCGCTCGGGTTCGGCGGTCACCGCGGCCAGCACCGCCAGCATCCGCGCGACCAGCCCGTCGGCGGTCTCGTCGTCGAACAGGTCGGCGCTGAACTGGAGCATGCCCCGCAACCCGGCCGGTGCGCCGTCGGGGGCCCGCTGCTCGCCGAACCCGAACATCAAGTCGAACTTGGCCACGCCGGTGTCGACCACCACCGGGTCCACGGTCAGGCCCCGCAGCTGCTCGACGGCCCCCAGGGCGCCTTCCCGGGCGGTGTTGTCGAAGGTGAGCATCACCTGGAACAACGGATGCCGGGACAACGACCGCTGCGGGTTCAACACCTCCACCAACCGCTCGAACGGCACATCCTGATGCCCAAAAGCACCCAGATCCACCTCACGAACCCGCCCCACCAACTCCACGAAGGACGGATCACCCGACACATCCCCCCGCAACACCACCGTATTCACGAAGAACCCGACCAAACCCTCCAACACCTCATCCGACCGACCCGCCACCGGCGACCCGACCGGAACATCCACACCCCCACCCAACCGCGACAACAACACCACCAACGCCGCCTGCACCACCATGAACAAGCTCGCGTCGTTGGCGCGGGCGAGCTCCACCAGGCGGGCGTGCACGTCGGCGGGCACCTCGAAGTCCAGGCGCCGCCCGGTGTAGGAGGCCTCAGCGGGCCGCTGCCGGTCGACCGGCAGCGGCAGCTCCTCGGGCAACCCGGCCAACGCGGTGCGCCAGTACTCCAGCTGACCCGCCACCACACTCCCCGGATCCTCCTCCGAACCCAGGAAGTCCCGCTGCCACAACGCGAAATCCGCGTACTGCACGGCGATCTCCGACCACCCCGGGGCACCGCCCGACAACCGCGCCTCGTAGGCCACGGCCAGATCGCGGGTGAGCACGGGCAGCGACCAGCCGTCGGCAGCGATGTGGTGCAGCACGATCAGCAGCACGTGCTCGTCCGACTCCCCGGCAGCACCACCGACGGCGAAGAGCGCGGCGCGCAACGGCGGATCGGTGGCCAGGTCGAACCCGCGCCGCGCGGCCTCGACGACGCTGGCCCGCACCCGGTCCGCCGACACCGCCACGACCTCCAGGTCCACCTCGGCGGGCGGGCGCACGACCTGGTACGGCCCTGCTTCGTCCTCCAAGTACGCGGTGCGCAGCGTTTCGTGCCTGCCGACCACATCGGACAGCGCCGCCCGCAGCGCCGCGACGTCCAGCCCGCCCCGCAACCGCAGCGCCAGCGGCACGTTGTAGCTGGCGCTCGGGCCCTCCAGCTTGTTCAGGAACCACATCCGCTGCTGGGCGAACGACAGCGGCAGCCGCTCGGGGCGCTCCGCCGCCCGGACGGGGGTGCGGTCCCGGCCGCTGAACTCGTCCAGGACCGCCGACAACCCGGCCACGGTCGGCGTGGTGAACAGCTGCCGGATGGTGATCTCGGCGCCGAACACCGAGCGGATCCGGGAGGCCAGCAGCGTGCCGAGCAGCGAGTGCCCGCCCAGGTGGAAGAAGTTGTCGTCGATGCTGACCACCGTCGTGCCCAGCACGTCGGCGAACAGCTCGCACAGGATCTCCTCCTGGGGACCGCGCGGTGCCCGCCCGGTCCCGGCCCGCGCCCCGTCGGGCTCGGGCAGCGCCTGCCGGTCCACCTTGCCGTTGAAGTTCACCGGCAGTTCGTCCAGCTGCACGAACGCCGTCGGCACCAGGTGCTCCGGCAGCCGCGCCGCGAGGTGCGCGCGCATCGTCTCCGCCGAGATCGCGCCGGTGGTGACCACGTAGGCGACCAACCGCCGGTCGCCGGGCCGGTCCTCGCGGACCACGACCGCGCACTGCTGGACCTCCGGGTGCTCGGACAGCGCGAACTCGATCTCCCCCGGCTCCACCCGGAAGCCGCGGATCTTGACCTGGTCGTCCGCGCGACCGGCGAACTCCAGCTCGCCGCGCCGGTTCCAGCGCACCAGGTCGCCGGTCCGGTACATGCGCTCGCCGTCACCGCTGAACGGGTTCGCGACGAACCGCTGCGCGGTGAGGTCCGGGCGCCCGAGGTAGCCGCGGGCCACTCCGCTCCCGGCCACGTGCAGCTCGCCGAGCACCCCGGCCGGGACCGGGCGCAGCAGCTCGTCCAGCACGTAGACCCGCGTGTTCACCGATGGCGTGCCGATCGGCACCGCGGCACCGATCCCGCTGCGGTGCGCCCAGCTGGTCGCGTCCACAGTGGTCTCGGTGGGGCCGTAGGCGTTGAACAGGGTGCACCGCTCGCCCCACTGCTCGACCAGGTCCGCGGGCGCCGCGTCACCGGCCACCACCACGGTCAGCCCCTCGGGCGACCGGGTGGGCGGGAGCACCGCGAGCGCGGCCGGTGGCAGCGTGATGTGGGTGATGCGGCGGTTCAGCAACGTCCGCGCCAGCGGTTCACCGGGCTCGCGCTCGTCGGCGTCGGGCAGCACCAGGCAGCCGCCCGCGAGCAGCGCCATGCAGATCTCCGAGATGGAGGCGTCGAAGCTGGGCGAGGCGAACTGCAGCACCCGGCTGTCCGGGCCGACCCCGAACCGCGGGATCTGCGTCGCCGCCAGGTCGCCGATGCCCGCGTGCGGCACGACCACGCCCTTCGGGCGGCCGGTGGAACCCGAGGTGTAGATCACGTACGCCGGGTGCTGGGCCCGCAGCGCCGCAGTGCGCTCGGCATCGGTGATCTCGCTGTCCGGGAACCCGTCCAGGTCGAGCCGGTCCAGTTCCACCGGCACGCCGGTGGGCAGGGCGGTGCCCGAGCTGGCCAGCACCACCGCAGGCCGGGCGTCGGTCAGCAGGTGCTCGACCCGCTCCGCCGGGTAGTCCGGGTCCACCGGGAGGTAGGCGGCTCCGGACTTGAGCACCGCCAGCAGCGACACGATCAGCTCGGGCGAGCGGGGCAGCGCCACCGCGACGATCGACTCCGGCCCTGCGCCTCGGCCGATCAGGTAGCGCGCCAGCCGGTTCGCCCGCGCGTCCAGCTCGGCGTAGCTGAGCACGCGCCCGCCCTGCTCGACGGCTGCTGCTGCGGGAGTGCTGCGCACCTGCCGCGCGAACAGCGCCGGGAGGAGTTCCGCCGCGTCGCGGGAGGTGTCGTTCCAGTCCACCAGCATCCGCTGCCGCTCGGCGGGTTCCAGGACGTCGACGGTGCTGACCGGCCGCCCCGGGTCGGCGACCGCCGACTCCAGCGTCCGCACCAGGCGGGCGGCGATCCGCAGTGCGGTGTCCGGGTCGAACAGGTCGGCGCTGTAGCGGATTCCGCCGGTGAGCCCGGCGGCGTCGCCACTCGCGGTGAGGTTCTCGCCGAGGTCCACGGACAGGTCGAACTCCGCGCCGCCCGCGTCCGCTTCGAGCAGCTCCACCTGCAGCCCCGGCATCTCGTTGATCGCCTCGATGCCGTCCTGCCGGAAGGTGTTCTGCCAGCTCAGCATGACCTGGAACAGCGGGTGCCGGGACAGCGAGCGGTCGGGTTGGAGCTCCTCGACCAACCGCTCGAACGGCACGTCCTGGTGCGCGTAGGCCGCCACGTTGGTGTCCCGCACGCGGGCGAGCAGTTCGACGAAGGTCGGGTCTCCCGCGGTGTCGGTGCGCAGCACGAGCGTGTTGACGAACACCCCGACCAGATCGGCGACCTCGGCCTCCTGGCGGCCCGCCACCGGGATCCCGATCGGCACGTCCGTTCCGGCGCCCATCCGCGTGAGCAGGACCGCCATCGCCGCCTGCACCACCATGAACACGCTGGTCCGGGTGGATCGGGCCAGCTCGCGCAGCTGCTCGTGCAGGGCGGCCGGCACCTCGAACTCCAGGCGCTGGCCGCGGTGCGAGGCGACGGCCGGGCGCGGCCGGTCCGTCGGCAGCGCGAGCTCGTCGGGGATGCCCTCCAGCGCGCTGCGCCAGTACGCCAGGCCGCGGCCCAGCGGGCTGGCCGGATCGGTCTCCGAACCGAGTGCGCTGCGCTGCCACAACGCGTAGTCGGCGTACTGCAGCGGCAGTTCCGGCCAGTCCGGGGCCCGGCCGAAGCACCGGGCCCGGTACGCGGCGGCCACGTCGGCGGCCAGCTGCTGCATCGACCAGCCGTCCCCGGCCACGTGGTGCACCAGCAGCAGGAGGACAGCTTCGTCCGGGGCGTCGTCGACGGTGAACAACCAGGTCCGCAACGGCGGGTCGGTGGCCAGGTCGAACTCGCACCGCGATGCCGCGACCAGCGCGGAGTCCAGCTCCGCGCGCACGGTCCGCACCTGGTCGAGGTCGGGGCGGGCCTGCTCCGGGGAGAGCACGACCTGGTGCAGGCCGATCTCGTCCTCGGCGAACACCGTGCGCAGCGTCTCGTGCCGGCGCACCACGTCGCACAGCGCCCCGCGCAGCGCGTCGCGGTCGAGCTGGCCGCGCAGGCGCAGCGGAACGGCGATGTTGTAGGTGGAGCTCGCGCTGTCGAGCCGGTTGAGGAACCACCAGCGGTGCTGGGCGTGCGAAGCGGGAATCCGCGCAGGCCGGTCTTGCGGGACCAGTGCGGGCGGCGCCGCAGCGGTGTCGGCCGCACCGGCGAGGAACTCCGAGATCCCGGCCACCGTGGGGGTGTCGAACACCTGCCGGACGGACATCTCGACCCCGGTCCGGGACCGGATCTCGGCGGCCACCCGGGTGGCCAGCAGCGAATGCCCGCCCAGCGCGAAGAAGTCGTCGTCGATGCCGACCCGCGGCACGCCGAGCGCCTCGGCGAACAGCGCGCACAGCGCCGCTTCCCGCGGATCGCGCGGCGCGCGGCCACCGACCCGGTAGACAGGTGCCGGGAGCGCCCCGCGGTCCACCTTGCCGTTGCGGGTCAGCGGCAGCGAGTCGAGCACCACCACCGCGGCGGGAACCATGTAGGGGGCGAGCTCGCGCTGCGCGTGCTCGCGCAGCGCGTCCTCGTCGAACGCCTCGTCATCGGTGGCGACGTAGGCCACCAGCCGCCGGTCGCCGGGCTGGTCCTCCCGCACCACCACCGCGGTGTGCGCCACCCCGGGATGCTCGGCCAGCACCGACTCGATCTCGCCGAGCTCGATGCGGTGGCCGCGCACCTTCACCTGCGAGTCGGTGCGCCCGGCGAACTCCAGCTGCCCGTCGGCGTTCCACCGGGCCAGGTCGCCGGTGCGGTACATCCGGGAGCCCGGTTCGCCGAACGGGTCGGCCACGAACCGCTCCGCGGTCAGGTCGGGTCGGCCCAGGTAGCCGCGCGCCAGTCCGGGCCCGGCGATGTGCAGCTCCCCCACCGCGCCCGGCGGCAGCGGCTGGAGCGCCGCGTCCAGCACGTACATCCGGGTGTTGCGGAACGGGCGCCCGATGGGCACCGGGCCGGACGGGGTCGGCTCGCCGGGCTCGAGGCGGAACTCCGCGCAGTTCACCGTCGCCTCGGTCGGCCCGTAGGCGTTGCGCACCGGCACGTCGGGGAACCGGGCCCGCCACTTCTCGAGCATCCCGCCGTAGAGGGCTTCGCCGCCCAGGATCAGGCACCCGCTGGGGGACGCCTCATCCGGCAGCGCCTCCAGCATCTCCAGGTGGCTGGGCGTGGCCTTGACCAGCGTCGAGCGCCCGAAGCGCCGCACCGCCTCCTCGGTCATCCCTCCGATGCGCACCCGACCGCCGCTGACCAGCGGGGTGAACAGCGCGGTGACCGTCAGGTCGAACGACAGCGGTGAGTGCACCAGGGCGGAGCCGGTGGCCGCCGGGTACGCCCGCGCCGCGTGCTCCAGGTAGTCGTCGAGGCTGCGGTGCTCGACGACCACGCCCTTCGGCCGCCCGGTCGACCCTGAGGTGTAGATGACGTACGCCGGGTGCTGCCGGGTCAGGGGCGCCAGGCGGTCGGTGTCGAGCAGGTCGGCGGCGGAGTGCTGCGCCAGCGGTGCGTTGTCGATGGCCACCGCCGCGATCCCGTCCAGCGGCAGCGCACCCAGCAGCTCGCCGGTGCTGATCACCAGGTGCGGCCTGCTGTCGGCGAGCAGGTGGCGGATCCGGTCGGCGGGGTGCTCGGGGTCCACCGGGACGTACCCGGCGCCCGACTTCAGCACCGCGAGCAGGGCGACCACGGCGTCGGCGGACTGCGGGAGCGCCACCGCCACGAGCGTCCCGGGACCGGCACCGCGCTCGACCAGGTGCCGGGCCAGCCGGTTGGCGGTCGCGTTGAGCTCGGCGTAGGACAGCGTTCCGGTCTCGGACTCCACGGCGGTGCGGTCCGGGCTGCGGTGGGCCTGCTCCTCGAAGCGCACCGGCAGCACCGGCTGCGCCGCCGCGCCCGTCTCGTGGCAGTCCTCCAGGATCTCGCGGCGCCGCGCCGGGCCCAGCAGCCCGCACCGGCCGACCGGCGCGTCCCCCGCGTCCAGCAGCCGCCCCAGGAAGTCCAGGAACCGGTCGCGGTGCGCCAGCACCTCGTCGTGGTCGTACAGCGCCGGGTTGGCGACGAAGTCGACCCTGATCCCGCTGGCCCCGTCCGGGGTGCCGTAGACGTGCACCGCGAGGTCGCGCACCCGGCCGGTGGACAGCTGGCGCGCCACCGACGGCCGCTCCCCGAACCGGACCGCCTGGTCGAAGGTGACCAGGTTGAGCACCGGCCCGGCCAGCAGGTCGGCGCCGGAGCGGCCGAGCTCGGCGTGCAGGTCCTCGCCCCGGTAGCGCTGGTGCCGGACCGCGCTGATCAGTTCCCGCCCGGCCCGCTCGGCCAGGTCGGGCAGCCCCCGCCACGGCCGGACGGGCATCCGCAGGGGCAGCTCGTTGGTCATCATGGCCGGGGTGGCCAGCGCGGTGGCCGTGGTGCGCCCGGCCATCGGGATGCCGAGCACCAGGTCGTCGACCGAGGCGATCCGGTGCAGGTAGGTGGCCAGCGCCGCGGTGAACACCGACGGCCAGCGCGTGCGGGCGGAGCGGGTCAGCGCCAGCAACGAGTCGACGTGCTGCTCCGGGAGCCACTCGGTGCTGAGCAGCTCGGCGGGCTGCGCCTGCGCGGAGCTTCCGGCCAGCAGCAGCGGGCCCGGTGCGTCGGCGAACCGGTCGAGCCAGTACCGGCGGTCGCGCTCGTGCGCCGCCGAACCGCTGTAGGCGGCGTCCTCGGCGAGCAGGTCGGGCAGCGAGCCGAACGGCGACGGGCCGGGATCACCGCCAGCCACCAGGGCGCGGTAGATCTCCGCGACGCGGCGGGTGTGCAGGGCTTGCCCCCACCCGTCCAGGACGATGTGGTGGTAGCGGAAGTAGAACAGGTGCCGCGCCGGTGCCAGCCGCAGCAGGGCGTGGCCGAACAGCCGACCGCCCAGCAGATCCGCCGGGGCGGCCAGGTCGGCGCGCATCCAGCGCTGCGCCGCGGCCTCCGGGTCGGGTTCGGCGTCGAGCTCGACCAGCGGAAGCGGCGCGTCCACCTCGTCGTGCAGCAGCTGCCGCGGGCCGCCGGGTCCGTCCACGAAGGACACCCGCAGGGCTTGGGTCTCCGCCACCGCGCGCCGCACCGCCCGCGCCAGCAGCGCCGCGTCCAGCGCGCCGTCGATCTCGAAGCAGACACCGCAGTGGTAGAGCGGGCTGCCGGGTTGCAGCTCCTGCGCGACCCACACCCCCCGCTGGGCGGCCGACAGGGCGAACTCGACTCCGGACATCGTCAACCTGCGCTCCCTTGCCCCATTCCCGCTCGGACGACCGATCCGGCGCCCGTTCACCGATCCGGTGTGCTCGCTCCGCGGCCCAGGAACTCCGCCAGCGCCGCGACCGTGGGGTGCTCCCACACCAGGTCCGCGCCGAACTCCTGCTGGCTGCGCTGCTCGATGTCGGCGACCAGGGCCACCGCGCGCACCGAGTCCAGCCCGTAGTCGGCCAGCAGCACGTCCGGCTCGATGCGGGCGGCGTCCACCTCCAGGTGCCGGGCCAGGCGTTCGGTCAACCAGGTGCGCCACTCCGCCACCGGCACGCCGGTCGGACAGTCGTTCGCGGTCATCGCGACATCCCCTCCTGCTCGACGGCCGCCACCGGCACCCGCCGGTCGACGTCGGCGAACTGCGCGACCAGGTCCCCGGCGAGGAACAGCGACCGCATCTCGGCGCGCTGGACCTTCCCGCTCGTGGTGCGCCGCACCCCGCCGCGCGCCAGCAGCACGATGCCGCCGACGGACACACCGAACTCGTCGGCGACCTCGTGCTTCATCCGCCGCGCCAGGTCCCGCAGCACGTCCTCGGGCAGGTTCGGCCGGACCTCGTGGGTCAGCACCACGGCGTGCTCGCTGCCACCGCCGGTGAGGGGCACGGCGAACGCGGCTCCGACGCTGCCGAGCTCGGGGTGCCGCAGCCGCATCTCCTGCTCCAGGTCCTGCGGGTAGAGGTTGCGGCCGCGGATGATCAGCACCTCGCGCCGGCGGCCGGTGAGGTAGAGCTCGCCGTCGTGGACGGTGCCGAGGTCGCCGGTGCGCAGGAACTCCCCGTCACCGGGCCCGGCGCGGAAGGTGGCCTCCGTCTGGTCCGGCCGCTGCCAGTACCCGCGCGCGACGCTGTTGCCGCGCAACCAGATCTCGCCGATGCGCCCTCCGGGCAGCTCCGCACCCGTGACCGGGTCGGCGATCCGCACCTCGTAGTCGGCCGCCGGGCCGTGCGCGACGAGCCGCCGACCGCCCTCGGTGACGGGCACGAACTCGTGCTGCTCCAATCGGTCCGGGTCGACGCGGACCGCCACCGGCCCGCGGTCGGCCACCCCCGAGACGTACACGGTGGCCTCGGCGAGCCCGTAGCACGGGCTGAACGCTTCGGCCCGGAAGCCGTGCGCCGCGAACCGCTCGGCGAATGCCTCCATCGTGGACACCTGCACCGGCTCGGAACCGTTGACCGCGTAGCGCCAGCGCGACAGGTCCAACCCCGCCAGCTCCTCGTCCACCGCGCGCCGGGTGCACAGCTCGTAGCCGAAGTTCGGGGCCGGGGACCACGCGATGTCGTAGCGGTCGATCATCCACAGCCACTGGTGCGGGCGCTTGATGAACTCGGTGGGGGTCATCAGCGCGCAGCTGCCGCCGAGGAACAGCGCGGGCAGCGTCTGCGCCAACAGCCCCATGTCGTGGAACTGCGGGGCCCAGCCGCCGAAGCGGGTGCCCTCCGCGATGCCGAGACCACCGGCCAGCGCCGCGGCGTTGGCCAGCAGGTTGCCGTGGGTCACCATGACGCCCTTGGGGTCGCCGGTGGAGCCGGAGGTGTACTGCAGCATCGCCAGGTCGTCGCGGCCGATCGCGGGCGCCGACCAGGCGTCGCCGGGCAGGTCGGCACCGTCGGTGGCCAGCACCTCGACCCCGTCGAGGCGCAGTTCGCCGACGAGCTCCTCGACCTCGGCCCCGTGGCCCGGATCGGTGAGGACCGCCGAGATCCCGGCGTCCTCGGCGATGCCGCGCACCCGCCTGCGCTCGTGCCGGAAACGTCCCGGCAACGGCGCGGGCACTGCGACCATCCCGGCGTACAGGCAGCCCAGGAAGCTCGTGGTGAAGTCCACCGGCGGCTGCAGCAGCAGGATCCGCGAACCCGGTCGGCAGCGACCGCTCAGCAGGTCGGCGATCGCGCGGGCCCGCCGGTCCAGCTCGGCGTAGGAAAGCCGCTCGTCCTGCCTGTCCCTGGCGTCGCGGACCCGGATGATCGCGTCCTGCTCCGGTCGCTGCGAAGCCCTGGCCCGGATCAGCTCCACCGCGTGCACGGCCTGCGTCAGGTCCGTCATCGGTGCTCTCGACTCCCTCCCGGAAGAACTCCTCGGCAAGCCGCCTTCGAACCGCGTGCGGCAGGTGGGGGGTGCTCGGGTGCGTCCGGCGGACGTCGAGCGCCCGGCCCACCCGCGGGGAAGTGCGGCCGCGTGACACGGCCTCCTCGTGAGGTCGAAAGCTAGCCAGCGGCCGCGAAGGGGGTCAACCTCCGTAAGCCAGCGCGAAAAAACGCCCGGAACGAACCTCCGGGCGTTTTCAGCGTGGGGTTAAGGCCTCTTCGGACAGCACCGCCGTCCGACCACTGTGGACATCAGCCGGCCGCGTCCAGCGGTATCCGCGCGGACACCGTGAAACCGCCGTCGAAACCGGGCGCTGCGTGGAACCGCCCGCCGAGCAGTTCCACGCGCTCCCGCAAGCCGACCAGGCCGAGGCCGCTTCCCGGGATGGGCGCGGTGCGCTCGCGCGGGGCGGCGTTGTGCACCTCGACCAGCAGCTCCCCGTCGCGGCGCCGGAGCAGGACCTCGGTGCGGGCCGAACCGGCGTGCTTGTGCGCGTTGGTCAGCGCCTCCTGCACGACCCGGTACGCGGTGTGCTGGACCATGACCGGGAGGTCGGACAGCTCCCCCTCGTGCCGGATGCCGATGTCGAGCCCGGCCGAGCGCGACCGCCGCACCATGGCCTGCACCGCCTCCAGGTTGGGCTGGGCCACCGGTTCGGCGGGCGGTTGCGAGGCGCGCAGGACCCCGAGCACCTCGCGGAGCTGGGCCAGCGCCTCCCGGCCGGTGCTGCGGATCAGCGCCGCTTCCCGGACGACTTCGCCGTCCTGGGCGTTGACCTCGATGGCTCCGGCGTGCAGCACCATGAGCGTCACCCGGTGCGCGACCACGTCGTGCATCTCGCGGGCGATGCGGGAGCGCTCCTGCAACCGCGCCTGCTCCTGCTTGGCGGCCTGGGAGAGCTCCAGCTGCTCGGCCCGCTCGCGCAGCCCGCGCACCACCTGGCGTCGGGCGGCGCTCCAGAGGCCGACCATCAGCGGCAGCCCGACGAACAGCGCCGCCGCTCCGAGCGAGCTCTCCAACGACCAGTTGGCCCGGGGAAGGTCGGCGGCGATGGCCACGACCCCGGGCAGCGCGGCGGAGAGCGAGGCCACCACCACGTAGGCCAGCAACCGGCTGGTGCGCTGGAAGACCGCAGCCGCGGTGTAGGACGCGACGCACAGCGCGGGCCAGGCCGACACCGCCAACCAGCTGACCAGCGCGATCGCGAACAGCGGCCAGGTCCGCCGCGGCCGCATCCGCACCGCCAGCGCGGAGGCCACCCCGATCACCGCGCACACTGCGAGCTTCGGCGCGCCCATCGGCTCCCACCCCGGGAACGCGATGGACGGCCCCAGCGGCAGGAAGCTGCCCGCGAACACGGCCAGCTGCAGCGCCACCGGCCGCGCCTCGTGCACCAGCCGCCGCAACCGACCGCCGGCCACGTCCTCCCCGTTGCTCACCACGGGCGAAGAGCCTACCGATCGGGGGCGATCCGGCACCCGGCGCGATCGGCCGGGGGCGGCTGCAACTTTGGTGACACCGATCCGATTCCTTCGGCCGACGTGCGGCCGCGCGCGCGACCGGAAGATCTCCGGTATGACAACCTCCGCCGCTGCGGTCAGCGCCGCTGGCCTGAACAAGGTGTTCGGTTCGGGCGATGCCCGCATCACCGCGCTCGACGACGTCGACGTGAGCTTCGGACGCGAGCAGTTCACCGCCATCATGGGCCCGTCCGGCTCGGGCAAGTCCACCCTCATGCACTGCGTGGCGGGCCTGGACGCGCCGACCTCCGGGCAGGTCTGGATCGGCGACACCGAGCTCACCGGTCTCACCGACGCCCAGCTCACCGAGCTGCGCCGGGACCGCGTCGGATTCGTCTTCCAGGCCTTCAACCTGCTGCCCACCCTCACCGCCCGGGAGAACGTGCTGCTGCCGCTGGACCTGGCCGGCCGCCGCCCCGACCAGCAGCACGTGGACACCATCGTCGACGCGGTCGGGCTGCGCGACCGCCTCGAGCACCGCCCCAGCCAGCTCTCCGGCGGCCAGCAGCAGCGGGTCGCGCTGGCCCGCGCGCTGGTGACCAGCCCGGACGTGGTCTTCGCCGACGAGCCCACCGGCGCGCTGGACTCCAAGTCCTCCGCCGACATTCTGGAGTTCCTGAGGCGCTGCGTGGACGAGCTGGGCCAGACCGTGGTCATGGTGACCCACGAGCCGACCGCCGCCGCCCACGCCGACCGCGTGCTGTTCCTCTCCGACGGCAAGATCGTCGACGAGCTCTACGGCCCGTCCGCCGACGGCGTTCTGGACCGGATGAAGTCGCTGGAGAAGGGGGCCGTCTGATGCTGCGCGCGATGCTGCGCGACCTGTTCGGGCACCGGGCCCGGGTCGCCATGACGCTGGTGGCGATCGCCTCCGGTGTCGCCTTCGTGGTCGCCAGCTGGGTGGTGTCGGACTCGCTGGCCAAGACGCTGTCCAGCGGCGACGCCCGCGGCGACGTCGGGGTGGTGGCGCGCGGCAGCGGCGACGAGCCCGAGTTCACCCCCGCCGACCGGGACCGGCTCGGCGAGCTGCCCGGCGTGGTGTCCTCGACCGCCGTCGTCTCCGGGCGGGCGGGCCTGGTCTCCGCCGACGGCAAGCTGGTCCCGATCGGGCACGACCGCGCCGCGACGAACTGGGACGACACCGGCCGGTTCGTGCTGCGCGAAGGCCGCGCGCCGCAGAACGCCGGGGAGGTCGCCGTGGGCCGGGATCAGCTGCGCACCGCGCAGGTCCAGCTCGGCCAGCAGGCGCGGGTGCTGCTGCCGGACGGCCGCGAGGATCACCCGGTGGTGGTCGGCACCTTCGACTACCGCCCGCTCGGGCAGCGCGAGGAGGGCCCTGCGGAGAACGTCCCGGCGGTCGCCTACGACCAGGCCACCGCGGTCCAGCTGTTCGGCGACCGGTTCACCCGGATCGAGCTCGGCACCGCCCCCGGCACCGATCCGGCGGCCGCCAAGACCGCTGCCGGGCAGCTGCTCGGCGACCGCGCCGAGGTGCTCACCGGCGCCGACGTGGTCGCCGAGTCCCAGCGGGCGGCGAACACCACGGCGCAGAACACGCTGGCCCAGCTGCTGCCGTTCGCCGCGGTCGCGCTGCTGGTGGCCAGCTTCGTCATCGCCAACACCTTCGGTCTGCTGGTCACCCAGCGGACCCGCCAGTTCGCGCTGCTGCGCGCGGTGGGGGCGCACCGCGGCCAGGTCCGCCGCAGCGTGGTCGTGGAGGCCACCGCGCTGGCACTGGCCGGTGGCACGCTCGGCGCGCTGCTGGGCGTCGGGCTCGGGCTGGTCGCCTTCCGCGCGTTGCAGCCCGACGACGCGGTGCAGTACAGCGTGCCGCCGATCGGGATCGTCGCCGGCTACGCGGCGGCGATCGTGGTGACCGTGCTGGCCGCGTCCGGTGCGGCGCGCCGGGCAGCGTCCGTTCCCCCGCTGGCCGCGCTGCGCATGGACGCGGTGCTGCCACCGGCCGCGCTGCGCCGCCGGACGACGGCTGGCCTGGGCTGCCTGTTCATCGGGGCGGGCGCGATCATCGCCACCTCGGACACCGCGCTGAGCACGGCCGAGCGGGTCATCGGCATGGCCGGTGCGGTCCTGTGCGCCCTGGCGGTGATCCTGCTCGCGCCGAAGCTGGCGCTGCTGGTGCTGCGCCCGGTGGCGGCCTGGACCGACCGCCGCGCGAGCCAG